>NZ_NFJE01000007.1:0-155419 GCF_002159695.1 Collinsella sp. An271 | reverse complement strand
GCGCGCGGGCGGTCGGTCGGGTCGCCCCTCGGGGCCCCGCAAGCATACCCCAGGAGCTGGGATATGAATAAAAGCGGAGCTCCTTTGGAACGACTTAACTGTATTGGGTGTTCCTATAGCTTTGTCAAGCTTCGATCTGAATAAATCTCCCGGCCCGTCGGCGCATGCCGAATCGGCGCCGGGGCGTCCCGGCGCGGTCTCGCGGCCCGGTTGTCGCGGCGCGCCTATGCCGGCGGGGAGTACGGCCTCCTGTCCCTCATCACCGCGTAGATGACCTTCAGCCTCTTCCTCGCCGTCGCCTTGAGCGCCGCAGTGTGCCTCATCCCCCTCTCCCTGCACGCCCGGTAGTAGCGCCCGAACTCGCCGTCCGAGCGGGCGAGCGACAGGCACGTGAATACAAGCAGGTTCTTCAGGCACCTGTTGCCCTCCGGCGACGAGGTCGCCGAGCTCGACGTCGTCCCCGACTGGGTGTCCTTGGGCGCCAGCCCGCAGTAGCTGGCGAGCTTGTCGTTGCCCGGGAAGGCCGCGATGTCCACCCCGGCCACCAGCTGGGCGGCGGTCGCCGGGCCGATCCCGGGCACGGTGAGCAGGCAGCGGTAGGTCTCGTCGCCCTCGACCTCCGCGGCGATCAGCCCGGACAGCTCCTCGGCGTCCTCGCGCAGCGACCTTATCCGGCGCGCGAGGATGCGGAACGTCGCCGCCTCGGATCGGACCTGCTCCTCCGTGGGGCGCGTCGCGCGCGAGAGCGACTCCCACAGCGCGTCGAGCTCCTCCCCGCTGGCGCCCCGCGCGACCTCGGCGAGCCTCTCCCTGCCGGCGTCGAGGACCTGCCAGGGGCCGCCTATCCGCTCGAGCACGTCGAGGGCCCACGCGCGGTCGAGGTCGACGAGCCTCTCGAAGGCGCCGTTCGACTCGACGAGCGCCGCCCGGACCCTGTTCATGCACTGGGTGCGCTGCTTCACGGCGAACGACAGCTGCGAGCGCAGCCTCCTGGCGCCCTCCAGGCCGTCGTCCTCTTCGGGCACGGGCAGCAGCGACTGGGGCATGCCCGCCGCCGCGGCCGCGATGACCTCGGCGTCCTTCGCGTCGTTCTTGGCCACACCCGGGAACAGCTCGCGCGCCTTCTTCTCGCGCTTCCCGGTGAGGTAGGCGACCTCGCAGCCGGCCGCGCGGGCGCGCCTGATCACGGTCGTCCCGATGTTGCGGCGCTGGTCGACGACGACGAGCGTGCGGGACGGGTCGGCGCCGGCGGCCCCGATCGCGCGGGAGAGGAACGCGTCCACCGCGGCCTCGACGTTGTCGACCCTGCCCGAGCCGACCCTCCGGCCGGCCCGGTCCCGGGCGTGGGCCACGTGGAACGACTTGCCGACGTCGAACCCGATGAACAGCTCGTAGTCGGGGTAGGCGGCCCCGGCGTCGGCGCATGCCTGCGGCGTCATGTACATACGTGGTATCCTTCCTGCCGTGTCCGCATGTCGGCCCGGCCGGGCGCCCGCTTGGCAACACCCACAATACTGAGCCGCGGCGGTCTTCGAACAGCATGCCCGGCAGGTTCCTATCGGTCGTCTTCGGCGGACACGCCGCCCGCGCCAGCAACACCCCCCGGGCCCTCTGCGGGGCAGGGCAAGACGGCTGCGCGCGGGCGGTCGGTCGGGTCGCCCCTCGGGGCCTCGCAAGCATACCCCAGGAGCTGGGATATGAATAAAAGCGGAGCTCCTTTGGAACGACTTAACTGTATTGGGTAAGTAAACCCGAGACGTGAGTACTGCATTTTGTCAGTACCGGTGTTCTACAAAAACGGTACCGACGTTCCATGCAGACGGTACCGGCTACAGAATCCAATAGCCTTTCAGTGGGAGGGCCGCCATGGCCACTAAGAAAGAGATGATGCTCCGGCCCTGAAGGGGTGAGCTGGAGCGACACCGCCCGCGCCCTCCGATGCAGCAAGGCGACGATCGCAGTTGGCGCCAGAAGCCCTTCTTGCATGCCGATGGAAGCGGTATCTGGTGTGGGATTCGGATTTGATTGACTTGGCGGAGGCCCGTTGTCCCCAATTGTAGATTCGGTAGCGTTCAAAGTGCTAGCCGGAGATTCGTTTCGGCAGCTCCTCCGTTCGGCACTCCTGCCATTTGGGCCGGTTGGATTACGGTTGGATAAACGCTGATTACAGCTGAGGTTCTTTTAGGATCCACATGCTCGCCGACAAGACGGCCCCGCTATATCTGGTTGAGCGCGCGGTGTGCGCGAAAGGCCAGAAGGGAGTGACGTATGGTCGGACGGGAACATGGCAGCGGATTGAGACTTCCGAACGGTGTACATCGAGGAAAGCTCGCTGGACTCAGCCAAGAGGACCGCCGGTTGGCGGTTGAGGCGCGCAGGCGTGAACGAGAACGAGGGAACCAGGAGGAGAAGTATCCGCGTATCGGAAAGTGCTGGCATCGCCTCCCTTATGGCGTTCGCGGGGTGCAAACAATGCCCGAGACGAGCCTGAAGGATTGTCTTGGGCATGCGAATAAGCAGGTTTCTGCCGATCTGCTCGCGGCTATGGGCGTGAGCCGCATCTCCGGTCTCCGCAAACAGTTGGTTATCGATCGCATTGTCGCCGAGGTCGATCTGCTTCCCAAGGCCCTTGAGTCGAAGCTTGCGAGCTGCAGAGACGAAGCTTTCTCCAGCTTCATGATGATGTTGGATAAGCCGGGCGGCGCCTTCACCTTCGCCGGTGGGGACGGCGCGGGCGCGGACGATCTGGTTCCCTTCGAGCCGTTTGTCTGGGTGTTTTATTGTAACGGCTGCTACCACGCATTCATCCCGCAGGAGATTATCACGGCGGCGCAGCGGGTCGATGTGGGGAAGATCGAGAGGGAGCGGAACCGCAGGTAGCAGCTCCCCCTCGCCATATCCGCCCTTAAGGAATACTGCAGCGTCGCCCCGATTTCCGAAGTTGTCAGCTGTTGCAACGAGCTGTTTGGCTTCGAACCGGATGTTCAGGAGGTCCTTGACTGCCTGTACGCCCATCCAATGAAGGTTTGGAGCCAATATCGTCAAGAGGTGTCTTATGGTTGCTGGCCGAATGGCGCCCCTGCTCCTTCTAGCCATATAGTCCACAGCAGTCTTTCCGACCTGTATGTGGGGGACGTTGCTCAAGCTCGAAGTGCGCGGTACCGATCCATGGATTCCTTCTCGGTGCGGGCGCCTTGGTCAACCGATGGGCACGGTGTGATCGATCGTGGAACGCGTCGGGAGGCGGAGCTACGGGCTCGCGACACGTATATCAAAATGCTGCTCATGACGCGAAGTCAGGGGCCGGATCGCAGGCGGTTCGATCCCGAGATGGGCGTGGACGGTGCGATGAAGTGGATGCGGAATTTGCCCGAAGCGATTGCTGTGCGTGCGTGGCTGGACGAGCATGTTCCCAATGGAGAGGACGATTTCACCTATGCTGACGATACACTCGGCTACCTCATCTCGTGGAGGCATAGCTACCCCGAGGGGCGTCGATTGGTGATGTGTGCTGAGTCGTTGCATCTGTTCGAACACACATACGACAGGTTGGAGCTGGCCGATCTTCTCGTGAATCTTGAGGACGTACTGCCGAGCTGGGATCTCAACGGCTGGTCTCCTCGCGAGTTGCGTGAGAGTGCGGTGGGGGAGTCCGGTATGGTGCAGGAAAAGGACGAGAGGCTTTCGGCGGCTTAGTGGAGGGGACTTTTCCGGCGCCGCGCTGCGGTCGGGGCGTGTCGGGTCGGGGCTGGTGTCCGTTGTGGGTGCCGGCCCCGGTCTCTTGCTGCCTGGGGCTCATGGGGGTTCAGCGCCTGCCGTTCCATCGGAATCTCTGTTTGATGGCGTTGCGAAGCGTCAAAGTAAATGACGTGCTGGCCTTCAGCTTGAATGAGATTTCGCGTCAAGGCTTTTCAGATACTATGTATGCATCCTACTGAAGGAGGCAGCAATGATCGTCGCGACTCTCGAAAGACATCAGGAGCAGGACCTTAAAGAGATTCGGAAGCTTTCTAAGACGGATAATGCTCGTGCTGTTCAAGAGGCGAGGTATCGTTTGCTCTCTGCAAAGATCATCGATGAGGATGGGAGGCTTGCTGAACCATACAGGTAGGTGATGTCTCGGGTATCCAAGACCGACTGGGGAGACACCGATTGATTGGTCTCGATCGGCCCTGCGCGAGGACGTGAAAAACATGTATACCGAGTTTGTCATTGTTTTTCGGTGCGAATTCTCCACATGCGCCATACGCCGCGACATTTCCCCAGTTGAATCCTGCGGTTTTGCCGAGGGGTACGGCACCTGCGGGGAGCGGGCACCGAAAAACAGTGACAAACTCAGCCTATGTTCTTAGTGGGTTTTGCTTCGAACGGATTTTTATGCATGGTGAGTCCCGCTAACTGCTGGTTTATCTGAGTTTTATGCAGGCCAGAAATCAAGTAGGGCCACCGGTGCGAAGCGAAGGCCTCGATGCGCCGATCCGTCACGGCACCGCAGGCCGTGTATATCCGCCGAGCTTGTCCGTATCGCTGATATCGACGAGAAGACCGCGAAGATCTGGCTGTCGTTGCTGGTGAGCTCAAATCTGGCGAAGGTGGTCGAGCCGTACGCAAATAACCTGTTGAAGCGCCTGTCTAAGCAGCCGGTCCTGCACTTTCTGGACACGGGTCCTGCTACGCACCTCACGGGGTGGAGCAGCCCTCGAGTGCTCGAGGCGGGTGCCATGAGCGGGCAGGTGTTCGAGGCCTATGTGCTCGGAGAGGTCTACAAGAGCTTTCTCAACGCCGGCTGCCGGGCACCGTTATTGTTCTTCCGGAACAACGACAAGAAGATAATCGACCTTTTTGCTGGAGCAGGATGGGATCCTCTGCCCTGTCGAGGTGAAGAAGACGGCCCCTCCGTCGAAGAAGGACGCGCGCAACCTGTGTGTGCTCGACCCCGTAGCGGTAGACGACGTACCCGCCGACCTGCTCGCGTTCAAGCGGGAGATCGGACGCGGCCGCATCCTGTGCATGGCGGGCGACACGTTCCCGGTGAGCGAGCGCGCTTGGGCATTCCCGGTCTGTGCGGTGTAGCACGAAACCTTCTAACAACATTTTTCGCCCGAAAAAAGTTGTTAGAAGGTTTCGCCTTGCCCTAACGACGGTAAGGTGTCGTTAGCGGGTGCTTTGACGGTGGAAGAGGGCTGTGCTTCTGAGTTTTGAGCCGAGAGGGCCCCGCTCCGACATTACGAATGCAAAGCCATGCGCCTTCCCGCTGCAACGAGCTGACAGTTCGTGTAGAGTGACGGGGTGAAACAAAAAGCGGAAGGATGGCTGGAATGTCGGAGATCTTCGAGCCCAAAAACATCATCGTCACCGGCGGCTGCGGCTTCATCGGGTCGAACTTCGTGCGCTGGGTGGCGCGCGAGCACCCGGAGGCGCACGTCACGGTGCTCGACAAGCTGACCTACGCGGGCAACCCCGAGAACATCGCGGGGCTGGACCCCGCGCGCGTGGAGCTCGTCGTGGGCGACGTCTGCGACGCGGGACTGCTGGACGAGCTCGTCCCCGGGCACGATGCCGTGGTGCACTACGCCGCCGAGTCCCACAACGACAACTCCATCGCCGACCCGGCGCCGTTCCTGCGCACCAACGTGGAGGGCACCTTCGCGCTCGTCGAGGCCTGCCGGAAGTTCGGCGTGCGCTACCACCACGTCTCGACCGACGAGGTCTACGGGGACCTGGCGCTCGACGACCCGGCGCGCTTCACCGAGGAGACGCCGTACCGGCCGTCCTCCCCGTACTCCTCCACCAAGGCGGCCTCCGACATGCTCGTGCGCGCCTGGGTGAGGACCTACGGCCTGCGCGCGACGATCTCCAACTGCTCGAACAACTACGGGCCCTACCAGCACCCGGAGAAGTTCATCCCGCGCCAGATCACGAACGTCATCGACGGCGTCCGCCCCAGGCTCTACGGCGACGGGCGCAACGTCCGCGACTGGATCCACACCGAGGACCACAGCTCCGCCGTCTGGACCATCCTCACGCGCGGCCGCGTCGGCGAGACCTACCTGATCGGCGCCGACGGCGAGCGCTCCAACATCGACGTCCTGCGCGCCGTCCTGCGCGCGATGGGGAGGCCGGAGGACGACTTCGACTGGGTCCGCGACCGCCCCGGCCACGACCGCCGCTACGCCATCGACCCCACCAAGCTCCGCCGCGAGCTCGGCTGGGAGCCCGCCCACACCGACTTCTCCGCAGGCCTCGAGCAGACCATCGCCTGGTACCGCGACCACGAGCCCTGGTGGCGCGCCGCCAAGGACGCCGCCGAGGCCCGCTACGCCGCGCAGGGGCAGTAAGGCGGGCAAACCCTATGGCTCCCAAAATCGAAAAGCCCGCAGGCGTCGCGTCTGCGGGCTTTTTGCGTAGAGCATCCCGGGGAGCGATCGAGTGGGTATCAGAACGCGAGACGCAAGAAACTGAAAAGAGGTGAGGGGCCACATGATTTCCCATCGCACAAAACGCTGTATCTGGTTTGCCTGCGTTGCGCTCGGCGTGGTCGCGTTTGCGGCCATCTTCGCCCTTACCGTGCAGGGACCGCAGGAAAGCGCCTCCCTTTCCGGTTTCTTCGAGCAAAAGCTCACGCCGGTCGAGACCGCTGCCGGCGGATCAATCTGGATGACCATCAAGGCGACGATCCGCAAAGTCGCCTCGCATCTGTTCGCTGTCGCCGGCATTCGCAAGTGGGCCCATACGGCGGAGTTCTTCGCGCTCGGGCTGTTTGTGAGCCTGGCGGCGCTTCTGTACGTGCCGCGAAGCGACAGCTCTCCCTTGAAGCCGCGAAAGCGGTTGAACCATCGGGCGACGGTTGCCCTGGCGGCCTGCGTCGCCTGCTCGCTGTTCGACCAGACCCATAAGCTGTTCGTCCTGGGCAGGCATTTCGATGTCACCGACCTTCTTTTCGACGCTTTGGGTTACGGGCTGGCGCTCGCCTTGGTGTTCGTCCCCGCCGTCCTCTTGATGGCGCACCGGGGAAAGCGCGGCGCCCATTTCGGCTGACCTGGGGCATGCCTATAGGGAACGCACATTTTGACCACCTTCGACGCTGCGTCTTTGGCGCAGCTTTCCGATCGGCCACCTTCGCTGCTCCTGGCATGCACCCACCGCACTTTCCATCCAACTGATAAACGATTCGATAACTTGACGCCGCTCCGTTTGGGCCAATGCGTTCGCAACGCTACAATAGAGCCGCTGGCGCACGTCAGTTTCAATGCATCGCGCCGCGGTCGCATGTCCGCTGGTCGCACCATTCTGCGAAAGGGACCGTACATGAAGTATTTCGGCACCGACGGATTCCGTGGAGAAGCCAACAAGGGCCTTACGGTTGATCATGCGTTCAAAATCGGACGGTATGTGGGCTGGTATTACGGCGCGCGCCAGGAGCGCAAGGCGCGCGTGGTCGTGGGCAAAGACACCCGCCGTTCGAGCTACATGTTTGAATCTGCGCTGGTGGCGGGCCTTGTTGCCTCGGGTGCCGACGCGTACATGCTGCACGTCATCCCCACGCCGGGCGTGGCGTACGAGACGGTCGACGGGCGCTTCGACTGCGGCATCATGATCTCCGCCTCCCACAACCCCTACACCGACAACGGTATCAAGCTCGTGAACGGCGAGGGCTACAAGATGGACGAGGAAGTGCTCGAGCTGATCGAGGACTACATCGACGGCAAGTGCGACGTGCCGCTGGCCACCGGAGACTCCATCGGCGCGACGATCGACTACATGCAGGGCCGTAACCGCTACATCGCCTTCTTGATCTCCAGCGCCAACTTCTCGCTGCAGGGCGTGAAGATCGGCCTGGACTGCGCCAACGGTTCCGCGTCTTCGGTTGCCAAGCCCGTGTTCGACGCGCTCGGTGCCGACGTTCGCGTGATCAACAATAGCCCCGACGGCTTCAACATCAACGTCGACTGCGGCTCCACCCATATCGATCGCCTGCGCCGTCACGTGGTCGAGCAGGGTCTGGACGTGGGCTTTGCCTACGACGGCGACGCGGACCGTTGCATTGCCGTGGACGAGCGCGGCAACGTGGTCGACGGCGACCTCATCCTGTACGTGTGCGGCGTCTACCTCAACAAGCACGGTCGTCTGACCGGCGGCACCGTGGTCCCGACCGTCATGAGCAACTACGGCCTGTTCAAGGCGTTCGACGAGGCGCGTCTGTCCTACGAGACCACGGCGGTCGGCGACAAGCACGTCTACGCCTGCATGCGCGCCAACGGCTACAGCCTGGGCGGCGAGCAGTCCGGTCACATCATCTTCGGCGACATCGAGTGCACGGGCGACGGCATCATGACCTCGCTGCGCGTGATGGAGGTGCTGCGCGCCGAGCGCGAGACGCTGTCCCAGCTGTGCGCGCCGGTGAAGCTGTATCCGCAGCTGCTTACCAACGTGCGCGTGACCGACCGCGATGCGGCGATGGCCGACGAGGGCGTGCTGGCATCCGTCAAGCAGGCGGAGGAGTTCCTGGGCGATCGCGGCCGCGTGCTCGTGCGCGCGAGCGGCACCGAGCCGCTGGTCCGCGTGCTCGCCGAGGCTCCGACGAAGGATCTGTGCGAGGAGGCGAGTGCGTTCACGCTGAAGGCGCTCGACTCGTTCAAGGTGGAGTAGGCGAAAACCGTCGATACATAGGCGTCTGTATCGGGCGTCCCGCACGGTGGCGGGACGCCCGATTTTCGTTGTGCGATGGGTTGGTTGGGGACGGGTTCGTTTCAACCCATTCGGCGGGCCGGGACGGCGGGATGGGTTGAAGCGAACCCGTCCCCAACCAACCCATCCCCTTGTAGCTCATTTGGAGTTTAGTAGCTGCAAGTTTGCATAAACTATACTTTCAAGGGCGAATACAGACGCACTCGTGCGTGCGATACAAGGAGACGATATGGCAGATTCGAACGACATGAACGGCAGCGGTCCGCAGCGGCCACCGCGCCGTCGCGCGGCCGCCGGGTCCGGCGCGGGCGCATCGCAGGACACCATGCAGTTCATCGCACTCGCGGCGAAGAGCCGCGAGCAGGCCCAGACGCGGGGCGCGCCCGGTCCGCGCCCCGGCGCCGCCGGTCCCGCGCAGGGCGCCGCGCCGCAGGACGGCCCCTACACCGAGCCGGTCGGCCGCATCGAGACCGAGCGGGGGAGCGCCGCCTCGGAGCCGACCGCCTTCCAGGGGGCGCCCTCCGGGGAGCGCGCCGAGTTCTACGACTTCGGCCTGCCCTACGGCGAGGACGCCGGCTCGCGCACCGACGACGGACTCGTCAAGCGCCGCCACAGCCGCCGTCGCCGCCGCATCCGCCGCGCCATCATCGCCGTCGTCGTCCTGCTCGTGGTCGCGCTCGGCGTCTCGGGCGCCCTGCTCGCGCGCTCCGCGCTGTCCGTGCGCGACCGCGCGGGCGAGGCCGTGGGCATCGTCAACTCGGTGAAGGGCAAGGTCACCTCCGGCGAGTTCTCGACGCTGCCCGACGACGCGGCGCGCCTCCAGGCGCTGTGCGCCGACATCGAGGCCGAGACCTCCGGTCCCCTCTGGGCCGCGGCCTCCGTCATCCCCGTGGTCGGCTCCGACGTGTCGGCCGCCCGCGAGCTCGTCTCGGTGCTGTCCGAGGTGTCCGCGGACGCCCTCGTGCCCATGGCCGAGCAGCTCGCCGGCGCCACGCCGGGCAGGCTGTTCGCCGACGGCAGCATCAACGTGTCGGCCGTCTGCGCCGTCGTGGACGCGCTGGCCGACAGCGCCGAGGTCCTCGGGAGCGCGAACGGGCGCGTGCAGGCGATCGGCGACACGCACGTCGCGCAGGTGACCGAGCTCGTCGAGACCGCCAAGGACGGCTTCGCGGTGCTCGACGGCGCAGTCAAGGCGAGCGAGAGCCTCTCGCCCGTGCTGCCCGCCATGCTGGGCGCGCAAGGCACCCGCAGCTACCTCGTCATGGCGCAGAACAACGTCGAGATCCGCGCGAACGGTGGCCTGGGCGGCTCCCAGGGCGTCATCACGATCACGGACGGCCAGATGGAGATCGGCGATTTCCGCGGTTCGCTGCGCGTGTCCGATGACCAACAGGTCCTGCTTACCGACGAAGAGAATAACCTGTTCAACAAGATGACCGGCAACGTGGGTAAGGTGACGGGCGACGCCACCATGATCCCCGATTTCCCACGCGCCGCCTCCATCATCGGCCAGCTGTGGGAGGCCGGCATGGGTCAGCACGTCGACGGCGTCATCGCGCTCGACCCGGTGTTCCTCCAGTACCTGCTCGGGCTCGTCGGCGGCGTGACGCTACCCGACGGCACGGCCGTGGACGGCACGAACGCGGCGACCGTCCTCATGCACGACGTGTACTGGAACTACCCCCAGGAGGAGTCCGACGCCATCTTCGCGAGCGTGGCGCAGGCCGCCTTCGACCGCATCCTGTCCGGCATCGGCGAGGCCGACATGGCCGGACTCGTGCAGGTCTTCGCGCGCGGCTGCGACGAGGGGCGCTTTATCGTCTGGATGGAGGACGCGGACGAGGAGCAGGCGATCGAGGACATGGGCATCGCCAACGAGCTGCCTGACGCGGGCGACGTCGACGGCGTCCCGGAGGCCGGCGTCTACCTCAACAACGTGGGCTATTCCAAGATGGACTGGTACCTCGACCTCAACGTGGACGTCTCCTCGGGCATGAAGCGCGGCGACGGCACCACGACCTACGACGTCACGGTCGACATCGCCAACACCTGCACCGAGGCGGAGGCGGCCAATCTGCCTGGGTACGTGGGTGTTAACAAGTGGATGGACGACGGCTCGATCCAGCTCGTGCCGCTCGAGCGCTACATCGTCTACCTGTTCGCACCGGCAGGCGGCACCATCTCCGATGTGAACGTGCAGGTGAACGGCCAGGCCGACATGACCATGAAGGAAGGCACCTACAACGGGCTGAACGTCACGTACGGCATGCTCGACCTGTATGACGAGGAGAGCTGCACGGTGACCTACACGATCACGGTTCCCTCCGATGCGGCCGGCGAGCTCCAGATGCGCGTGACCCCGACCTGCCAGGATGCGCGCGAGGGCAATCTGTAGAGTTCTCCGAGCACACGCGGTACAGTAAGGCGCCCCGTCCGGAAAGCGATCCGGACGGGGCGCCTTTGCGTTGCGAGCGTGTGGGGTCAAGGCCAATGGGTTGGAACGAACCCGTCCCCAAATGACCCATTGCGCGAGCGGGGCGAGCCGCTAGCCCTCAGGCGTCACCGGCGGCACGTTGCCGGCGTCGTTAGCCTCACCTGCCGCGATCATCTGCTCGAACATGCTCGCCGACTGGCGGAAATCGCTCGGCAGCACCACGGTGGAGCTCTTGCCGCTCTTGGCGAACTCGTTCATCATCTCGGTCCATTGCGTGAACATGAACAGCAGGTTCGCCTCGTCGTTGCCCACGCCGGTCTCCTGGATGATCTCCAGCGAGTCCTTGATGCCCAGCGCGATGGCCTTGCGCTGGTTGGCGATGCCCTCGCCCGCCTGCTCCATGGCCTCCGCCTCCGCCTTGGCCTCCGTGACGCGACGGATGCGGTCGGCTTCGGCCAGGTCCTGCGCCGCGGCTTTGGTGCGCTGGGCGGCGTTGATCTGGTTCATGGAGTTCTCGACCTCAGCGGGCAGAGCGATCTTGGTGATGAGCGTCGAGACGAGCGTGAAGCCGTAGGCCGCCATCTGCTCGGAGACGGTGGCGTTCACGTCCTTGGCGATGTCGTCCTTCTTGGCGAAGACCTCGTCGAGGGTGTAGACGGGGATGGAGCTGCGCAGGGCGTCGGTGATGAAGTCGCGCATCTGGGCGACGGGCTGCTGCAGCATGTAGTAGCTCTTGTACACGCCGGATTCCTGCGGCGCGTTGCCGAGCTCGTAGCTCACGTGGTACTGCGCGGAGACCTCGAGGCCGATGGTGACGTTGTCCTCGGTCTTGACGTCGATATCGAAGCCGTTTTTCATGGTGCGCAGGCTCACCGTGGCCGCCTTGCGGTCGATGAAGGGGATCTTGGCGTGGAAGCCCGCGCCGACGATGCGGTTGAACTTGCCCAGGCGCTCGATGATGACGGCGTGCTGCTGCTTGACCACGAAGAACAGGTTGCCTGTCGCGATGCTGATGATGAGCAGGACGAGCACGGCGATGAGGATGAAGCCGAACATGGCGTTTCCTTTCGACGGATGAACTTACAGGCAGGATACCCCATCCGGGCGCAGGGGAATCGCAAGCTTGGGATAAAGGAGGGCGGCGAGGTATCGGACGGTGCCGGACGGTGCCGAGAGGCGGTATGGCGCGAGCGAGGCGGACGGCCCGCGCTGCCCATCAAGTGCGCCCATGAAAAACGCGGGCGCGCCGCAGGGAGGTTCCTCTGCGGCGCGCCCGCGTCAAAATCGAAACGCAGACATTACAGCGCGTAGAGCGCGCCGAACTTCTTGGCGAGGTAGTCGCAGTAATACGTCGCGTCGAACGGCGCGCCGCAGGCGTTCTCGATGAGCTCGGGCGCATCCTTGCCGCGGCCCCAGCGCCAGATGTTCTGCTCGAGCCATGCACGCACCGGTGCCAGGTCGCCCGAGGCGCACGCCGCCTCCAGGTCGATGCCGGCGCTCGCCATGGCCGGCGCATACTGCGCGTCGTAGGCGCTGCCCAGCGCGTAGGTGGGGAAGTAGCCGAAGCTGCCGCCCGACCAGTGCGTGTCCTGCAGGCAGCCGTGCGCGTCGTCGGGCACCTCGATACCCAGGTACTTCATGGTCAGCTCGTCCCAGAGGCCCGGGATGTCGCGCGCCGTCGCCTCGCCGGAGAACAGCTTCCGCTCGATCTCGTAGCGGATCATGATGTGCAGCGGGTAGGTGAGCTCGTCGGCCTCGGTGCGGATGAGCGAGGGCTCCGCGATGTTGACGGCGCGGTACAGCTCCTCCTCGGAGACGCTGTCGTAGATGGCGGGGATGCGGCGGCGCAGGATCTGCAGCAGCGGGCCCATGAACGCGCGGCTGCGGCCGACGGTGTTCTCGAAGAAACGCGACTGGCTTTCGTGGATGCCCATGGACGTGCCGCCCGCCAGGCAGGTGTAGGCGTAGGCCTCGTCGACGCCCAGCTCGTAGATGGCGTGGCCCGCCTCGTGGATGATGGAGTAGACGTTCGAGATGACGTTGTCCTCGTAGATATGCGTGGCGATGCGCGCGTCGCCGACTGCGAAGCCCTCGGAGAAGGGGTGCTCGGTGAAGGCGAGCGCGGTGTCGGCGCGGTCGATGCCCACCAGGTCGATCAGGTCGAACGAGATCGCCTTCTGGATGGATTCGGGGATGCGCGCCCGGAGGAACGAGGCGTTGGGCTGCACGCCGTGCTCCACGATGGCGTGCACGAGTGGGACGACGGTTGCGCGCACCTGGTCGCAAAACGCGTCGAAGGCCTGGGAGGTGAGCCCGCGCTCGTACTGGTCGAGCAGCACGTCATAGGGGTCGCGCGTGGGATCGAGATAGCCCGCATGGCGCTTGCAGGTCTTGACGATGCGGTCGACGTAGGGTTCGAACGACGCCCAGTCGTTGGCCGCCTTCGCCTTGTGCCACACGGCATCCGCCTCGCAGATCAGGCGGGTCCAGGCCTCTTCTTCCTCGGTGGGGATGACGAGCGCTTCGCGCTGGTCGCGCGCGAGCACGCGGACCTCGTCGGCGAGCTGGCCGGTGATCTTGTCTTTGGCGGCCGCCTTCTCGAGCGCGCGGACGAGCTCGACGGCCTTGTCGCTCGTGAGCAGCTTGTGATGGGCGGCGGCGAGCGTGCCCAGGGCCTCACCGCGAGCCGCGGCGCCGTTCTCGGGTGCCACGGTGGCGCCGTCGAACTCGCTTATCTTGAGCAGGTACTCGTAGGTCCACAGCTTGCGCTCGAGCTTTCGCAGCTTCTTGCCCAGCTTGTGGGTGTTGATCTTTGCCTTTCCCATCGCGTTCTCCTCATCCTCCGTGCGATTGAGTGTTCCAACAAGTGTAGCTGTATCGGCTTCGTAAGCCTATGGCAAAACACCGGTAAGCATCCGGTCGGCCGCATCCCCGGGCCCCGTCCCAAAAAGCGCCGAAAAGCGTGGAATGTGCGCTTGCGCGGGTTTGCGGCAAGCGCTTGTGCTATCCTTGCCCTCAACGCGTTGACGGAGAGGGTTGTGCCCGCCGCGTCCCGCAGAGAGAGGGAAGGTCACCGGCTGAAAGCCTTCCTGCGTGGGCAAGGACACAGCGTTCACTCCCGAGCAGCGACCTGAACGGACGCGCCAGAACACGGCAGCTGAGTAGGGAAGCCGCCCGCCCGGGCGATATCGGGCAAAAGAGGGTATGCCGGGCGCGACAACCGGCAGCCAAACAAGGTGGTACCGCGGATCTGTCCGTCCTTGCACACGGGGTTTCCCCACGTGCAAGGACGGTTTTTTATTGAGAAGGGATGTTTCATGAGTCTGATTGAAGACCTTGACCAGCTCGAAGCCAAGGCAAAGGAGATGATCGAGGGCGCCGTGACGGTCGATGCGCTCGAGCAGGCGCGCGTGGCGCTGCTCGGCCGCAAGGGCGAGATCACCTCGGTCATGCACATGATGGGCAAGGTGGCTCCCGAGGAGCGCCCTGTGCTCGGCAAGCGCGCCAACGAGCTGCGCCGTCTGGCCGAGAGCCTGCTGGAGCGCCGCGGCGGCGCGCTCAAGCGCGAGGCCATAAGTGCCCTGATGGCGACCGAGGCCGTTGACGTGACCCTGCCCGGCGCGCGCCCCAAGATCGGCCATCAGCACCTCATCAACCAGATCATCGAGGAGATCGAGGACGTCTTCTGCGGCATCGGCTACACGGTCGAGGACGGTCCGCACGTGGAGACGACCTTCTACAACTTCACCGCGCTGAACGCGCCGATGGACCATCCCAGCCGCAGCGCGCGCGACACGTTCTACGTGGTCGACAACGCGCCCGGCACCTGCGCCCACGCCGAGGCGCACGCGCACGGCGAGTCCGACGTGCTGCTGCGCACCCAGACCTCGGGCGTGCAGGTGCACACCATGGAGGAGCAGAAGCCACCCATCTACATGATCGCCCCGGGCACGGTCTACCGCCCCGACACCCCCGACGCCTGCCATCTGCCGCAGTTCAACCAGGTCGAGGGCCTTGTGGTGGACGAGGGCATCACGTTCGGCGACCTCAAGGGCACGCTCGACTACTTCGTCAAGTGCATGTTCGGTTCCGAGCGCAAGACGCGCTACCGTCCGCACTTCTTCCCGTTCACCGAGCCCTCCTGCGAGGTCGACGTGAGCTGCGGTGTGTGCCACGGCGAGGGCTGCAGCTTCTGCAAGCATTCCGGCTGGATCGAGATTCTGGGCTGCGGCATGGTCGACCCCAACGTGCTCGTGAACTGCGGCATCGATCCCGAGCGCTATTCCGGCTTCGCCTTCGGCATCGGCGTCGAGCGCGTGGCGGCGCTCCGTTACGACCTGCCCGACCTCCGCACGCTGATGACGGGAGACATGCGCTTCCTGAATCAGTTCTAGGGAAGCCCTCCCAAGCCGGTCCCGGGCGACGCCCTGGGCGTCGCGCCCGTTCGAGACCGTTCATGCGAAAGCCGAAACCGTTCTACATGTCATAAAGGAGAAATCGCAATGCGCGTTCCTTATAGTTGGTTGGGCGAGATGATCGAGCTGCCGTCCGATCCGGCCGATCTCGTCGCCGAGTTCATTCGCACGGGCACCGAGGTGGAGTCCGTTGATACGGTGGGCGAGTCCTTCGACCATGTCGTCACTGCCCAGGTGGTTTCCAAAGAGCCCCATCCCGATTCCGACCATATGTGGGTCACCAAGGTCGATGTGGGCGAGTTCAATCTCGGCGAGGACGGCGCGCCCGAGCCGCTGCAGATCGTGTGCGGCGCCCAGAACTTCAACGAGGGCGATCACATCGTGACCGCCCTGATCGGTGCGGAGCTGCCCGGCGGCGTCAAGATCAAGAAGTCCAAGCTGCGCGGCGTGGTGTCGTTCGGCATGAACTGCTCCGCACGCGAGCTGGGCCTGTCCGGCGACCATTCCGGCATCATGATCCTGCCGCCCGACGCGCCCGTGGGCGTGCCGTTCGCCCAGTACCAGGGCACTTCCGAGACCGTGCTGGACTGCGAGATCACGCCGAACCGCCCCGACTGCCTGTCCATGGTGGGCATGGCGCGCGAGGTCGGCGCCATCTACGACCGCGACTACCATGTCGAGTACCCCCAGATCAAAGAGGAGGTTGGCCGTCCGACCGCCGACGAGATCTCGGTCGCCTTCGACGGGGAGGGCATGTGCAGCCGCTACGTCGCGCGCATCGTCCGCAACGTGAAGGTCGGCCCCAGCCCTGACTGGATGGTCCAGCGCCTGAACGCGCTCGGCATCCGCCCGCACAACAACATCGTCGACATCACGAACTACGTGATGATGCTTACCGGCCAGCCGCTGCACGCGTTCGATCTGTCCACGTTCGCCGAGCGCGACGGCAAGCGCTCCGTCGTGGTGCGCGCCGCGCGCGAGGGCGAGACGTTCACCACGCTCGACGGCGTCGAGCGCACGCTATCTGCGGGCATGAGCCTCATCACCGACGGCGAGCGCCCCGTGGCGCTGGCCGGCGTCATGGGCGGCATGGATTCCGAGATCGAGGACGACACCGTCGACGTGATGGTCGAGAGCGCCTGCTTCGATGCCGGCCGCACCTCGCACACGAGCCGCGACCTGTCCCTGATCTCTGACGCGTCCATCCGCTTCGAGCGCCAGGTTGACGAGACCGGCTGCGTGGACGTGGCCAACATCACGTGCGCGCTGATCGAGGAGCTCGCCGGCGGCGAGGTCGCTCCGGGCTACGTGGACCTCTATCCCGCGCCCAAGCAGCAGCCCGAGCTCACGCTGCGCCTCGCGCGCGTGCACGCTATCTGCGGCGCGGACATCGATCCCGAGTTCATCGAGCGCGCCCTGACCCGCCTGGGCTGCACGGTGTCTCGCGTGCGCGAGGGCGACGAGCAGGCGTTTCGCGTCGTGCCGCCGAGCTTCCGCCCCGACCTGCCGCGCGAGATCGACCTTATCGAGGAGATCTTGCGCCTGTGGGGCATGGACCGCGTCGAGGCGACCATCCCTGCCGCCAAGAACCACATCGGCGGCCTGACGCGCGAGCAGCATCTCACCCGCAAGATCGGCCAGATTCTGCGCGCCTGCGGCCTGAACGAGACCACGACCTTCGCCTTTGCCGCGGCCGATGACCTCAAGAAGATCGGCATGTCGGAGGAGGGCCGCGGTCTTCCCGTCGTGCTCATGGACCCGCTGATCGCCGAGCAGACCGAGATGCGCCGCTCGCTGCTGCCGGGCCTGCTGCGCTCCGTGGCCTATAACGAGGCCCACGGTATCGCCAACGTGCAGCTCTACGAGATCGGCCGCCTGTTCCATGGCCGCGAGAACGCCAGCAAGCCCAAGGAGAACGTGAGCGTCGCCGGCGTGCTGTCCGGCGCCATGGGCGACGTGACGTGGAACCAGAAGTTCGCGCCGCTGCGCTTCTTCGACGGCAAGGGCGTGGTCGAGGAGCTGCTTGCCCAGTTGCGTGTCGAGAAGGTGCGCTTCCGTCCCGCCGAGGGCGAGGGCTACGCGTTCTTGCAGCCCGGTCGCGGCGCCGAGGTGCTGTCCGGCGGCACCGTGCTCGGCTGGGTCGGCGAGATCCACCCCGATGCACGCGAGGCCATGGACATCGATCTTCCTGTGGTCGCCTTCGAGCTCAACTTCGAGGCCCTGCTGCGCGGTGCCCGCAACCAGGAGGCCTACCACGAGTTCTCGAGCTTCCCGAGCGTGGAGCACGATCTGGCTATCGTCGTCGATGAGGGCGTGACCTGCGAGGATCTGGAGCGTCGTATCGTAAGCGCCGGCGGCAAGCTGCTGTCCGACGTGCGCCTGTTCGACGTGTACCGCGACCCGGTGCGCGTGGGCGAGGGCAAGAAGTCCATGGCGTTCGCTCTGACGTATCGTTCCGACGACCATACGCTCACGTCTGAGGAGGTCGAGCGTGCCCACTCCAAGCTCGTGGCGAAGGTCTGCAAGGCCACGGGCGGCGAGGTCAGATCTTAACTATCGCCGCGGCGCGTTGACGCATTGGTCTTTTATACTGAGGGGGTCCGTGCCTGGCGCGGACCCTTGTTCGTTTGGAGGATGCGCACCCTATGCCCAGCTGGAACATTCATATCGCCGAGGCCGAGCGCCTGCTTGAGCGCGGCGGTGCGGTGGCCCGCACGGTTCGAGACGCGAACGCGTTTTTGTTTGGCAACCTCGTGCCCGACATCATGGTGGGGTATATGGTTCCCGGCATCGGCAAGCCCATTCCGTACCGGTCCACGCATTTTGCCGCGCCCGCGTTCATTCCCAAGCCGCGTGAGCGCGAGTTCTGGGACACCTATGTCGTTCCGCAGGCCGCCCTGCTGTCGGACGAGGACCGCAGCTGCGCGCTCGTGCGGCCGATGAGTATCGTCGAGGAGCGCGAGGCCATAGACCGCATCCACTTCCCCCAGCGTTTCGAGGGGCAGCAGGATGCATCCGCGGTCGAACGGGATCGGTGCGAGAGCGCTTCCGCGCCACGGCCCGAGCGCACCCTTTTCGATTATCTGCTCGGCACCTGGGCGCACCTGGTTGCAGACAACCTGTGGAACACCCGCGTCAACGAGTTTCTGGATGCGCACGGCGGCAAGCCGAGCGAGCAGTTCCGTATCAAGAAGCAGGGAGATTTCGACGGGTTCGGCAAGATGCTGCCCATCGTCTCGATTCCGCGGGAGACGCCTGCGCTGCTGCAGGCCGCAGCCGAGTTTCCCCAATATCCGATCGCGCGCGAGCACGTGCACGACGCCATCGTGGTGGCGCACGAGATCGTGCGCACCAACGGGGCTCCCGACCACGCTCCCTATCAGCTGCTCACCGAGGATTTCTTCGAAACCACCTTCGCGGAGGTCCTGGACACGACCGATCGCGCCCTCGAAGAGCGTCTGTAGCCGCTGCGCCCGTGCGCGCTGCCACTCCGGGGCGGCCCAAAATCCATGAATATCGAGTTTGGTGCGATTTTTGAGTGCCCCTCGCCCACAGGTGCCACACCCCTCAACAAAACCGCAGGATTCAACTGGGCGTTTGTTGAGGGATATGGCGCATAGGGAGAAATGGCACTCTAAAATCGCACCAAACTCAACCCTCCATCTTTGCAGGTTTTGCTCAAAACGGTTTTTTATACAAAAGAATTTCCGATACCTGCACGTTTATAAGAATTCTATTCAGTCCAAGATTCGGGCAGCAAGAGCTGTCTCAGCGCGAGACGCGATGCGCTCCGTCCGGGCTCGCAGCGCGAGAAATCTACCCCCAGATAGCGTGCGAGCCGCTGCACGACTGCCTCAAAACGGTCGAAATCCTTAATGCGCGACGGCGTGATGAACATCACGGTGTAGCCGGTCGCCTCGATGTCGTCGCGACGATCCTCGTCTGACTCCCTCTTCTCTACTCCTGCGTGATGCTCGCTGCTCTGGTATTCCAATACGACGTGCGCGGCCCGATAGACCAGGTCCCCGTAGCGGATTTGAGGGACATGCATCGATCCCAGATACTGGATAACCGGCAGGTCGGCGTTGAACTCCGGCAAGGGAAGGCCGTAGCCACCCTCGGATACGGGCAGACAGAGCAGCAAGAACAGTACGGTTTCCATAGGTGAGGCGGACCCGTCCCGCAAGATGCGCGCAAACCGCTTTGCCCGTTTTGCGCCGTATATGCCCGGATTGCGCGCAATAAACTCCCGAATAGACTTTGCGGTCGTCAAGACGGGCAGGTCATATGTAGTAAAGCATTCGTTATCGGAAAAGGCGGGCAGCGTATAGGTCCCGCACAGCTCCAGTCCAAGCTGGACGCTCGTCGCGAGAGAATGCTTCTGGCTATACAGGATGAACAGCAGCTCGGGTGTCACGCACAGGCAGTCTTCATCGATGCTGACAAGATAGGGCTCCGTGATGCTCGCAGAGAGTGCTCGGCAGGTAATGAGCTTGGAGTTGCGCCGATGTGCATGTTCGGGGACCAGCACCATGTAGGGTGTCGTGAGTCGGGCAATAGTGTCCGAGCGTTCGACAAGCTGCTTGATGTCGCGCGCGTTGCTTGCCGCATCGAGCATATCGGCCGGCGCGAGCGCAATCGATGCGTAGTCGCGCGGCATGGCGCCCAAACGGATGAGCTCAAGTGCCGTTTTGTCTGTCGCATAAAGTCTTTTCATGCGACCAGAATATCACAAGTTAAGTAAAAACTATAAAAGAAAGCAAAATAATATGATGAGTACCAAATGGAACCTATGCATCACATGGTACAAGAGTAAAAGAATACCCCCGCCTACATATATAGACGGGGGTATGCAAGCTGTCAAAAGGGCGGGCGTGTGGCAAAAAGCCGGGAGCCGGCGTTAGCGCACCTGCGCGACGTAGGCCACGTTGGTGGATGTCGCCTTGCCGTCGAGGTGGATGGACATGCGCGGATCGCCAGCGGTGGCAACGGTGAGGTCGCCTTCCTTGACGTAGCCGAGCTCCTTGGCGGTCTCGATCGCCTTGATGATGGTGCCGTTGACGGTGCCCTGCGTGATGGCGGCCAGGTGCGGATCAACGCCCCAGTACATGATCATCTGCTGAACGGCCCACTCGTGACGGGAGAACGCGCAGATGGGCACGTTCGGACGGAAGTGGGAGATCAGGCGCGCGGTGCGGCCGGTGGTGGTGGGGACGGTGATGCACTTGGCGCCCACGACGGTGGCCATGTTCACAGCGGACATACCCACGACGTTGTTGATGACGCGGGTGCCATGCGCGTTCTCGGGGGCCTTGAGCTGCGCGTGGACGGGAAGGTGCTTCTCGGTCTCGTGCGCGATGTGGGCCTGCATCTTGACGGCCTCGACCGGGTACTGGCCGGCAGCGGTCTCGCCGGAGAGCATGACGGCGTCGGTGCCGTCATAGATGGCGTTCGCGACGTCGGCGACCTCGGCGCGGGTCGGGCGCGGGTTGTGCTGCATGGAGTCGAGCATCTGGGTCGCGGTGATGACGGGCTTGTAGGCCGCGTTGCACTTGGCGATGATCTCCTTCTGGATGTGCGGCACGAGCTCGGGAGCGATCTCGATGCCCAGGTCGCCGCGGGCGACCATGATGCCGTCGGATGCCTCGAGGATGTCGTCGAAGTTCTGGACGCCCAGCGCGCACTCGATCTTGGGGAAGATCGTGACGTGCTCGCCACCGTTCAGGCGGCAGAGGTGACGGATCTCCTCGACAGCCTGGGCGTTGCGGATGAAGGAGGCGGCGATGTAGTCGATGTTCTCCTTGATGCCGAACAGGATGTCCTCGCGGTCACGGTCGGTGATGGCGGGCAGGCCGATCTCGACGTTGGGGATGTTGACGCCCTTGCGCTCGCCGATCTCGCCGGTGTTCTTGACGACGCAGTGCATGTCCTGGCCGTCGATGGACTCGACCTCGAGGGCGACCAGGCCGTCATCGATCAGGATGAGGGAGCCGGCCTCGGCCTCGGAGGGGAGGTCAAGGTAGTCAAGGGAGATGTGGGTTTCGTCGCCGAGCCAGTCCTCGGAGGTGGGCTGCGCGGTCACGATGATCTTGTCGCCCTCGTGAACGGTGATCTTGGCGTGATCCTTGAGCAGGCCGGTGCGGACCTCGGGGCCCTTGGTGTCGAGCAGGATGCCCACGGGGATACCGAGCTCGCGGGAGATGCGGCGGACGCGCTCGATGCGCTCGTGATGCTCCTCATAGGAGCCGTGCGAGAAGTTGAAGCGGGCGACGTTCATGCCCGCCTTGATCATCTCGCGGAGGGTCTCGTCGCTGTCGCAGGCAGGACCCATGGTGCATACGATCTTCGTGCGCTTGTACATTCAGACCTCCATCTGACGGTAAGAGTGCGCTGATAAAACGAATTACCAGCGCGTATTATAGAAGAAAATCACTCACAGGAACGCAAGGGATGCATCATCTCTGAGTCATCACACAAGTTTTACGAGAACGATTCCACAAACGAGAAGCTCCTGGTTTTCCGAACGTGCTCGAGGGGAGCCTACGGGATGGAAAGGGCGCGCACAAGGTTCTCCATACCAATTTAGTGCGTTTATTGGTCCGCCGCGCATGTGGCGACATCCATACGCGGTTGACAAGTCGCCGGCCTGAGCGCCTGCGCCGAATATCGACCGTTTGCGTAGAACATGTATAAATTGTGTAGAGGGGCGCTACACTTTTGTTTGTTGTAAGCCGCTGGCCGGTACGCAGCCTCTAGAGGCCCTTGCCCCTTCTCACGGGGAATTAAGATCGGGCAAAATCTGCTGGCCAGCACGTGTTCCCAAGAGGGGAGAAGCAAAGTATGCAGAAGGAATACTTAGCTTCGGCCGAGGAGGTGCTCGAGGAGCAAGCCTCGAATGCCGAAACCGGTCTTACGGCAAGCGTGGCCCAACAGCGCCTGTCGCAGTTCGGTCCCAACAAGCTGGACGAAGAGGAGAAGACGCCGCTGTGGATCCGCTTCTTTCAGCAGATGGCGGACCCCATGGTCATCATGCTTATCGTCGCCGCCGTCATCTCGGCGGTCACGGGCATGATCCAGGGCGAGTCGGAGTGGGCGGACGTCGTCATCATCATGGCGGTCGTCATCATCAACTCCGCGCTCGGCGTGATCCAGGAGGCCAAGTCCGAAGAGGCGCTCGAGGCCCTGCAGGAGATGAGCGCCGCGCAGTCCAAGGTCATCCGCGACGGCAAGATGACCATGCTGCATTCGTCCGAGCTCGTTCCGGGCGACGTGGTGCTGCTCGAGGCGGGCGACTCGGTGCCTGCCGACTGCCGTGTGCTCGAGAGCGCGTCCATGAAGATCGAGGAGGCCGCGCTCACCGGCGAGTCCGTCCCGGTCGAGAAGCACGCGGATGCCATCGTGCTCGAGGCAGGTGTCGACGACGTGCCGCTGGGCGACCGCAAGAACATGTGCTACATGGGCTCCACCGTGGTCTACGGCCGCGGCCGCGCTGTGGTGGTCGGTACCGGCATGAAGACCGAGATGGGCAAGATCGCCGGCGCCCTGACCGAGGCCAAAGAGGAGCTCACGCCGCTGCAGATGAAGCTCGCCGAGCTGTCGAAGATCCTGACCATCATGGTCATCGTCATCTGCGTGGTCATCTTCGCGGTCGACCTGCTGCGCTCCGGCATCGGCAACGTCGCCTCCGAGCCGCAGATGCTGCTCGACACCTTCATGGTCGCCGTGTCGCTCGCCGTCGCGGCCATCCCCGAGGGCCTCGTGGCCGTCGTCACCATCGTGCTGTCCATCGGCGTGACCAAGATGGCCAAGCGCCAGGCGATCATCCGCAACCTGTCCGCGGTCGAGACGCTCGGCTGCACGCAGGTCATCTGCTCCGACAAGACCGGCACGCTGACCCAGAACAAGATGACGGTCGTCAAGCACGAGCTCGCCTCCTCCGAGGAGAAGCTGCTTGCCGGCATGGCCCTGTGCTCCGACGCCAAGTGGGACGAGGAGGCCGGCGAGGCCGTGGGCGAGCCGACCGAGTGCGCGCTCGTGAACGATGCGGGCAAGGCCGGCATGCAGGGGCTCGATATCGAGCACCCGCGCGTGGGCGAGGCCCCGTTCGACTCCGGCCGCAAGATGATGTCCGTCGTGGTCCAGGAGGCCGACGGCTCCTTCGAGCAGTACACCAAGGGCGCTCCCGACGTCGTGCTGAACCTGTGCACCCAGGTTTACGACGGCGACAAGATCGTGCCCATGACCGAGGCGCGCCGCGAGGAGCTGCTGGCCGCCAACAAGGCCATGGCCGACGAGGCCCTGCGCGTGCTCGCGCTCGCGAGCCGCACCTATGCGGAGAAGCCGGCGGACTGCTCGGCAGAGGCGCTCGAGCACGATCTCGTGTTCTGCGGCCTGTCCGGCATGATCGACCCCGAGCGACCCGAGGTGGCCCCGGCCATCAAGGAGGCCCATGGCGCCGGCATCCGCACCGTCATGATCACGGGCGACCACATCGACACCGCCGTGGCCATCGCCAAGAACCTCGGTATCGTCACCGACCGCAGCCAGGCCATCACGGGCGCCGAGATCGACAAGATGTCCGACGCGGAGCTCGACTCCCAGATCGAGAAGTACGGCGTGTACGCGCGCGTCCAGCCCGAGCACAAGACCCGTATCGTCGAGGCGTGGAAGTCCAAGAACAAGATCGTCGCCATGACCGGCGACGGCGTGAACGACGCCCCGTCCATCAAGCATGCGAACATCGGCATCGGCATGGGCATCACCGGCACCGACGTCACCAAGAACGTCGCCGACATGGTGCTCGCCGACGACAACTTCGCCACGATCATCAACGCGTGCGAAGAGGGACGCCGCATTTACGACAACATCCGCAAGGTCATCCAGTTCCTGTTGTCCGCGAACCTGGCCGAGGTGTTCTCGGTGTTCGCGGCGACCATCATCGGCTTCACGCTGTTCCAGCCCATCCAGCTGCTGTGGGTCAACCTCGTCACCGACTGCTTCCCGGCGCTCGCGCTGGGCATGGAGGAGGCCGAGGGCGACATCATGCGCCGCAAGCCGCGTAACGCCACCGACGGCGTGTTCGCCGGGCACATGGGCCTCGACACGGTCGTCCAGGGTCTGATCATCACCGTGCTGGTGCTCGCGAGCTTCTTCTGCGGCGTGTACTTCGACATGGGCACCATCGACATCGCCAACATGATGGCGGGCACCGCCGACGAGGAAGGCGTCATGATGGCGTTCATCACGCTCAACATGGTCGAGATCTTCCATTGCTTCAACATGCGCAGCCGCCGCGCCTCCATCTTCCATATGAAGAAGCAGAACAAGTGGCTGTGGGGCGCCGCGATCCTCGCGCTCATCCTGACGCTCGTCGTGGTCGAGTTCGACCCGCTGGCCGAGATCTTCTTCGGCGTGACCGCGCTCGAGCCGCGCGGTATGATTACCGCGCTCGTGCTCGGTTTCCTGATCATTCCGCTGGTCGAGATCTACAAGGTCATCATGCGCGCGGTCGAGAAGGACGCATAGCGCGTTCGCGCATGTGCGCTCCGATGTGCACGGGAGGCCCTGCTCGGGCCTCCCGTTTTTGCGCGTCAGTGAAGAAAAAGGGACAGTCCCTATCGTTTCACCGTGAAACGATAGGGACTGTCCCTTTTTCTTCACAATATGGTACGCAGACCAATGGGCGCTCAGCTCTCGCTGATATTTCTCGCAATTTGTAACATGGCCTTTTCAAAGGCCAGTCTGTAGGCTTAATACCGTCGTTATAGGGTATTATTGCTAGTCATTGCAAGACGCCAGCTAACATGGCAGCCTTGAAGGGCCCTTGCCCCGCGCTCCTGGGGAATTATGATCGGGCTTCAACCTGTTGGTTGGCACGACACCCAGGAGGAAGAAAGGTATGGAGAAAGAGTACCTGGCTTCGGCAGAGGATGTGCTTGCCGCACAGTCCTCGAATGCCGAAACGGGCCTTACTGCAGCCGTGGCGCAGCAGCGCCTCGGCGAGTTCGGTCCCAACAAGCTCGATGAAGAGGAGAAGACCCCGCTGTGGAAGCGCTTCTTCGAGCAGATGGCAGACCCCATGGTCATCATGCTTATCGTCGCTGCGGCGATCTCTGCCATCACGGGCACCATTCAGGGTGAGCCCGAGTGGGCCGACGTCATCATCATCCTGACCGTCGTCGTCATCAACTCCGTGCTGGGCGTGGTCCAGGAGGCCAAGTCCGAGCAGGCGCTTGCCGCCCTGCAGGAGATGAGCGCCGCGCAGTCCAAGGTCATCCGCGACGGCAAGCTGGAGCACCTGCCGAGCGCCGATTTGGTCCCCGGCGACATCGTGCTGCTCGAGGCCGGCGACTCCGTGCCCGCGGACTGCCGCATCATCGAGAGCGCATCCATGAAGATCGAGGAGGCCGCGCTCACCGGCGAGTCCGTCCCGGTCGAGAAGCACACCGATCCCATCGTGCTTGCTGAGGGCACCGACGACGTGCCGCTGGGCGACCGCAAGAACATGTGCTACATGGGCTCCACCGTGGTGTACGGCCGCGGTACCGCCGTTGTTGCCGCTACCGGCATGAAGACCGAGATGGGCAAGATCGCCGATGCGCTGACCACCGCCAAGAAGGAGCTCACGCCGCTGCAGATCAAGCTGAACGAGCTGTCCGGCATCCTGACCAAGCTCGTGCTCGGCATCTGCGTGGTCATCTTCGCCGTCGACCTTCTCCGTCACGGCGGTGAGCTCGGAAGCAACCCCGAGATGATCCTCGACACCTTCATGGTCGCCGTGTCGCTCGCCGTCGCCGCCATCCCCGAGGGCCTCGTCGCCGTCGTCACCATCGTGCTGTCCATGGGCGTCACCAAGATGTCCAAGCGCCAGGCCATCATCCGCAAGATGACCGCCGTCGAGACGCTCGGCTGCACCCAGATCATCTGCTCCGACAAGACCGGCACGCTGACCCAGAACAAGATGACCGTCATCAAGCACGAGGTCGAGGGTCCCGACGACCTGCACGTCCGTGCTATGGCCCTGTGCTCCGACGCCAAGTGGGATCACGAGGCCGGCGAGTCCGTGGGCGAGCCGACCGAGTGCGCGCTCGTGAACGATGCTGCCAAGCTCGGCTTCTATGAGGGTGGCAACGCCGCCAAGTACCCGCGTGTGGGCGAGGCCCCGTTCGACTCCGGCCGCAAGATGATGTCCGTCGTGGTCAAGACCCCCGAGGGCACCTTCGAGCAGTACACCAAGGGCGGCCCCGACGTGGTGCTCGGCCGCTGCACCCAGGTCATGAACGCCGACGGCTCCGTCGAGCCCATGACCGACGCGCGCCGCGAGAAGATCATGGCCGCCAACAAGGAGATGGCCAACCAGGCGCTCCGCGTTCTGGCCTCCGCCGTCCGCATGCACGACGAGCAGCCCGCCGACTGCAGCCCCGAGGCCCTCGAGCACGACCTCACCTTCGTGGGCCTGTCCGGCATGATCGACCCCGAGCGTCCTGAGGTCGCCCCGGCCATCGCCGAGGCCAAGGAGGCCGGCATCCGTCCCGTCATGATCACGGGCGACCACATCGACACCGCCGTGGCCATCGCGAAGAACCTGGGCATCTGCGAGGACGCCAGCCAGGCCATCACCGGCTCCCAGCTCGACAAGATCTCCGACGAGGACTTCAAGGAGAAGGTCACCGAGTACAGCGTGTACGCGCGCGTCCAGCCCGAGCACAAGGCGCGCATCGTCGACGCCTGGAAGAGCCGCGATAAGATCGTCGCCATGACCGGCGACGGCGTGAACGACGCTCCGTCCATCAAGCGCGCCGACATCGGCGTGGGCATGGGCATCACCGGTACCGACGTCACCAAGAACGTCGCCGACATGGTGCTCGCCGACGACAACTTCGCCACCATCATCAACGCGGTGGAGGAAGGCCGTCGTATCTACGACAACATCCGCAAGGTCATCCAGTTCCTGCTGTCCGCCAACATCGCCGAGGTGCTTTCGGTCTTCGTGGCGACGCTCGTGGGCTTCACCATCTTCCAGCCCGTCCAGCTGCTGTGGATCAACCTGATCACGGACTGCTTCCCGGCGCTCGCGCTCGGTATGGAAGAGGCCGAGGGCGACATCATGAAGCGCAAGCCGCGTAACGCCACCGATGGCGTGTTCGCCGGCGGCATGGGCATCGACATCGTATTCCAGGGCGTCATCATCACCATCCTCGTGCTTGCGAGCTTCTTCGTGGGCGTGTACTTCGACATGGGCTACATCGACATCGCCGACATGATCGCCGGCACCGCCGATGAAGAGGGCGTCACCATGGCGTTCATCACCCTGTCGATGGTCGAGATCTTCCACTGCTTCAACATGCGCAGCCGCCGCGCGTCGCTGTTCAGCATGCCCAAGCAGAACAAGTGGCTGTGGGGTGCTGCGCTGCTCGCGCTCATCCTCACCGTCGTGGTCGTCGAGTTCCACCCGCTGGCCGTGATGTTCGGCTTCATGGAGCTGCCGCTCGAGGCGCTTGCCTGCGCCATCGGCCTCGCCTTCCTGATCATCCCGATCATGGAGATCTACAAGGCCATCATGCGTGCGGTCGAGAAGAACGACTAGCATCATCTGGGTCCTACATACCCGCTGACGACAAGGCCCCGAGGAATCGCCCTCGGGGCCTTTTTCATCCCGAATAAGTGCAAATTCGGGGACGTACCTTCCGCGTGCACTTTTGCAAATTGGGGACGTACCTTGGGGGTGCATTTATGCAAATCGGGGACACCCCTTGATGGATTGGCTGGGGCCAGGCGCGTTTCAATCCATTCCATATCGGCATTTCCGCAGGATTCCGATGTTCAGCCCGCGCTTTTTTGTGAAAACCTCCGCCGGAGCATCCGTATCCACGGGCCAGACGGAGGTTTACACATGGGGGACGCCCCATCGGCGTGCAGAAGCACGCGCTCAAGGGGTGTCCCCGAATTTGCAAACATGCACGCGGAAGGTACGTCCCCGAATTTGCACGGCGGAGGCTCCGGGCGCAGAAAAAAAGCCCTCCTGTCCCATGCGGGACGGGAGGGCGAAGGCTGGGCTCGACGGTCGCGCTCTACTGGCGGCGGATGTAGCGGCGCAGCAGGAACGCCATGGTCAAAACGGCGAAGCCGGAGAGCTTGCGCGGGTTGTAGCCCGTCTTGTCGGCGATCTTGTTCAGGCGGTTCTGCAGCGTGTTCTTGTGCAGGAACAGCTCGTCGGCACAGTGGACGATGCTGCCGTTGTGGCGGGCATAGGCCTCGAACACGACCTGGAAGGAGTCGACCTCCTCGTCGGATAAGCCGCTGAACACGTGGTCGACCAGGCGCTGGGCGTCGTCGCGCGGAATGGAGGAGACCACAAGGCCCAGGTCCATGCTGTCGTAACGCTGGGTGAACCCCTCCTGGGCGAACTCGTTCCACTCGAGGGCGCGGCAGGCCTCCTCGTAGCTGCGCCAGTAGTCGGAGCACGACTCGGCCGCCATGCCGATGCCGAAGCGCACGGGCAGGCGCAGCAGGCGCTGGGCATCGTCGCGGATGCCCTCGAGCAGGCCGGGCAGGGCGCGCTCGTCGCGCGTGTCGATATACAGGCACAGCTCGCGCTCGGAGAACGCGAAGAAGCTCGTCTGCAGCTGCTGGAAGCGCGCGTGCATCATGGCGAACAGCGCGTCGTAGTCGGGCACCTCGTCGGTCTCGACGCGGCCCACCACGACGATGCGCGGGCGGTTCAGGTCGATGCGCAGAAACGAGGCGTAGTAGGCGACGAGCTCCTCGTCGTGATGCTTGAGCTTGAGCATATTGACGAGGTTCTGCACGCGCGAGCGGCGGTCGTACTGGACGGCCTGGTCCCAGTTCTCGCGGATGAGGATCTCGGTCATCTTCTTGATGACGACGCCGAACGGCTCGACCTCGGCGCGCTCGCCCGTGATGCCGATGACGGCGACGACGGAGTCGTTGAAGACGACGGGCACGTTGATGCCGTGCTTGGCGCCCTTGAACTCGTGCTCGTTGTCGATGGTGACCGTCTGCTTGGTCTTGATCGCCAGGCGGGCGCCGTCATGGCTCGTGCCGATGCGCGAGCGCACCGTGCTGGCGATGATGGTCCCGGTGGTGTCGAAGAGATTGATCTCGTGGTTGATGACGTCCTTGAGATTGGTGACGATGCTCTCGGCAATCTGCGGATCGAGGTTCATAGCGCTTCCTCATGAGGAGAGGGGGCCCTCCGTGCGGACGGCCCCCATCGGAATTCGTACATGGCATGCGATCTGGCGCTGAAGGCGCACGCCTTATGGTACCCGACGCATGCCTTCATAGATCATTAGGTAATGGGCGCGGGATTGAAGACGCACAGATCGTTCGCGAGGCCGTGCTCTTCGGCGTGCGATTTCTTGCGACCGCTCACCACGTCGAGCAGCAGCAAGAACAGCTCAGTGCCGACCTCCTCGATGGTGCGCTCGCCGCTCGACACGGGGCCGGCGTTGACGTCGATGAGGTCGGGCCACTGCGCGGCGACCTCGCTGCGCGAGCAGACCTTGAGGACGGGTGCGGCGGCCAGCGAGTAGGGGGTGCCGCGGCCGGTCGTGAATAGCTCGGCGCCCATGCCGCTGGCGAGCTGGCAGGGACCGCAGCACAGGTCGCTCGCCGGGGTGGCGGCGTAGATGAGGCCGTGCTTGGTGGGGCGCTCGCCCGGCGAGAGGACCTCGACGATGGGGGAGCGGCCGGACTTGGCGATCGAGCCCATGGCCTTCTCGACGATGTTGGACAGGCCGCCCTTCTTGTTGCCGGGCGTGGGGTTCGCGGAGCGGTCGGCGCCGCCGCGGTCCAGATACTCGTCGTACCAGCGCATCTCGGCTGCGAGCTTCTTCTCGGTCGGCTCGTCCACGCAGCGGTGGGCAAGCAGGTACACGCCGTCGCGCACCTCGGTGACCTCGGAGAACATGGCCGTGCCGCCGCCGGCGACCAAAAGGTCGACACAGTAGCCGATCGAGGGGTTCGAGGCCACGCCGGAGAAGGCGTCGGATCCGCCGCACTGCGCGCCGATCAGCAGGTCGGACAGCGGCAGCGTGACGCGACGGCGCTCATTCAGGCGCTTGAGCTTGGTCTCGGCCATGGCGCAGATCTTGTCCATCATGTCCTCAAAACCATGGCAGTCCTGAAGGATGATGACGTTGTCGGGGTTGTTGTCCTCGGGACGGTCCTCGCAGAACATCTCGGGCGAGAACTTCTCGCACCCGAGGCCCACGAGCATGAACTCGCCGCCGAAGTTGGGGTGCTTGGCGATGTTGCGGATGATGCGCTTGGGGATGTAGGCGTCCGTCGCGTTGATGGCGACGCCGCAGCCGTACGCATGGCTAACCGCCACGACGCCGTCCACGTTGGGGTACTTGGGCAGGATGTCGCGCTTGATGCGCTCGACGGCCTTGTTCACCACGCCGGCGGCGCACTGCACCGTGGTCTGGATGCCCAGGTAGTTGCGCGTGCCGCCGTAGCCGCCGGGCTCGACGGGCGCGTAGCCCTCCCAGGTGGTGACCGGCGGGGTGGGCAGATCGGTCACGATGTTGGTGCCCCACTCCATCTCGTCGAGCGGGGGAGGGGTGGGGAGGTCGAGCGACGTCTCGTTGATCCACGTGCCCGCAGGGGTGTCCTGCTTGGCGTAACCGAGGACCACGCCGTAGCGGACGACGTTGCCGCCCTTGGGGATGTCGGTCAACGCGATCTTGTGCGCCTGGGGGATATCGCTTTGCGCGATGACCCCGCCGCCCACGTCGGTGCCGGCTGCGATGTCGTGCAGCGCGATGCCGACGTTGTCGATCTCGTTGATCTTGACGTACAGCGATGCGGCCATATACCAGCTCCTTTCCATATAAAGGCAGCTTTCTCTACGCGCTTTACTCTATCGGTGTGTCAATGTCTAAAAAATGTTTTCTGTACCACCAAACGGCCAATTCACCTGCTCAAGCGATGGTATTTGGACTCTTAAAAGGGTATGCGGGTTAGCTCATCATTTCTCCATAAGCAAGCGAGCGGCGATATGCCCGGTCTTTCGCTTCCTCGGTCCGTACAGGCCGCAGGCAGCAGGATGAGCGAGTGTATCGGTGCTTTAGTTTTGGGCGCACGTGGGCGCAACGAGGTGCGGGCCGTCGGCTGCCAGTCTGCCCGACGTGATCGAGTTGTGTGCTGCGTACCCTGATGGAGAGAAAGGAGAGGGGGAGAACACATCTAGTTCCAACGCATGCATCTGTAAGGAGGAAAGAGTATGGATGCAGGACTTCTTAGTCTGATTGGCATTCTCGTAGCCATGGCCTTCCTGATCATCGCTTCGATCAAGGGTCTTCCTATTCTGGTCGTCGGCCCCGTGTCGGCAATCATCGTCTTCGCGTTCTCGAGCATGGGTCCCGCAGAGATCCTGGAGAACATGGCCGGTGCCTACTCTGAGGACTTCGCCGGCTTCTCGCAGAGCAACTTCTTGCTCTTCCTGCCCGCGTGCATCCTGGGCGCCATGTTGGGCGACTGCGGTGCCGCTCAGAAGATCGCCATCAAGATCGGCGACGTCGCCCAGCGTCTGGGCGGCGGCAAGAACGACATGATGTCCAAGTACCTGGTCATCATGGGCCTGTCCCTCATCACCGCCATCCTGTCCTTCGGCGGCGTCTCCGGCTTCGTTGTCATCTTCACCATCGCGCCGATCTGCCGCGAGATCTTCAAGAAGATGGACATTCCTTGGCACTTCGTCATCGCCGTCGCCGTCTACGGCGGCTCCATGTGGACCGCTATTCTGCCGGGCTCCCCGTCCGTCCAGAACCTCATGCCCATGAGCTACCTGGGCACCGAGGCCACTGCGGCTCCGCTCCTGGCCATCGTCACCACGCTCACCTGCATCGTGTTCGGCGCCTGGTACATCTGGTTCGTCCTGCGTCGCAACGAGCGTCGCGGCGAGGGCTACCTGCCCACCGGTAAGCTTATGGAGGAGAACTCCAGCGAGCTCGATACCTCCATCCTGGGTGACACCTGCTCCAACTGGGAGTTCATCAAGGCCCTGCTGCCCTCCATCGTGCTGCTGGTCTGCATGAACGTCATCCTCGTCGACTACGATCCGTGGATCTCGCTGACCATCGGCTGCCTGGTCTGCTATGCCCTGTACTTCAACAAGTTCCAGAACATCGGCAAGACGCTTGGCGCCGGCTGCACCTCCACGATGAAGTCCATCATGAACGTCTCCGCGGTCGTCGGCTTCGGCGCTGCCGTTGAGCTCGCCCCCGGCTTCCAGTACGTCGTCGACAACCTGAACGCCATCCCGGGCACCCCGCTCATCCAGCTCTGCCTGGCCACCAACCTCGTTGCCGGCATCACCGGCTCCGCCTCCGGCGGCGAGGCCATCGCCCTGAACCTGTTCGCTCAGCGCTTCGTCGACATGGGCATCAACCCCGACATCGTGCACCGTGTTGTCGCCGTGTCCTGCTACGGCCTGGACTCCATGCCCTACAACGGCTCGGCCATCAACCGCCTGAACTACACCAACCTCGACTACAAGCGCGGTTATATCCACGAGTTCATCCTGGGAGCTATCTTCCCGTTCATCAACTCGTTCTTCTGCGTCTTCTTGGCATCGATTGGTATCGTGTAGTCAATCATCGACATGAGTTGGGAGGGTCCGGTTTCGAGTCATCGAGATCGGGCCCTTTTGTTTCGCGGAAGGCGGGCGCGGGAGGGTGTTTGGCCGCGCCGGGTCCTTCTGCAAGGAAAGGAGTATCGCATGGACGTCAAGATCGAACGCATGGAGGTCGTGCCGGTCGCTGGCTATGACAGCCCGCTTCTGAACCTCGCCGGCGTGCACGAGCCGTTCTTCACGCGCAACATCGTGGTGCTGACCGACTCGGCCGGCTACACCGGCGTGGGCGAGGTCCCCGGCGGCGAGGTGATCACCAAGCGTCTCGAGAGCCTGATCCCGCTTGTCGAGGGCAAGCCACTCGGCCGCTTCAAGCAGACGCTGCTCGAGGCCCAGGAGTTCCTGAGCGCCAACATGGCCGCCGCTGCCGCCGCCGGCGGGGCCCAGACGGCGCACGCCCAGATCTTCTCCAAGGTCACCAACGTCATCACCGGCATCGAGACCCCCATGCTCGATCTGTTGGCCAAGCATCTCGAGGTGCCCGTCGCCGCGCTGCTCGGTGACGGCCAGGTGCGCGAGGACGTGCGCTTCCTCGGATACCTGTTCTATGTCGCAGACCGCAACGTCGTGGGCGGCCCGTACCTGCACGACGATGACGACTCCGACGAGTGGGGCCGCATCCGCCGCGACCCGGCGCTCACGCCCGAGGCCATCGTGCACCAGGCCGAGGCTGCAGCCGAGCGCTTCGGGTTCCATGACTTCAAGCTCAAGGGCGGCGTGTTCCCCGCGCGCGAGGAGATCCGCGCCATTCGCGCCCTGAAGGAGCGCTTCCCCGAGGCCCGCATCACCATCGACCCCAACGGCGCCTGGTCGCTCGCCGAGTCCGTCGAGGTCTGCCGCGACCTGGTGGGCGTGCTGACCTACTGCGAGGATCCCTGCGGTGCGGAAGGCCGCTTCTCCGGTCGCGAGACCATGGCCGAGTTCCATCGTCAGACGGGCCTGCCCACGGCCACCAACATGATCGACACCGACTGGCGCGAGATGAAGGCGGCCATCCGCCTGGACTCCGTCACGATCCCGCTGGCCGACCCGCACTTCTGGACCATGCAGGGATGCGTGCGCGTGGCGCAGCTCTGCCATGAGATGGACCTCACCTGGGGCGTCCACTCCAACAACCACTTCGACATCTCGCTCATGATGGTCGCGCACGCCGCCGCCGCGGCGCCCGGCTTCGTGAACGCCTGCGATACGCATTACATGTGGCAGGACGGCCAGCATCTGGGCAAGACGGCCCCGCAGTTCCACGACGGCTGCCTCACGGTGCCGCGCGACAGCATCGGCCTGGGCATCGATCTCGACCGCGCCAAGCTGGACGCCGCCCACAAGCTCTATGTGGACAACGGCTGCGGCACGCGCGATGACGCGCGCGGCATGAACGCGCTCATCCCCGGCTGGACCTACGACCCGCATCGTCCGGCCATGGTGCGCTAGCACGCATGCGGAAACGGTCGTCCCGCGTCGTCCAGGCGGCGCGGGACGACCCAATCGGGGAGGGGCCGCATTTTTCCGCGAACGGTCCCGCCTCTGTTCCCAAAGACGTGTCGCGCCCGCTCCCGATGGGCAATTTTACCCCTGATGACCTGCTAGAATAGTACGCAGAACATCTTGTGTCGCGCTGCATCTGCGGCTTATGTCCTATCGAATATGGGAGCGCCTGCACCAGGGCGGTAGATTTAGAACCATCATCTCGACCGGCAGTGATCCCGGTCGCCGAACAGGAGGAGTCCTTATGGTACCCACAATTGAGAAAATCGAAGTCTATCCCGTTGCCGGCTATGACAGCATGCTGCTGAACCTCTCTGGCGCCCACGGTCCGTACTTCACGCGCAACATCGTGATCCTGACCGACTCCGAGGGTGTCGAGGGCATCTCCGAGGTCCCCGGTTCCACCAAGATCACCGAGGTCCTGAACGAGATCGACGACCTGGTCATCGGCCAGCCCATCGGTCAGTACAAGAACATCGTCAAGTCCATCCACGACAAGTACGCCTCGCTCGACGCCGGCGGCCGCGGCAACCAGACGTTCGACCTGCGCACCACCGTGCACGTCCAGACCGCCATCGAGACCGCGCTGCTCGACATCCTCGGCAAGCACCTGAACGTGCCCGTGGCCTCCCTGCTCGGTGACGGCCAGGTCCGCGACTCCGTGCGCTTCCTCGGCTATCTGTTCTATGTGGGCGACCGCAACAAGACCGACCTGCCCTACATCCACGACGACGACGATTCCGACGCCTGGGGTCGCATCCGCCGCGACGAGGCCCTCACGCCCGAGGCCATCGTCGAGCTCGCCAAGGCCGCCTATGAGCGCTACGGCTTCAAGGACTGGAAGCTCAAGGGCGGCGTCTTCTCCTGCCCCGAGGAGCTCGAGGCCATCCGCGCCCTCAAGAAGGAGTTCCCGAACGCCCGCATCGACCTCGACCCCAACGGCGCCTGGTCGCTCGCCGAGGCTGTCGAGAACTGCAAGGACATGGTCGGCATCCTGACCTACTGCGAGGATCCCTGCGGTGCGGAAGGCCGCTTCTCCGCGCGTGAGACCATGGCCGAGTTCCATCGTCTGACCGGCCTGCCCACCGCGACCAACATGGTCGCGACCGACTGGCGCGAGATGAAGGCCGCCATCCGTCTCGACTCCGTGTCCATCCCGCTGGCCGACCCGCACTTCTGGACCATGCAGGGCGCTGCCCGCGTCGCGCAGCTCTGCCACGACATGGACCTCACCTGGGGCGTCCACTCCAACAACCACTTCGACATCTCGCTCGCGATGGTCGCCCACTGCGCTGCCGCCGCGCCCGGCTTTTACAACGCCTGCGATACGCACTGGATCTGGCAGGACGGCCAGTTCCTCACCAAGAACCCGCCCAAGATCGAGGGCGGCGAGATCGCGGTGCCCTACGACGTGCCCGGCCTCGGCATCGAGATCGACCGCGACGCGCTCGAGAAGGCGCATCAGCTCTACGTCGAGAATGACCTCGGTACGCGCAACGACGCCATCGCCATGCAGTACCTCATCCCCGGCTGGAAGTTCGACGGCAAGCGCCCCTGCCTGGTTCGCTAACCGCTCTGGGCGCCGGCACCGCGCAGCGCGCCAAACTGGTACGCGGAACACGGTTCCGGTGCCGGTGCCCTGTGCCTCTCGTCGCGTATACCATAGTTCGAGAGGCGAATATCCCATATAACTAGATGTGTCAAGCACGAACCGTCATTTTTTCGGTAAATGCGCGAGATTGGAGCACGAATGGCAAGCAAGTTCGATGTCGAGCGCCTTAAGGGCATCGTCGTCCCCATCATCACCCCGGTTACCGATGCCTATGACGGCAAGATCGATATCGCGCGCCTGTGCGATCAGGTCGACTACGTCATCGAGCACGGTGTCGACGGCATCCTGGCGTTCGGGTCCAACTCCGAGTTCTACATGTTCGACGACGACGAGATGATCGAGGCCACCCGTGCCATCGTCGAGCGCGCCGCCGGTCGCGTGCCGGTGTTCTTCGGTGTCGGCCACATCCGCACCTCCAAGGCCGTCACGCTCGCCAAGCGCGCCGCCGAGCTGAACGTCGACGCGGTCTCCGTGCTCACCCCGATGTTCATCCATCCCACCGAGGAGGCCAACTACCACCACTTCAAGGCGGTTGCCGACGCCATCCCCGACACGATGGTGCTCATCTACAGCAACCCCGGTCGCGCCGGTTACGCCATGACGCGCAACACCATCTCCCGCATCGCGCATGACTGCGAGAACATCGTGGGCATCAAGGACTCCTCGGGCGACATCACGAACCTCCAGGAGCTCATCCGCCTGACCGATGACATCGACTTCGCCGTGTTCGCCGGCAAGGACACCGTTGTGTTCCCGGCTCTGTGCTGCGGCGCCGTGGGTGCGGTGTGCTCCACGTCCAACATGTACCCCGAGCTGGTCTGCGGCATCTACGACAAGTTCGTGGAGGGCGACTACAAGGGCTCCCTTGAGTACCAGACCAAGCTCAACCCGATTCGTCTGTCCCAGGACGCCGCCAGCTTCCCGGCTGCCACCAAGGACATGGCCAACCTCATGGGCATGAACGCCGGTCCGTCCGTGCTGCCCACCGAGCCCGCCGACGGCGCTGCGCTCGAGGGCATGAAGGCGGCCATGCGCGCCGGTGGCTACCTCGACTAGCTCTCCCTTTTCCTTGCCGGTCGCCTTGGGCGACCGGCCTTCCTCATCTAGCGCGGGGCGTGTCCCTGCCTATATGGCGCCCCGCGCATTTTGATGTTCCTGCGGCCGCTTTGGCCGGTACATAGGCTCAAGCACAGCTTCAACTTTCGAGAGGAGGTTTCCATGGACAAGCTATCCGTTTTGATCGCGTCTGACTCGTTCAAGGGGTCCGTTTCGAGCCTCGGCATCGCCGATCTGCTCGAGCAGGGCATCCATCGCGTCGTTCCCGACTGCGAGGTCCGCAAGTTCGCCATCGCCGACGGCGGCGAGGGCACGGTCGAGGCCATCGTCTCCGGCGTGGGCGGCGAGATGCGCGAGGTCGAGGTCTCCGGACCGCTTGGCGACACCGTGTGCGCCCACTACGGCTTCATCGGCGAGGACACCGCGATTCTGGAGATGGCTGAGGCGAGCGGCATCACGCTCATCGAGCAGAACAGCGACAATGCCCTGCGCGCTTCCACCTGGGGCGTCGGACAGGTCATGCTGGATGCCATCGACCATGGAGCCAAGCGCATCTATATCGGTTTGGGCGGTTCGGCTACAAGTGACGGCGGCGCCGGCATGGCCAAGGCGCTCGGCATTCGCTTTTTGAACGCGGACGGCGAGGACATCCCTTGCGGTCTGGTCGGGCTGGGCGAGCTCGCGTCGATCGATTGCTCCCAGATGACCGATAAGCTCGACGGCATCGAGGTCGTCGCGCTGACGGACGTGACGAGCCCGCTGACGGGTCCGGATGGTGCCGTGTGCGTGTTCGGTCCGCAGAAGGGCATCCCCGCCGATCAGACGACTCACTTCGATGCGTGGATGGCCCGCTATGCCGAGATCATGAACGCCACGGTCGGCCGTGCGGTCGACGCGGTGCCCGGTTCGGGTGCTGCCGGCGGCCTCGGCGCGGCGCTCGTCGCGTTCTGCGGCGCGCGCATCCAGCGCGGCATCGAGACGCTGCTCGATCTCATCGGGCTCGAGGACGCCATGGACGGTGTTGATTTGGTGATCACGGGCGAGGGCCGCATGGACTCCCAATCGGCGTTTGGCAAGGCACCCATAGGTGTGGCCAAGCGCGCCAAGCGCCACGGCATCCCGGTGGTCGCGGTCGTCGGCGGACGTGCCGACGATTTGGGTACCGTATATGACGAGGGCATCGACCTGGTGCTCTCCATCGCCACGGGCCCGATCACGCTCGCCGAGAGCATCGCGCACGCCGATACGCTCGTGCCGATTGCGGGCGAGAACGCCATTCGCGCGCTGCTGCTGGGATCCAAGCTCCGCGCCGAGCACGAGTCCCAGGAAGCGTCCGCGATCTCCTCTGCAGAATAACGGTGCTGCAGGCTCTCTGAATCCCTTTGGGGTTCCCGCCCGCGTTTTGCGGGCGTGAACATAGGCAGGCTGTTGTAATGAAAAGAAAGGACAGCAGTATGAATGTAGGATTTGTCGGTCTGGGTATCATGGGCAAGCCCATGTCCATCAACGTCCAGAAGGCTGGTCACACGGTCTATGCGTTCGACTTCAACATCGAGCGCGCGAACGACCTCGTCGAGCTCGGCGGCGTTGCCTGCGCAAGCGGCAAGGAGGTCGCTGAGAAGTCCGACGTCATCATCACCATGCTCCCCAACTCCCCGCACGTCGAGGCCGCGCTCTTCAACGAGAACGGCATCGCCGAGGGTCTTTCCGCTGGCAAGTGCGTCATCGACATGAGCTCCATCGCTCCGCTGGCGAGCCGCGACTTCGCTAAGCGCCTCGAGGAGATCGGCGTCGACTTCCTGGACGCCCCCGTCTCCGGCGGCGAGCCCAAGGCCATCGACGGCACCATCGCCGTCATGGTCGGCGGCAAGGAGGAGGTCTTCGCCAAGTACGAGGACCTGCTCAAGACCATGGCCTCCACGGTCACCCTCGTGGGCGAGGTCGGCGCTGGTAACATCACCAAGCTCGCCAACCAGATGATCGTCGCCATCAACATCGCCGGTGTCGCCGAGGCCTACTCCCTCGCCAAGAAGGCCGGTGTCGATCCTTCCCGCGTCTACCAGGCCATCCGCTCCGGTCTGGCCGGCTCCACGGTCATGGATCAGAAGTCCCAGAAGATCTTCGACGGCGACTTCACCCCTGGCTTCCGCATCGAGCTCCACATCAAGGACCTGCAGAACGTCATGGACACCTCTCACGGCGTGAACGTCTCCGTGCCGTTCTCCTCGCTCGCGATGGAGATCATGCAGTCCCTCAAGGCCCATGGCCACGAGAAGGACGACCACTCCGGTATCGCCGAGTGGTACGAGATGGTCAACGACATGAAGCTCCAAGGCTAAGTGTCGATCAAGACGTCTTTGCCGTCTGCCGGGCGCCCCGCATCGGGGCGCCCGGTTTTTTCTTAAGGCAGCAGGCGGCATGTTCCGCCTGCGTATGAGGGGGAGGGCCCTATGCCGTTTCGTTGCACGCCGCCGATTCCGGGCGTGTTCGCCCGCGCATCCGAGCGTCCGTGGGAGCTTGCGGTCGAGCCGTTCCAGGTTGCCCCGCGCACGTACTATGTAGCCGGTCAGCGCTGGGTCGGCTGCTATCTCATCGATACGGGCGCGGGATGCATCCTGATCGACACGGCGGTGTCGGAGACCTGTCCTTTGCTGATCGACTCGGTCCACAAGCTGGGATACCAGCTCTCCGATATCAAGCTCATCCTCATCTCCCACGCGCACGTCGACCACTGCGGCGCGGCCGGTATGCTGGCGCATCTCACGGGTGCCAAGGTCCTCATGAGCCGCGAGGACACCGAGTTCATGCGCGCCTGCCCAGAGGAGACGACGCATCTCGATGCGCGCCTGCATGCGCAGCCGTTTGAGGTTGATGGCTACTTCTCGGACGAGCATCCCGTCGAGCTGGGGGACATATCGGTGCGCACGCTGCTGACGCCTGGCCACACCTGCGGCTGCACGTCATTTTTCTGGGAAGTCGAAAACCCCGCGAACGGCGAGCGGTATACCGTCGCCATGCATGGCGGCGTGGGCGCGAACACCATGAACGACGACTATTACCGGACAAGCGCCTACCTCACCCCGGCGCTGCGCACGCGCTTCATCGACGATGCCGAGCGCATCGCTGCCATTCCGGTCGATATCGCGCTGCCGAGCCACCCCAACCAGATCGAGATCATGGATTGCGCGGGAACCTATACGGATGAGGGCCAGCCGTACCGGGATGCGACGGTCTGGGGAGACTTCCTGCGCGAGCGCGTGCGTCAGGTTCGCGAATACGACCCGGGTCCGCAGGAGCTTCAGCGTGCGTAGGGCTCCGTCGAGTGGCGTGAGGGAACATTCCACGGGTGCATAAAGATGGTTTGCAGACCATGGGACGGGGCGTGGCGCCCGCCTATAGTCTGAACCATGATCGGATACGGGAATCAAGAACACCGCAAGGACACGTGCACACCGTAAGGACACGAAGAAGCACGATAAAGCTCCTACCATAGAGGTAGCGAGACGAGGCGTCTCCCAGAACCTGCTTTCTCTCCCCTGAGGCGGGCGGACCTCAGCTTTTTTGCCACTTTTCCTCCTTTCATGGCGAAAAGGCTGAAGCCGCCCGCCTTTTTGTGTTCTTCAGGTCCGCGTGTTTAGCCTGCGATCACATCAAAGCGTCCGCCAACGGACCGTGAGTGGAGGCTCCACTGAGCGAGTAGTGAATGCTCATAGGTCCGCCCGCACGGGTGCCTGGGCGGCAGGAGTGATGCTCACGCGCCCGTCCCCATGGGTAGGCGCGGCAGCCCGGCGCGAACGCAGTTAATCAGTGCTTCCCTTGCGTTACACTGGGCGATGTCGTCTTTCGAGCGGAGGGGCTCCTATGGGCAAGAACAAGGCAAAGGGCAAGCGCCGGTCGCATGCAGCGCCCGTCGACACGGCTGCCATGATGGCGACGCTGCCGCAGGTCGATGCGTTGCACGATGTGCCCACCTTCGCCGACATGCATATCGACGATGCGCAGCGGGCCGCGCACGAGTCGTTCTGCGCTGCGCTCGCGGCGACGGATGCGCAGGCGGCCTCCGAGATGCACATGGGATGCGTCGTGCGCCTCGACCGCGGGTTCCCGCTCGTCGCGACCGCAGAGCGCGTGTTCCGCGCCGAGCACGCGGTGAGCTTCGCCAAGGGGCGCTCCGAGGGGGAGCGCCTGCTTCCTGCGGTCGGCGACGTCGTGACGGTTCGGCTGGCCCCCGGCCACGATATGGGCGTGATCGAGCGCGTGCTCCCGCGCAGGACCTCGTTCGAGCGGTGGCGGGGCAAAAACCGCGGTGAGAGGCAGGTGCTCGCCGCCAACGTCGATACGATCTTCATCGTGCAGCCGCTCGGCGCCTCCCGCGACACCTCGACGCTCGTCCGCGACCGTATCGCCCGCTCCCTTGTGCTCGCCTACGATTGCGGCGCCGAGCCGGTGGTCGTCTTCACCAAGGCCGATCGCTGCGACGCGGACGAGCTCTCATCCATCTTGGCCGATACGAGGCGTCTTGTCGGATCCGAGGTGCGGGTCATCGTCACGTCCTCGATGGAGGGGACGGGCCTGGACGAGATTCGTCTCTGCGTGCCGCACGGCACCTGCGCCATGATTCTGGGCGAATCGGGTGCGGGCAAGTCGACGCTGCTCAACGCGTTGCTCGGGCACGAGGCCATGGCTACGGGCGAGGTGCGCGAGCGCGACGATGCGGGACGCCATACCACCGTCGCGCGCGTGATGGTGGCGCTGCCCGAACCCTGCGGCGTGATGACCGATGCGCCCGGCCTGCGCAGCCTTCCGCTGGTGGGGCATGAGCGCGGCCTTGCCCGCGCGTTCCCCGAGATCGTCGTGGCGGCCCGCGCGTGCCGGTTCAACGACTGCACGCATACGCATGAACCGGGCTGCGCCGTGCGCGAGGCCCAGCAGGCCGGCGACATCGACGGCATCCGCCTCGAGGCCTTCCTCGCGCTCGCATCCGAGATGCGCGTCAGCGCGCAGAGCCTCGACCCCGACATCAAGCTCTAGGGAAACACCGACCAATGAATGGGTCATTTGGGGACGGGTTCGTTCCAACCCATCGGCGGCTTGCGCTGCCGCCGATGGGTTGGAACGAACCCGTCCCCAAATGACCCATTCCTTACGGACATCTAACACGTCTGTTTGATATGGGAAAGTCCCTCGTCAGATGGCGAGGGACTTTCTTTTTTCGATTCGGATGACCCTTCGATCCCCTCGGACAATTGAATCGTTCCGCACGGCAGGACCGAACAGGCGATGCGCGTGGCGGATACCCAGCAGGTGCCGATGAGGGGAGCGCTTCGTGAAACGCAGTGTCAGGCTCGCGATCAGCGTGGTTACGGGAATCGCGGCGGCTGTCGTAGCGCTGGCCTACGCCTCGTCGGTGCGACAGGAGGCGCAGGCTGCGCAGCAGGAGGCCCTCGCGCGCTATGGCGGCGAGCTCGTGGCCGTTTGCGTGGCCTCGCGCAACATCGAACCGGGCGACATGATCGACGAGGGGAACGTGGTCGTCGAGGAGTGGGTGACCAGCCTGCTGCCTCCCGAGGCCATGACTTCGCTGGGCGATGTCGCCGGTCGCGTCGCGACCTCGCACATCCCCGAGCGGGCAGTACTCTCACCGGTCTATTTCGAGACGCAATCCGGCTCGCTGGAGATTCCTGCCGACAAGGTCGCGGTGTGCGTGGCGAGCGATCCGCAGCATGCGGTGGGCGGATCGCTCGCGCGCGGCGACACGGTGGATGTGTACGTGTCCGATGCCGAGATCGCCGACCGCCTGCTGTCGGCGCGCGTGCTGGACACAAGCGCGCTCGCCCAGGGCGGCGGCGATCTGAGCTGGGTGACGCTGGCGGTCGATCCCGAGCGGGTGTCCGAGGTGCTCGCGGCGATGTCCGCCGGCCAGATCACGCTGGTCGCTCCCGGACGGGACGGCGGCGTATCGGATGACGCCGCTGACGAGGACGATTCGGCGGCAACCGATGCGGGCGATACCGAGCGGGCATCTGGTGGCGATGCGGTCAGCGAGGCGTCCTCGGATCAGACCGATGAGGATGCGCACCGTGAAGAAAGTAGGGATGGGGGCTCTGTCGGCTCGTCAGAAGACGAGGGGGCTTCCGTGGAAGAGAAGCGTGGTGATGCTTGATGGGATCGATGTGGCTGGCGTGCTGCAACGGGAGCGAGGCGCCCCGGGTTCGGCACGAGATCGAGGCGCGCGATGCGGGCGCACGGCTGCTGCGCGTCGATGATGCGGCGAGCCTGCTCGCGGTGGCACAGGTCATGGCGGGGATCGCCGCCGGTGCGGCGGTCTGCGTGCATGATGGCGAGGACGCTGAGGGAGCTATCGAGAACCTGGTGCGCCTGGAGCGCGCCGAGACCGTTCTGGCGTTTGTCGACGAGGCGGATGCGGGGCTCATCGCCCGCCTCTTTTTTGCAGGAGCAACCGAGGTCATCGCTGTTGGAGACGTGTGTGTTGACGGCGACGGCGAAAGGGCGTGTGCGGGAGAGGGTCCCGAGCCAGTTCTGCGGCCGGAGCGTGCAAGCGGCGATGACCTCGAGCTCGAAGTTCCGCCGTGGGAGTGTGCCGAGCCTGCGCGCGAGGATATCGGGGAAGACGCGTATGCGCGGACGCCGGGTGATTCCGATGACAAGAAGACGGAGGGCGCGGATGCGCGACCCGTCTCGGCCGGACCGACGGCGCCGGACGCGCCTGACCGGGCCGATGGGGGCGGAAAGCCCGTTGCGCGAGATGCCTGCGAGCCCAAGCCTGCAGATGGCGGTGCCGCGGAGCCCGGGGAGGATGCGACGGCGTCGCGACCGGTGCCGGACGCGGTGACGTTTTCGCCAAGAACTGGCGGGGCGGAGGTCGGCGGCGCACCGTTGGTGGTCGCCATCTCCGGTTTGGGTGGGTGCGGAAAGACGACGGTTGTTTCGGCCATGGCGTGGCAGGCGGCGCAGATGGGGTTGCGCGCGGCGGTCGTCGATCTTGATCTGATGTTTGGAAACCTGCACAACCTCATGGGGGTCGAGCGGGTGTGCGACCTGGGGCGGCTGGTCGATGCCGACGGCAAGCCGGTATGCTCCCAGGAGATGATCGAGGCGACGGCGATGCGGATCGCCCCGGGACTCACCCTGTGGGGGCCGTGCTTTGCCCCCGAGTACGCGGAGCTCATGGCGGCTCCCGTCGAGGAGCTGATCGGCGTGCTGCGCCACGAGGCCGATGTGATCTTCGCCGACACGTCGGTATTCTGGGGAGATGCGGTGGCGTCGGCCGTGTCGAGCTGTAACCGCTGCCTGGTGGTGGGGAGCGGCAGCGTCTCGGCGGAGACCTCCACGGTGCGCGCCGTCGCCCTGGCCACGCGCATCGGGGTTCCCAAGACGCGCATGACATGCCTGTTCAATCGGTTCGGAGCTCCCGGCTGCGACGAGGAGCGCGCCATGCGCTTTGAGATGGCGGTCGCCCTGCGCTCGCGTGCGCGCATTTCCGATGGGGGCCAGACGGTGCACGACCTGCTGTCGTTCGGCAAGCTCGGCGACCTCATGGCCACCTCGAACCCATTTACCCGCGACGTGCAGACGACGACCTACGGTCTGCTCAAGGAGCTCGGTTGCCCCTTGGAGGGGTGGGAGGGCCAGCAGCAGGCGCTCGGCGCGCAGAACGGCTCGCGCTCTCGCATCAAACTGCCCTGGAAGCATGAGGAAGGGGCGGGGCAATGAGCGTTCTCGAGCGCGTGAGGCGCGCGGAGCGCTTCGACGACGAGGGCGTCGAGGGCCTGGAAGGCCTGATGGACGAGCGCCTGCGCGAGGTCAAGCGAACGGTTAAGCGCGAGATGATGGAGCGCATGGGCTTTGCCGAGGTCGCGCGCATGGCCAACGCAGCGGATGCCGCGCGGTCGCGCGAGGAGCTTCGGCCGGTGATCGAGGCGGTGCTCAACACGAGCGAGACGGCGGAGGTCGACGCGGCGGACCGTGCGCGCATCATCAACGAGGTGCTTGACGACGTGGTGGGGCTCGGCCCCCTGCAGCCGCTGCTCGACGACGAGAGCGTGACCGAGATCATGGTGAACGGCTGCACGTCGGCGTTTTTCGAGCGCGGCGGAACGCTGCATCCCATGCCCGACGTGTTCGAGAACGACGAGCAGATCCGCATCATCATCGATCGCATCATCTCGCCGCTCGGCAGGCGCGTGGACGAGCGCAGCCCGCTGGTGAACGCCCGTCTGCCGAGCGGCTACCGCGTGAACGCGGTCATCCCTCCCATCGCCATCGACGGTCCGACGCTGACGATCCGCAAGTTCTCGGACCGCATCAGCTCGCTGGCTCAGCTCGTCGAGATGGGTTCGCTGCCCGACTGGTACGCAAGGCTGCTGTCGTGCGCGGTGTCGCTCAGGCAGGATCTGGCGGTGGCAGGGGGTACCGGCTCGGGCAAGACCACGTTGCTCAACGCGCTGTCGTGCGAGATCGGCCTCGGGGAGCGCATCGTGACCATCGAGGATTCCGCCGAGCTCAAGTTCTCGCGGCACCCGCATGTGGTCCGTCTGGAAGCGCGCGAGGCGTCGATCGAGGGCGAGGGCGCGGTGAGCATCCGCGACCTGGTGACCAACGCGCTGCGCATGAGGCCCGACCGCATCGTGGTCGGAGAGGTGCGCGGCGCCGAGTGCATCGACATGCTGCAGGCCATGAGCACTGGCCACGACGGCTCGCTGACGACGCTGCACGCGGGCTCCGCCCGCGAGGCGATCGTGCGCCTGACGCTTCTGGCGCGCTACGGCATCGACCTGCCGGGGGACCTGATCGAAGAGCAGATCGCGATGGCCCTCGACGGCATCGTCATGTCGGCGCGCCTGCCGGGCGGGCGGCGCTACGTCTCCTCGTTTGCCGGCGTGTCGCGCGCGGAGGGCGGCGGCGTGGAGCTGACCGAGTACGTGGCCTTCGATGCGGCGACGCGGACGTGGGAGCTCGTATGCGAGCCGCCGTTTATCGAGGAGGGGCTGCGGTCGGGTTTGTTGAGCAGGGAGGAGGTGGAGCGATGGAGGTCCTTGTGTCCTGCTGCGTAGGCGCGCTCGTCATGGTGAGCGCGGGCATGGCGCTGGTGACGGCAGGTGCGAGTGCCGCCACCCCCTATGTGCTCCAGACGGCCGCCACGCCGCTCGAATCTTTATGCGGGATGGCCCGGCGCCTGGGGTCGGCGCTGCTGGGCGGCAAGAGCTCCTCCGTCGTACCCGTTGCGCGCGCGTTGGGCGAGCTGCGCTTTGCGGCGTGGGGCCGGACGCGCCCGCTTGGGAGTGCGGACGACGCGACGCTTCTGGGGCTGGTCGTGATGATGAGCGCGGTGTCCGGCGTGGTCGTATCGGTGGTGGCGCATGCGCTGCCGGCGCTGCCGATCGGATTGGCGCTGCCCTCGGTGGTCCTGGTGGTGCTGTCATCGCGCAGGGCCCATCGCGAGGCGGGCCGTCTGGAGGAGGCGATGCCCGAGGCGTTCGGGGCGCTCGCCATATCGCTGGGGTCGGGTCACTCCCTGTCGCAGGCCATGCGCTACGTGGGGAGCCATGCCGAGGAGCCCGTCCGCTCGGAGTTCATGCGTGTCTCGTTCGCGGTGGATTGCGGGATCTCGGCGGTGGATGCGCTCGACGCCATGTTGGCGCGCCTGCGCGCCCCGGGGCTCGACCTGGTGGTGCTCGCCCTCAAGGTCTCCCAGAGAACGGGCGCCCCGCTGAAGGATTTGCTCGCGGAGGCGACGCGTATGGTCAGCGCGCGCATCGAGCTGCGCCGGATGCTGGACGTCAAGACGTCGCAGGCACGTCTGTCGGCACGGCTGGTCGCCTGCATGCCGGTCGGGATGCTGGCGGTGCTCTCGCTGATCTCCCAGGATTTCCGCGCCGGCTTGGCGATGCCGATCGGTGCGGCATCGGTTGCGTTGGCGCTGGTGCTCAACGTGGCGGCGCTCGTCGTAATCCACAAGATCATGAAGGTCGAGCTGTGAGAGGAGGTCGGTATGCAACAGGTTCTATGGGTGGGCGCCGTTGGTTTGTCGGTTGCGCTCTGCGCGTGGTTCGTGCTGGAGCTGGATGGGCGGAGGCTGTTGGGGTCGATGCGGGCGAGCGCCGCGCGCGTGGACGCGCTGCGTGCGGCGCGCAGAGGAAGGGCGGCGGGCGCGACGGTGACGCTGGGGCAGGTATCCGAGATGGTCGACGTGATCAGGCTCGGGCTGTCCGCGGGGTTGTCGTTCGATGCCGCGCTGGGAATGTATTGCGAACACAGCCGCGACGCGCTCGCGTCGCGTATGGCGCGCGCCCGCCTGGGCTGGCAGATGGGCATGGAGACGAGGGAGGAGGGCCTCATGGCCGTGGCGCGCGACGTCGAGGTGCGGCAGCTCGAGTCGTTTGCGGTGTCGGTCGGGCAGGCCCATGCGTTGGGGGCACCGCTTGCCGACACACTGGCACGGCAGGGGCACGAGATGCGCGCGGCGCACCGTGCGGCCGTGGAGCGCGAGATCGAGCGGGCTCCGGTCAAGATGCTGATCCCCACCGGCGTGCTCATCTTGCCGGCGCTGCTGCTGTCTATCGTGGGGCCGCTCATCGCATCGAGCGGGGCGGCATGAGGTAAGGAGGGTTCATATGGAACGGATGACGAAGCTGATCGGGTGCGTGCGGACGCAGGCGGCCGAGGTCGGGACGCTGCTTCGCGAGGAGCGGGCGCAGGGCACCATGGAGTACGCGATCTTGGTCGCGGTGCTGGTGGTTGTGGCCATCGCTGCGATAACGGCGGTCGGCCCCATGATCGGCGACATGTGGACGGCGATCGAGGACGGCGTCACGGAAGCGACCGGTGCGGTCGGATAGGGGCGTCGGGCCTCGTCGCATGCGGTGGGCGCTTTTCGCGCTGCCGGCCGCATGCCTTGCCGTGGCGCTTGGGGCGCTGTGGTGGACTCAGGGCGTGGCGGATATCGTCGCGCCCTCCTCGTCTGAAGCGACCGGGCAGCGGGCTGAGGACGCCCCGGGCGAGCGGAGCGCCGTCGAGACGGTCGATTCCGATGTCGAGCGGATGTTCGAGCGGGCGGAGGTCGTGATGGAGAAGGCCGTCGAGTCATCCGCCGATTCGTTCATATCCGATCTTGGCGCCGGTGCCGAAAAGGGAGCCCAGGGCGCGGCGGTGCGATGGTCCGAGCAGCGCGATCTGGTCGGGCCCGCGCAGGATGTGCTGTACGCCTATGCGGAGCTTCCCGAGGCCGAGCTCATGAGCAGCGGATACCTCGACCTCGCGGGGAACGTCTGGGTGGCGCTGGTCCAGGGCGGCCGGGAGTGGGTCGACATGGTGTATCTGGCGTCCAACGAGGAGCGAAGCGAGACGGATGTGCATATCGTCCGCCTGCGGGCGGAGATACCGGATAGCTAGGAGGGCGGGATGAGGAGATGGGGGCAATCGACCGCGGAGTTCGCGAAATCCGGCGTCTCGCCGTGCGCGCCGCAGGGGAGCAGCGGGCCCAGGGGACCCTCGAGTACGCATTGGTGTTCTGCATGCTGCTCGCGATCGTGCTGGGTCTGGCGGCCATCTGGAAAGCGGGCGAGCAGGGCCTGTTCGCCCGCTTGGTCGAGGATGCGGCCTCGCACGGCCTCGACCCGCTTGGCGTCTTGGACATCTTGCTGTACTGAGCTTGCGCGCGAGCGGTCGGCGCAGGCGACCGTCGAGGCCGCCTTCCTGCTGCCGACGTTTCTGGTGCTGTTGCTGTTGGCGCTGCAGCCGGTGTGCATGCTCTACACCCGCAGCGTGATGGAGTCGGCCGCCTCCGAGACCGCGCGCCTGATGGTCACGGCGCAGGAGGACAACGACATGACGCTGAAGGCGTTCGCAGTGCGTCGTCTCCAGGCCGTGCCCGATCTGGACATCTTCCATGCGGGCGGGCCCGCCTCGTGGGACGTCCGCCTCACGCGCGCCGAGGACACCGGCGGGGCGGTCGGCGTGTCGATCAAGGGGTACGTGACGCCGTTGCCGGTGCTCGGCGCGTTCGCCTCGGCGTTCGGCAAGACGAACATCTACGGCGATGTGGAGATGGAGGTGACGGTGGCATATGAAGGACGTCCGAGCTGGCTGGAGGGCGATTACGAGACGTGGATGGAGATGTGGGAGGAAGAAGAGGCGTGAGAAGGGCTCCGGCGGGGGAGCGGCCCGCGTGCGCTGGGGCATCGACCTGTTCATAGAGGACGGCGCGTACACGACGCTTGCGGCGGCGGTCACCATATTGGTGGTGCTGACGCTGCTGTTCTCCTCGCTCACGGCGACATGGAGCATGTCGCGTGCGGGAGATGTGCAGGTCAGCGCTGACGCGACCGCGCTTGCTGGCGCCAACGTGGTGTCATCGTACTGCACGGCGGCGACGGTGATGGACGCGTGCGTGCTGAGCCTGGGGCTCGCCGGGTTCATCACCTCGGGGACGGGGCTCGTGCTCACGCTGATCCCCGGCGCGGAGGCGGCGGGTGCCGAGACGCTGCACAAGGGGATACAGATCCTGAAAACGCGCAACACGTTCTCGCAAAGCGTGGGCAAGGCGCTCATGAAGCTCGAGAAGGCCCTGCCGGCGATCATCGCCGCCAACGGGACGAAGACGTGCATGGCGCAGACGACCGATGCGGTCGCGTATATGGGGACCGCGATTCCCGTGCCGTGGAAGTCCGATTCCGATTTCGGCGCGCTCGAGGAGGATGTCGAGACCGATGAGCTCGAGGAGGCGGGCGAGAAGCTCGAGGAATCGGCGCAGGAGATGCAGGAGGCCGCGAAGAAGACCGCGGAGGCCAAAGAGGAGGCGTGGCGCGCCGATTGCGGCAAGGCGGGCAAAAACATGCAGGAGCGCGCGGCCAGCCTTTCGGGCCTGTCCGCCATGGAGAATCCCGATTACCAGTCGAGCGTGAGCTGGCAGCCAAAAATCGCGCTCGACCGCGCGCGTGCGTACTACCGCTGGCGCCTGAGCAACGAGAAGCCCAAGAACAACTCGACCGAAGAGAAGGCGAACTCGGCGGCGCGTCGGGCGTTCTACCAGTTCGCGCGCGATGAGCTGCGCGATGCCGCGGTCGAGCTGCGCGGCGACCATGTGGTCTCGACGGTGCCGCTGCTGCCGAGAAACACCGAGGAGATTCGCCAGAGCTCCCTGTACCGGCGCGCCATGTGGCCCTCGACGATAGAGGACGGCGGCGTCACGCTGCACTACGGAACCGACTGCCCGGGCGCCAAGGGGGACGCGGGGCCGCAGCTCTCGCTGGCAGATGTCGAGCTCGGCAACGCGGTCGAGTGCCCGGAATGCGCGTTCGGCGTGGGCGACGTGGGAAAGACCCCAGCGGCATCGACGTCGATCGACAACGGTTTCGAATACCATCTGCGCGCGTTCACCAAGGCGCTCGATGCGTACGTCGAGTGCCGGAACCGGGAGCTCGAGCTTGAGCGCCAAACGAAGGACGAGGCCGAAAACGCAGGCAACGTCTTTCAGGACATCGCCGACGAGCTGAGCGTGATTCGGCCCAAGATCGCCCCGCCGGGACGCTACGGCTGCATCGGGGTGGTCGGCTCGGGCGAGATCGTGTCGCCCGAGCTGCTCGAGACCGATTTCTCGGAGGCGGTCGAGCTGGGGGAGCGCGGGGCGGTGTCGGCGGCGGCGCTCGCCCGCGACGAGGCGACGCTGCAAAACAACGTGCTCGCGAGCTTCTTCTCCTCGCTGGAGCGCAATGCCGTGCTCGGTGGCGTGGCGGGCATCCTCGGCGCCGTCATGGACCTGTGGGGCGTCCTGCTCGTGGGGTACAGCGCCGCCGGCGAGGGGCTCACCTCGCTGTTCGACCAGTTCGTAGCCGGTGCGGGAGGAATCGGGCTGGGCCCTATCGCCACGTTTCTGCAAGATCTCCTGGGCGCCGCGATTGAGGGGCTCGGCTTGCAGCCTGTCGACATGAGCCTCAGAAAGCCGGTGCTCACGGACACGACGAACGTGCTCGCGCGCTCCGATATTCCCACGCTGTCCAACGTCCAGTCGCTGGTGCGCAGGATTCCGGTCGGCACGACCGATCCCGGCGACATCGCCGAGGCGTTGACGTATATGCCCGTGGCCGAGATCACCTCCTACGAGTTCAGCCTGGGCGAGATCGAGTTCCCGTGGGGCGGGTCGATCCCGTTGACGATTCGGGTCAAAGACGTGATAGAGGCGGTGGGAGGATGAGCGGGCTCAAGGGCTGGATGGGCGAGGAGCGGGCACAGGCGACCGTGGAGATGGCGATCGTCGCGCCCGTGCTGATCGTGCTCGCGCTGGTTGCCTACAACGCGATGATGTTCGCTTCGGCCGTGGCGCGGTTCGACCGCGTGGCGCCCGACGTGGTGCTCGCGCACGCCGTCTCCCCGGTGGGCGACGGGGGCGCCGATGCCGTGACGACGACGGTGGAAGAGCAGCTCGCGCAGGCGATGGCGGAGTGCGGCGTCGAGGTCGAGGTCGTGCTCGAGGGGGAGGACGACCAGGGGCTGGGATCGCTGCTGACGCTCGTGGGCGTCACGCGGACCTACCGGTGCGTGATGCGCTATGCGCCCTGGCCGTCCGCGCTGACGATCGCCGGCGTGGACATGGGGGCGCCGCTGTATCTGGAGCACGAGCGCGCGGTCGTCATCGATCCGTGGCGCCCCGGGGTGGTGATGTAGCGATGCGAGGCGAGAAGGGTCGTGAAGCGCTTGAGCGCGCGCTCGATGAGCTGGGCTGGAGGCCTGCGGAGCTGGTGGTGGCGCGTGGATTCGCGCCAAGGCTGCTCGGCATGACGGTGAGGGGCCCTGTGGGGAGGGGCGGCCTGCCGCTGGTCATGGCGTTCCCCTCGTGCCGGTCGGTCCATACGTGCTTCATGCGCTACCCGCTGGACATCGCCTGCGTGGACGTGCGCGGGCGCGTGCTGGCACTGTACGAGGGCGTGCGTCCGTGGCGGATGGTGTCGTGTCCCGGGGCGGAAGCGGTGCTCGAGCGCGCCTCGCTGCTCGGGGCCGACGGCGGGCGGGTGTCTTGGTGCCGTGCTCAAGACGAGGCGCCGCGAGCATGTGCGGGCGCAGCCCCGTCAGGGGCGCTCGGAGACGGTGCATGGGGAAGCATGCTCGTTGACCTGCGGAGATGGCGTACGGTTCCGCTGTGCCGAAATTTCTGAATTTTCCCCTTGACCCAATTTCGGCATTTGCTAAACTGTACTAGCCGTCGCTTGCGACAGGCGATGTGGCCAGATAGCTCAGTTGGTAGAGCAGAGGACTGAAAATCCTCGTGTCAGGGGTTCGAATCCCTTTCTGGCCACCCTTTGATTGATGAGCGTCCGGCGGAAACGCCGGACGCTTTTTTATTCCGCTCGCAAGGAGGGGTCGGGATGGCAGAGAGAATCCGCGGCGTCAATCTGTCCGGCTGGTTTATCCCTGAGCCTTGGGTCACCCCGTCGCTGTACGCGGCAACGGGGGCCTCGAACGACGTCGAGCTGCAGCAGGCCATGGGTTCTGCGACGTACAGCGACCGCCTGCGCCAGCACTACGAGACGTTCATCAGCGAATTCGATTTCAACCGCATGTCCGCCATCGGCTTCAATGCCGTTCGCCTGCCGGTGCCGTGGTACGTGTTCGGTTCGCAAAGCGATGCGCTCGCGCACATCCCGGCGGTCGATTACGTGGACCGCGCCATGGAGTGGGCCGAGAAGTACGATATGACCGTCCTGCTCGACCTGGCGACCGTGCCCGGCGGGCAGGGTGACTCCAACGAGAGCGCCACCACGCCCGAGACCACGGCGGACTGGCACTCGACGTCCAACGGCCGCCATGTCGCCCTGAACGTTTTGGGCAAGCTCGCCGAGCGCTACGGCACATCTCCGGCGCTGCTCGGCATCGAGCTGCTCGACTCCCCGATCATGAGCGTGCGGCGCGGCCTTTTCAACGTGACGCAGGGCATTCCGAGCCACTACCTGCGCAATTACTACCGCGATGCCTACGAGCTCGTGCGGGCCCACATGCCCGAGGACAAGATCGTGGTGTTCTCCGATTCGGGCCATCCCGAGATGTGGAAGCGCTTCATGAGCGGCGCCAAGTATCAGAACGTGTACATGGATCTGCACCTGTACCACTACCGCGACGACACCGCGGTGGACATCACGTCGCCCAAGGGCATCTCCCAGGCCGTCGCGCGCAACCGCCGACTCATCAAGGAGGCGCGTTCCTGCGGGTTCCCGGTAATCGTGGGCGAGTGGTCCGCCGCCGCCGTGATGTCGAGCTCGACGGTGACCCCGGAGGGTCGCGACGCGTACGAACGCGTCTTCATCTCGAGCGAGCTTGCCAGCTTCGGCGAGGCGGCGGGCTGGTTTTTCCAGACGTGGAAGACCGAGAAGCGCATCCCCGCGTGGGACGCGCGCGTCGCGCTCTCGCCGCTTGAGCGCGCGATGATCGACTAGGCGGGGGTATTCGGCATGCAGTCCGGGCGCCTCTATATCGTGGGCACTCCCATCGGCAACCTCGGAGACCTGACTCCGCGCGCGGCCGACGCGTTCCGCGCGGCCGACGCCATATGCTGCGAAGATACCAGGGTGACGGCGAAGCTTTTGGCCCACCTGGAGATCTCCCGCCCGCTCATCCGGTGCGACGAGAACGTCATCGCGGCGCGCGCCCCGGAGATCGTGGAGCGGGTGCTTGCGGGGGAGATTGTCGCCTTCGCCTCCGATGCGGGCATGCCGAGCGTGTCCGATCCCGGCCAGGTGCTGGTCGATGCCGCGCGCGAGGCGGGGGCGGATGTGGAGGTCATCCCTGGTCCCTCCGCGTGCGTGACGGCGCTCGTGGCGAGCGGCATCTCGTGCGAGCACTTCTTCTTCGAGGGGTTCTTGCCGCGCAAGAACGGCGAGCGCGTACGCCGCCTGCAAGAGCTTGCGCTGGTACCGGGCGCGCTGCTGTTCTATGAGTCGCCGCACCGCGTCGCGGCGTCGCTCGATGCCATCGCGCAGGTGTTTCCCGCGCGCACGGTCGCGCTGTGCCGTGAGCTCACCAAGCTGCACGAGGAGGTTCTGCGCGATAAGGCCCCGCAGCTTGCCGATGCGGTGCGCGAGCGCGGTGAGCTGCGAGGGGAGATGGTCGTCGTCGTGGCGCCGCCCACGGCAGACGAGCTGTCCGGTCTTTGCGGTGCCGTCGCGGCGGATGCGCATGTCGACCCCGACGAGGCGCTTCGCGCCGACATCGAGCAGGCGCTTGCCGCCGGCGAGTCGACCTCGGCGCTCTCGAAGCGCCTGGCGCAGCAGTATTCCCGCAAGAAGCGCGACGTGTACAACCTGATCTTGCAGATGGACGAGCAGCGGTAGGAAAGCTGGGGTTGCGGGCGCCCGCGGGGTGCCTGACGGGCGAGAAGGCGGCCGAGCGGCGTTTCTCGGCCGTTCGTGTCGCGCAGTTTTCGGTATAGATTCCCGATCGTGGCCAATTTACCCGTCGAACCGGGAAGTTCGTTCTGGACTGCAGAAAAAGACAATATAATGTATATCGTACTGGCGCGCTCGGGACGTCTTTTCCCGCAGGGCTGGCAAGAGGGCACAGCTACTCTTCTGGAAGCAGGCGGAATAATAACGTTTAATATTAAGCACTTAGATGACGAGCTCCGGTTCGATGGGTAAATTGACCACGATTCCGAAAAGATAGCGCACGACACCCGCTTAACGGCGCACATGTCCCGCAACATCCGCGGTCTCTCCTTTTTCTGCCCAAGCCGAAGGGGCCCGTGCTGTTTGCGTTACAATGGCGAATTGATTGTGAACCCACTGCAACGTCAATGAGGGGGAGGTCCGCGCGTCATGAGCACGAAACCGTCCTATTACATCACCACGCCTATCTACTACGTGAACGCCGCCCCGCATCTGGGCACGGCGTACTCCACCATCATGGCCGATGTCCAAGCGCGCTTCCGCCGCGCCATGGGCTACGACGTCATGTTCCTGACCGGCATGGACGAGCATGGCCAGAAGGTCGCCGAGGCCGCGGCATCGCACGGCCTGACGCCGCAGGAGTGGTGCGACTCCCAGGCTCCGCTGTTCCACGCGCTGTGGGAGGAGCTCGAGATCTCCAACGACGATTTCATCCGCACCACCGAGAAGCGCCAGGAGCATGCGGTCCAGTACCTGTGGGAGCGCATGAAGGAGGCCGGCTACATCTACAAGGGCAACTACGACGGTTGGTACTGCGTGCCCGACGAGACCTACTTCACCGAGACCCAGGTCGAGAAGGCCGACGAGGAGCGCGGCACCAAAGGCCAGCACCTGTGCCCGGATTGCGGCCGTCCGCTCGAGCGCATTCAGGAGGAGAGCTGGTTCTTCAAGCTCTCCGAGTTCCAGGACCGCCTGCTCAAGCTCTATGACGAGCACCCCGATTTCGTGCAGCCCGATTTCCGCATGAACGAGGTTCGCACGTTCGTCGAGGGCGGCCTGCAGGACCTGTCAGTCTCCCGCAACAACATCGATTGGGGCATCCCGCTGCCGTTCGGCGACGGCCATGTGACCTACGTGTGGTTCGACGCGCTTCTGAACTACATGACGGCGGTTGGCTACGGCGTGGACACCGACGAGGCCCGCGCCGAGCTCGCATACCGTTGGCCCGCGCAGACGCATATCGTGGGCAAGGACATCATTCGCTTCCACTGCGTGATCTGGCCGGCCATGCTCATGGCCATCGGTGAGGCCCTGCCCGAGCACGTGTTCGCCCACGGCTTCTTGACCGTCCGAAACGAGCAGACCGGCAAAGCCGAGAAGATGTCCAAGTCCCGCGGCAACGCCATCGCCCCGCGCGAGGTCATCGACCTCATGGGCGTCGAGGGCTACCGGTACTACTTCATGACCGACGTGGTGCCCGGCTCCGACGGCGCGATCTCGTTCGGCCGCATGAAGCAGGTCTACAACGCGGACCTTGCCAACAGCTGGGGCAACCTCGTGTCGCGGTCGCTGAACATGAGCGCTAAGTACTTCGACGGCTGCGCTCCGGCCAAGCCCGCCGCGACCGACGCGTTCGCCAACCCGCTCGCGCAGGTCGCCGACGGCCTGGTCGAGCGCTATGCGGCCAAGATGGAGACGTTCGCCTACGGCGAGGCGGTCAACGAGGCCATGGAGCTCATCCACGCGGCCAACCATTACATCGAGGATTCCGAGCCCTGGGCGCTCGCCAAGGATCCGGCGCGCGCCGATGAGCTGGCGTTCGTGATCTATAACCTGCTTGAGGCGATCCGCATCTCCGCCCATCTGCTCGCGCCGTTCATGCCCACCACGAGCGCCGAGGCCCTGCGTCGCATCTCGTGCGCCGATGAGGCCGCGACCGACGATCTGGTCGCAGCGTGCGCATGGGGCGGCCTTGCCGGCGGCCAGCCGGTCGAGAAGGGCGACGCGCTGTTCCCGCGCCTGGTCGACTAGAACGACATCGCTCAGTTCGCTTCGCACCCGCCTGTACCCCGCATCGCCTAGAGCCCGGGGTGCGGGCGGGTGCTTTTTGCATGCCGCGGGGGAGGGGTTCGCGCCCGTCGCTGGTGCTGCCGCCTCGCTTATTCATGAAATAGTAAGGGTGTCAAATAAACGAATCCTGGGCAAACGCCGAAAAGGGCTCCGCTGATTCATGAATAAGCGGAGCCTGGGGCCAAGGAGCCGCCGGCCAGCTCGTTTTGCATCCCCGGGTCAAGCGGCAACGGCCCGCGCGTGCAGCGGGCTCATCGGGCTTTTGTGGGCCCGCGGTTCGTGGGGGATAATAGGCGGGATACACCGGCATGATGACGACGGAGACGACATGACGACATCGCCTTTGGCAAATCCCGGCGCCACCCGGGCGCTTCTTGAGACCTATGGCCTGGCGACCAAGCACAGGCTCGGCCAGAACTTCCTGATCGATAACCACGTGATCGAGAAGATCATGGACCTGGCGGCCCTTGACGGATCCGAGCGCGTGGTGGAGGTCGGGCCGGGCATCGGCACGCTTACCTTGGCCCTGCTGCAGGATGCGGCGCGGGTCGTCTCGATCGAGGCCGACGGGGAGCTCGAACCCGTGCTGAGGACCCATGCCCTCGAGCACGACAACTTCGCCTACATCATGGGAGACGCGCTGCGCGTCGCACCCGAGCGGATCGCGGAGGCGTGCGGCGGGGCGCCCGAGATACTCGTGGCCAACCTGCCCTACAACGTCGCCGCGACCATCATCCTGCAGTTCTTCCAGACCATGCCGGACTTGCGCAGCGCCGTCGTCATGGTTCAGAAGGAAGTCGCCGATCGAATCGCCGCGCACCCGGGGACCAAGACATATGGCGGCTACACGGCAAAACTCGGCCTGTATGCGGGTGTGACGGGCCGGTTCGAGGTCCCGCCGCGCTGCTTCATGCCGGCGCCCCATGTGGATTCGGCCGTCGTGCGCCTCGATCGCCATGAGGTGCCGCTCGCGTCGGAAGCCTCCGATGTCGATCGCATCTGCGAGGTCATCGATGCCGCGTTTGCCCAGCGGCGCAAGACGATCCGCAACTCCATGTCGGCATCGGGTTTCGATAAGGCGGCGCTCGATGCCGCGTTCAATGCGTGCGGCATCGCGCCGACGGCGCGCGCCGAAACGCTCGGGGTCGAGGACTTCGTGCGTCTCGCGGCGTGCCTGAGCGGGAAGTGGTGGGAAGACAATGAGTAAGCGGCACGGACAGTCGGGCCAGGTCGGGCTCGTCGAGCAGGATGCGCAAGGTGGAAGCCTCAACCCGACGCTTCGCCTGAGCCTGGCGTATATGAAGAAAAGCAAGGTGTTCGAGCTGCCTTGGGCGGGGGCGCCCGTGGCCGATACCCATGCGCACCTCATGAGCTTTTGGCGCGTCGATCCCGTGTCGGCGCTTGCGCGCGCGGCGGCGGCGGGCGTGGGCCAGCTGACGACCATCTGGGATCCTTTGTCGGATGGCAGGCATGCATCGAGTGCCGCCGAGTTCCATGCGCTGCTCGAGGGCTGGATCGCCGAGGCCCGTGCGCTGTTCGCGCAGGGCGTGGCAGCGGGCGCGGTGGACGAGGCTCGTGCGATGCCCGAGCTGTTCGATCACATCTCGTATCTCGCCGGTGTCCACCCGTACGGCGCGCCGCGCTACACCGATGCGGTCCACGCCCAGGTTGCCGAGGCGCTTGACGATCCGTGGTGCCGCGGCATCGGCGAGATCGGGCTCGATTACCATTTCGACGCCGACGATGACATCGAGGCGGCGCCGCACGATATTCAGATCCATGCCATGGTCCGCCAGCTTGCGCTTGCCCACGAGCATCGGCTGCCCGTCGAGCTCCATCTCCGCCATGAGGACACCGACGATGAGCGCAGCTCGCATGCGGATGCGTATCGCGTGCTGAGCGAGGAGGGCGTCCCGGAGGCGGGATGCGTGCTGCACTGCTTTGGCGAGGATCGGGCCACGATGGAGCGCTTTGCCGGCCTGGGCTGCTACATCGCGTTCGGCGGTGCGGCGACGTTCAAGCGCAACGAGGATGTCCGCGAGGCGTTTTGCGCCTGCCCGCTCGACCTCCTGCTGTTCGAGACGGACTGCCCGTACATGGCGCCGGAGCCCATCCGCGGCCTTGAGTGCGAACCGGCTATGATCTGTCAGACCGCCTTGACGCTGGCGGCGGCGCGCGCCGAGCGCACCGGGGAGCGCGCAGAGGATATCCTGCACGCCGCGTGGGAGAACTCGAAGCGTCTGTTCGGATAGCGGGCGGAGCGTTTTGGACGGGGCGATCCCGCTCACCCCGTCCTTGGGTCCCAGTCCGCCTCGTCTTACGACCGCCCTGCGAGAATGTCTCGGCAGTGGGCGCGCAGATGCCGGATCGTGCCGCGCATGTCCTCCTCTTTGGCCTCGGGATGGATGGCGCAGATGCGCAGGTAGGTCTTGCCGGCGAGTTCCGTCGTGAAGACGCCCGCGTATCCGCTCGCCACGACGCGCCGCGAGATCTCGCGATTGAGCTCGTCGAGCTCGGCGTCGGGATAGCCGGCGGGGGCGAAGCGGAAATTGACCATGGCCATCTGGGCGGGTGAGACGATCTCGATGTCGGGGTCCTTGCGGCACTCGTCCTCGGCCCACCGGGCGAGCGTGAAACCGTGCTCCACGGCAGAGGCCAGGCCGTCGGATCCCATCGCCTGAAGCGTGAACCACAGCTTGAGCCCGCGTGCGGGGCGCGTGAGCTCGGGTCCAAGGTCCCATGGGTTGACAAGGTCGGAGCCGTTCTCCAGGTCTCGCAGGTACTCGGGGTGCGTGCTGTAGGTCTTGAGCAGGTGCGTGCGGTCGCGCACGAGCACCATGCCGCACGAATACGTCTGGAACAGCCACTTGTGCGCGTCCCATGACAGCGAGTCGGCGAGCTCGACGCCGTCGAGCATGTCGCGATAGCGCGTCAGGAGCACGCTTGCGCCGAAGGCGCCGTCGACGTGCATCCAAAGATGCTGCTCGCGACAGATGCGCGCGATATCGCGGAGCGGGTCGACCGATCCCGTGTTGGTGCTGCCCGCCGTGCCCACGACGGCAAACGGGATGAGGCCCGCGCGCCGATCCTCGGCAATGGCCCGCTCGAGCGCCGCGGTATCCATGCGCCAGGCGCTATCGCAGGGAATGGCGTGCACGTGGTCGCGCGGGATCCCGATGATGTGCAGCCCCTTGGCGACCGAGCTGTGCGTCTGTTCCGACACATAGGTCACGCCGCGGCCCCATTGCCCATCTGCCAGCATGGCGTCGCGCGCGGTCGCGAGCGCGGTGAGATTGGCCATCGAGCCACCCGAGACGAACAGGCCGCCTGCGGTCTCGGCGGGAAAACCCGCCTTGCCCGCGAACCAGGCGAGCAGCGTGTCCTCGGCCACGCATCCTGCCGGGTAGTTGGCGAAGCTGCCCGCGTGGCGGTTGTATCCTGCGGCGATGATGTCTCCAAGCCACGAGATGGCAGTGGTGGGGCCGGGGACGAAGCCGAGGAAGCGCGCATGGTCGGCGTTGTAGCCGTAGCCGATGACGTCGTGCTCCATCTCGCGCACCACGTCGTCGAGCTCGCGTCCTTTGTGCGGGATGCCGCGACGACGGATGGCGTCGAGCGTGTCCTGGGGCGCTTCGCAGGACACAGGCCCCTCCGATAGGTGGCGGGTGCGTGCGAACAGCTCGCAGACGAAGCGCACGGCGGCGAGCTCGACATCCGGCTCGGTGGCAGTCCCTTTTGCGTACATGGCGGCGTCCTTCCCTCGATGTGTGACGGTGACCATCGTTGCAGCCGATAAGCTATTTGTACAATTCATAGTTCTGATATATCGTTCAAATAATTTGATGGCAGATGGGAGAGGGCGGACGATGGAGCTCCGACAGGTCGAGACGTTTCTGAAGGTCGCCGAACTCGGGAGCTTCTCGCGCGCTGCCGAACGGCTCGGATACACGCAATCGGCGGTCACCATGCAGATCAAGCAGCTCGAACGGGAGCTGGGCGCCCGGCTGTTCGACCGCATGCCGCGCGGGGCGCGCCTGACCGACCAGGGGAGAGCGTTTGCCTTCCACGCGCGCGAGGCGATCGCGGCGCTCGAGCGCGCCGCCGCGTCGGTGCGCATCCCGGATGCGGACGCCGACCAGCTGGTCGGCACGCTGCGTATCGGCAGCGTCGAATCCGTCGCGACGGCCCTGTTGCCGACGCTGCTCGCCCGATTCCATGAGCGGCATCCGCGTGTGGAGCTCATCGTGTCGACGGCTCGTCTGGAGCGGCTCGCGGAAGGGGTGCTCGACAACACGCTTGACGTGCTGCTCACCATGGACCGCAAGCTCAGCATCGCGCGGCTCGAGCGCACCGTATTGCGCGAGGAGCCCATCGTGTTCGCGGCGTCCTTGCAGATGGCGCAGCAGATCGGGCCCGTGCGCATCGATGAGCTGGCCGGGCTGCCGCTCGTGCTGACCGAGCGCGGCGAGAGCTATCGGCACGAGCTCGAGTGCCTGCTTGCGGAGCGCGACGAGCAGCTGCATCCCGTGGTGGAAACCGGCAATACCGAGACGCTGGTCCATCTGGCGGAGCAGGGTGTGGGCATCGCGTTCCTGCCGCGCTTCTCGGTGGCGCACTCCCTGCGCAGGAAGAGCCTGGTCGAGCTCGCATGCGATATAGAGCCCATTTCCATGTGGATTCAGGCGTTCACGCACGAGGCGAAGCCCGTCTTCCGCGCCATGGCTGCCTTCATGGAGATGCTACGCGTGCACTTTGAGTACACCGCATGAGCGCGCATGCGTACTAAGTTTAAGGGTTAACAGGCGGTCGGCGCCGTATGGAGCGGTGGCCGGCGAGACGAGGGGATGCGGGCATGGCCGAGATCGAGAAGAGGGCTATCGAGCAGGATGGCGCCGCGGCTGGTGGCCAGGCGGCGTCAGTCGCCGATACGACGCATCGGCGCTCAGTCGACCGCGATATCATGCGCAGCCTGCCGGGTACGCATGCGATGTACGGCATGATCGCCGGCGCGATCATCGCCTATGCGCTCTCGCTGGTCGGCACGGCGATCGACAGCGATCTGCTGTTCCGCGGCGGCAACATGGTGTGCTTCAGCCTGCTGATCATCGGCGGTCTTACGTATTTCCATTCCTATACAACGGCAAAGCGGCTGACGCGCGAGCGTCGCGCCGAGCAGGGTGCACGTCGCTAGACGGCAAGGGGGACCACGGCTCATGAGCAAGAAGAAGAGCAATGTCGACAAGATTCGCGAGGCGAAGGAGCGCGAGCGCGCAAACGCCCGCGAGCGCTCGGTGGATAACGACATCCTGTTCTCGCTGCCGGTGACCAAGGTGATGCTTGCGGCGCTTGCCGTCGCCATCGTGCTGTACGTGCTGTCGTATGTGGGCGAGGTGTTCGGCGTGGGCGCGCTTCAGCACTATGGGCACGTGGCGAGCTACGTGCTGTTCGCGCTGACCTTCTTTTTGCTGGTGGTGGCCCGTGTTCAGGCAAAGAAGCTGACGAGGGAGCGCCGCGGGCAGTAAGTCGTTCGGGGCCTGATGACACAGAGCGGACCGTTTGGCACGCTAAAGGGGGTTAGTAAAAGCCTTTAGCGTGCCAAACGGTCCGTTCTGTGTCATCAGGCCCTTCTTCGCCCCTTTCGCAAGACACGGCGGCCGATCGGTGTTTCCGCAAATCGCACCGGCCCCGAATATGTTCTGGACGATGCCCTGACATTCCAAACACTGCGCCAACAAACGTGCGCCTTTTGGTGCGCGGCCGTCCCCAGCCCTTACATAGATGAAAAAACGCGTCGCTCTGCTTACGAAAACCGACATCGATTTGCCTGAATCCCTACTGAGCAAGGGGCGTGTTATCGCTCCCACAGAGGTCGCGTAAACATCAATCAGCGCTTTGCAACGAATCGCGTGCGGCGATCTTTGGGCCGCGAACGGTGCGTACCATCTTCTCCGTCGACTCACGAGGCCTTGCGCCCCGCGAGAGCATGCATTCAGTCAGCCGGGCATCCGGCATCCGAGAGGAGAAGAAGTGCGCAATCTCACCGAAACTCAGCTGTCTCGTCGTTCCTTCCTTGGCCTGTTCGGCGCCAGCGCCGTTGTGGCCGGCCTCGGCCTTGCCGGTTGCGGCGGCAATGATGCCGGCAAGGGCGGTGCCGCCACCGGCACCGATTCCGGTTCCGCCAGCACTGCGTCCGATGGCGAGACGCTCGATAAGATCACGATGGTGTGGCTGCCCAACGAGTCCGCCGCTGAGTTCGACGCCGGCCGCGAGGAGTTCGGCCGCGTCCTGTCCGAGTACGCCGGTGTCGAGGTCGAGCTCATGACCACCACCGACTACAACGTCGCCATCGAGGCCATCTCCTCGGGCAAGGCCCAGATGGCCAACCTCGGCGCCGAGGGCTACATCCAGGCTCAGGAGAAGAACGAGAACGTCCACGCCCTGTTCACCACCTCCGACACCGAGGGCACGCTCGATGGTGCCAAGTACTACAGCCGCATCGCCGTGCCGGCCGACCAGATGAGCGAGTACGAGGACGCCGAGAGCGAGACCGGCTACTCCATCAAGAACATCAAGGGCAAGCGCATGAGCTTCGTCTCCCAGACCTCGACCTCCGGCTTCAAGGTTCCCTGCAACGCCATCATGACCGAGTTCCCCGATGACGTGACCTCCACCGACGAGCTGGCCCAGCCCGGCTTCTTCTCCCAGGTCCTGTTCGGCAACTCCCACCCCGGTTCCTGCGTGAACCTGCTGCAGGGCGACGCCGACGTGGCCGCCTTCGACGATATCGACGTCGACATGTACCTCGCGGTGCCCGAGGGCGAGCGCGACGCCGTAAACCAGCCCGGCTCCGTCTACGGCGTTGCCGAGGGTGCCGCCCAGCCCTTCGACCGCGTCCAGGGCAAGGAGTTCGGCATCATCCAGTCCACGCCCGTCCTGAACGGACCCATCGTCTACAACGCCGACGTGCTTCCCGAGGACATCAAGGACAAGATCCTCGAGGGCATGACCTCCACCGAGGTCGCCGACAACGAGCAGCTGTTCGCGCCCGAGGACGCCGAGGGCACCGGAGCTATCTGGAGCAAGGGCGACACCGCCGGCTTCATCGCGGTCGATGACGAGTGGTACGACCCCATCCGCGCGCTTGCGTAAATCGGTTGGTTGGGGACGGGTTCGTCTCAACCCATCTCCCGGAGGTTCGCGCAGAGGCGCACGCCGAAGGGGTGTTCCCGGCATGCAAAAGTGCACGCGAAAGGTACGTCCCCAATTTGCACTTTGCGCCGGGCGCCCCGTGGCGGGCGCCCGCGTTTTCCCATGCAGGTCTGCAGGTATCTGAGCAAAAGAGATGGAGAAGCATGAGCACATCGAATCATCTGCTGGTCATCGACGATCTGGGCAAAAGCTACGAAGCCCGTCGTCGCGGCGCTGCGGAGGGGACCGCGAGCGCGCTTTCGGGCGTGAGCTTCACGGCGGACCCCGGAGAGTTCATCACCGTGATCGGTCCTTCCGGCGCCGGCAAGTCGACGCTGCTGCGCAGCATCAACCGCCTGATCGAGCCGACCGAGGGCACCATCACCTTCGATGGGCGCGACATCACCCACCTCGGCCGCGGCAAGCTGCGCGAGGTCCATCGCGAGATCGCGATGATCTTCCAGAACTACAACCTGGTGTATCGCCTGACCGCCATCCAGAACGTGCTGCACGGTCGGCTTGGGTACAAAAACGCGCTTGCGGGCAGCCTGGGCCTCTACACCGAGGAGGAGAAGCTGCACGCCTTCGAGCTGCTCGACGAGGTCGGATTGGGCGAGTTCGCCTACCGCCGCGCCGATCAGCTGTCCGGTGGCCAGAAGCAGCGCGTGGGCATCGCGCGCTCGCTGATGCAGGAGCCCAAGATCATGCTGTGCGACGAGCCGATCGCGAGCCTTGACCCCAAGAGCTCGCGCATGGTGATGGATACGCTGCAGCGCCTGACCCGTCAGCGCGGGATTACGTGCATCGTCAACCTGCACCAGGTCGATTTCGCGCTCGAGTACTCCGATCGCATCATCGGCCTGCGCGCCGGCCAGAAGGTGTTCGAGGGCACGCCCGACGAGGCGACGCCGCAGGTCATCCGCAGCATCTACGAGGGTCAGATGGACGAGGTCGTCGACGTCTCCATCAACGCGCCTGCGGCCATCCCGACCCTTGTCGGCGAGGGAATGGCCGTGTCCGCCGAGGCCGCGGGAGGTGCGCGATGAGCGCCGCGCAGGCGGCTGCGCGCACAAGCGACGCCGCGGCCCCCGACCTGTCTTGGTTCCGCCGTCGCCAGGCGCGCACCCTCGCCGCGCTGGTCGCGATCGTCGTGCTGTTCCAGCTGTGCTCGCTGATCTGCAACTTCAGCCTCGGATACGCGGTCAGCTCCATCCCGGCGGCGTTCGTGTGGATGTTCCAGAACTTCGTGCCGACGGTCGAGTCGCTCGCCAACCTGCCGATGGTGGTGGAGCAGACGATCTCGACGGCACTCGATTCCGTGGCCGCCACGGTCATCGCCGCGGTCTGCGGCATCGCGTTCTCGGTCCTTGGCTCCTCCTCGATCGGCGTCGAGTGCGCGCCCGTGCGCGGCGTGATCCGCGCGATCGCGAGCATCTTCCGCAACATCCCGATGATCGCCTGGGCGCTGCTGCTGCTCCTGTCGTTCAAGCAGAACGAGTTCACGGGCTTCCTCGCGCTGTTCTTGACGACGTTCGGCCAGCTCATGCGCTTCTTCTTGGATACGTTCGACGAGATCCCCACAGGGCCCGTCGAGGCGCTGCGCAGCTGCGGCGCCTCCTACTGGCAGGTGGTGTTCCAGGCGGGCCTGCCGCTCGCAGTGGCCGACCTCATGAGCTGGATGCTCTACATGGTCGAGACCAACATCCGCTCGGCGACGCTCATCGGCCTGCTCACGGGCACGGGCATCGGTTTCGTGTTCAACCTGTACTACACGTCGTTTCGCTATGACACGGCCGGCCTGGTCATCGTGGTGACCATCGTGTTCGTGCTGGTCATCGAGGCGATTTCGAATGCGGCGAGGAGGTCGATGATCTAATGACGAGCGCAACTCTGACCAAGGGCGCGGCCGATGTGCTCGAACGCGACGCGCGCGGACACATCCGCCTCACCTCGGTGCGCGAGCGCAACCTCTCGGTGCAGCTCACCCTCATCGTGCTCGTGGCGCTCACCGTGGTGACGTTTGCGCGCATGGGGTACGGCACGGTCGACCTGCTCGCGGCGGCATGCCAGGCGTTCGCCGATTTCGGGGCGATGATGCTGCAGCCCGCTCTCGACCCGCCGTTCGGCGCGGGCCACTTCACCTGGGGCACCGTGATCGAGAGCGCGGTCATCACCGTCGCGATCACCGCGATTTGCACCGTGCTGTCGGCCATCGTGTCGTTCTTCTTGGCGCTTGCCGCGGCGGCGAACCTCTCGAGCCCGGTCGCGTCCAACATCGTGAAGGGCTTCGTCGCCATCATCCGTTCCATCCCGACCATCTTGTGGGTGCTCGTGTTCACGGTCGCCATCGGACTCGGCTCGGAAGCCGCGGTGCTCGGCATCTCGTTCCACTCTATCGCCTATCTGGTGAAAAGCTACTCGGAGAGCTTCGAGGAGATCGATGAGGGCGTGATCGAGGCGCTGCGCGCGAGCGGCGCGAGCTTTTGGCAGGTCGTGTTCCAGGCCGTGACGCCCGCGACGATCACCAAGTTGCTGTCGTGGACCTTCATTCGCTTGGAGATCAATTTCACCAACGCCGTGGCCGTGGGCGCCTTCGCCGGCGCGGGCGGCATCGGATTCCAGCTGTATCAGGCGGGCAGCCGCTACTACAACCTCCATGAGGTCGGCGTGATCGTGTACGTCTGCCTGATCGTGGCCTTTGTGCTCGAGTTCGTGAGCGTGCGCCTGCGCAAGCGCTACATCCTGGCCGACTCGTAAGCCCACGGTCGATCGGGGCAGGTCCCCATCGTGACTACTAAGAAGTAAGGAGAACAACCGCACATGTTATCGAGACGGGCGAGGACCGAGATCCTCGTGGAGAGCGGGCCCGCGCTGGCGCATGACGCGGCGCGTGCCATCGAGCGCGAGCTCGAGGTGCGCGTGGTCGTGCCGCCGCGCCAGGGGCTGGTGATGAACCAGGTGCGCGAGACCGCGCGCAACAGCCGGTTTTACCTGGGCGAGGCGCTCATGAGCGAGTGCCGCGTGCGCATCGGCGATGTGGAGGGGCTCGGCGTGGTGCTGGGCGCCGACGGCGCGTTCGCGCGCAGCCTGGCGACCATCGACGCCGCCTATGCGGTCGAGCCGACGCCGCGTGTCGTGGCCGAGATCGATCGCAGGATCGACGACGCCGGGCGCGAGCTGGAGCGGCGTCGCGCGCAGGAGGCGGCAGTCGTCATGGGCTCGCGCGTGAGCTTCGATGAGATGGGCGGTCAGGATATGAGCGTGCAGGCGGTGGCGAAATGATGCGCGAGGTGTTTGAGCGCGAGTCCGCTGCCGACGATCGCGCGTTCTATCTGCAGCGCGCGTTCCGTGCGCTGCTCGACGCCATGGCGCGTCCCGGAGAGGTGACGGAGCTCGCTGCCCGTGCACAGGGCGACGTGGCGGATGCGGACGCCTCCGGGCTTCCCGAGTCCGCGCTGGTGCTGGCCGATGTGGTGCTGGATGCGGCGACATCGGTCGCGGTGGCGGGACCCGCGGGGGATGTCGCCGCGACGGTGCTCGCCCGCAGGACCCATGTGGCCATGCGCGATGCCCAGACGGCGGCCTTCGGCTTCGTGCCCGCATCGGTTCGCGGGCAACAGGCGCGGGCGTTCGTCACGGCGCTGTCTGCGGGAACGCTGCTCGACCCGCAGCTCGGCGCCACCTGCATCGTCGTGTGCGACACGCTGCTCGGCTCCGACCGCGACGGCTGCCTCACGGGCGCACGTGCCGGCGGGGCGGACGTGTCGTCTTGGGAGCTGTCCGGCCCCGGCATCCGCGAGACGGCGCGCATCGAGCTCGACCGTACGGAGATCGTGGAGGCCCGCCTCGAGCGCGGCGACGAGTTCCCGTGCGGCATCGACCTGGTCTTCGTCGATGCGGCCGGCCACGTGCTGTGCCTGCCGCGCACGACGCGCGTCCGTCGCCTGGATGAGGCGGCGCTAGAAGAAGGGGGTGCCGCATGGGGTATGTAGCGGTGACCGGAGGCGAGCAGGCCATCGCGACCTCGCTCGACCTCATCGAACGCAAGCGCGTGGCCGGCGAGCTCGCGCTCGACGTGGACACCATCTTGTCCTGCCTGCCCGAATTGGTTCAGCAGGTGGAATCCGAGGGCTCGCTGTGGGCGCCCGAGGTCGCGGCGACCGCCGTCAAGCAGGCGTGCGGATCGGTGGAAGAGGCGGTGTTCCTCATGCGCGCCTACCGCTCCACGCTTGAGCGGCTCTACACCTCGCGCGTGATCGACACCGACGAGATGCGCGTCGACCGCCGCATCTCCGCTGCGTTCAAGGACATCGAGGGCGGCCAGATTCTCGGCGCCACGCGCGATTACTCGCATCGTCTCATCGAGTTCGAGCTGGCCGACGAGACGCAGGCCTCGGTGCGCGACCGGGCGCGCGAGCTGGCGGAGCGCCTGGCAGGCACCGCCGTGCCTGCTACCCCCGACGCGCTTGCCCGCGTGCCCCGCGTGCTGACCTACCTGCGCTCCATCGACATGGTGCGCGACTGGCCGGTCGACGACACCGAGCCGGTCGACATCACCAAGACCCCGCTGTCGTTTCCCGCGCCGCGCAGCGTGATCCTGCAGGCTCTGTCACGCGGCCTCACGCAGGCGGTCATCGCGATCGGCTACGCGGCGATTCGCGGTTTCGGCCTGTCGCACCCCACGGTGGGCGAGCTGCGCCGCGGTTCGGTCGCCGTCGAGATCGACGCACCCGGCGCCGTGGCCGACGCGCCGGCGGAGGACGCCTATTACCTGGGCTCCATCCCGGTGACCGAGGTCGAGAGCCTGATCGTGGCCGACGAGGTGGACGAGCAGGGCGAGCACCGCTCGGCGCTCGACGTGGGCTACGGCCTGGTGGTGGGCACCGATGAGAGCAAGGCCATCGCCATGAGCGTGCTCGACCACAGCCTGCGGGCGGACGACGTGCGATTCCCCACGCAGGACCAGGAGTTCGTCCTCTACCACATCGACGGCGTCGAGGCGACCGGCTTCATCTCCCATCTCAAGCTGCCCCATTACGTGACGTTCCAGAGCAAGCTCGACTCGGCGCTGCGCTCTGTTGCCGAGAAGGGAGGCGAGGCCGATGCGTAAGAACTACAACTTCGCCTTCTTGGACGAGGGCTCCAAGCGCGAGATCCGTCGCGCCATCCTCAAGGGCGTGGCAATTCCCGGCTACCAGGTGCCGTTCGCGAGCCGCGAGATGCCCATCGGGCGCGGCTGGGGCACGGGCGGCCTGCAGCTGACGCTTTCGTGCATCGGGCCGGATGACGTCCTCAAGGTCATCGACCAGGGCTCCGACGCGAGCGTGAACGCCGTGTCGATTCGCGGCCTCGTCCACGAGACGACCGGCGTGGACACCACGACGGCCACGCAGGACGCCACGCTCATCCAGAGCCGCCACCGTATCCCCGAGCGCCCGCTCGCCCGCGACCAGCTGCTTGTGCTGCAGGTTCCTATGCCCGAGCCGCTGCGCACCTACGAGGCGCGCGAGACGGTGACCAAGCGCCTGCACGCCGAGGCGGAGTACACCGGTGCCTATCTGGAGCTGTTCGAGCAGATCGTGCGCTACGGCACCACGACCACGGGCGCCGACCATCCCGTGATGGTCGAGGGGCGCTACGTCATGGCGCCGAGCCCCATTCCCCGTTACGACAACGCCAAGCTCAACATGGCCGAGAACCTCACGCTGCTGGGTGCCGGACGCGAGAAGAAAATCTACGCGGTGCCGCCCTACACCCATGTCGAGTCGCTCGCCTTTGATGACTATCCCTTCGTGACCGAGGAGTTCGAGGGCGCGAGCTGCCATGTGTGCGGGGCGACGGGCGTGTACCTCACCCAGACCGTCGACCCTGTAACCGGTGAGCAGGTGTGGCAGTGCTCCGACACCGATTTCTGCGCGCAGCATGCCGCCGAACAAGAAAGCGAGGCGTGAGACCATGGTGACGCCACAGACAACTCCCGTGCCCGTCGAGCACGTCTTTTGCGATGACGCGCCCGTGCTCAAGGTATGCGGGCTCTCCAAGCGCTTCGGCGCCGGCTGCCCGTATTGCGCCGATCCCCGTGCCGAGCTCGAGCGCAACATCTGCCCCGTGTGCGGTACGGTGCACGCGGTTCGCAACGTGTCGCTCGAGGTGCATCCCGGCGAGATCCTGGGCATCGTGGGCGAGTCGGGCTCCGGCAAGTCGACGCTCATGCAGTGCCTCTACTTCGACCAGGACCCGACTGAGGGCGATATGCGTGTGGCCGCGTTCGACGGGGGCGCCGCGAACTGCTTCGACGTGTCGCGCCAGCAGCAGCGCTACATCCGCGACCGGATCTTCGGCATGGTCTACCAGAATCCCTACCTGGGTCTGCGCATGAATTTCTCGAGCCTCTCCAACATCGCCGAGAAGCAGATCGCGGCCGGCGTGCGCGACGTGCACCACATGGTGAAGCGCGGCGAGGAGCTGCTCGAGCGCGTGAAGATCCCTTTGCGCCGCAAGCAGGATCCGCCCCGTGCGTTTTCCGGCGGTATGCAGCAGCGCGTTCAGATCGCCAAGGCGCTCTCCAACGAGCCGCCGATGCTGTTCTTAGACGAGGTGACCACGGGTCTGGACCTGTCGGTTCAGGCGCGCGTGCTCGACCTGATCTTGCAGCTGCGCCGCGACCTGGGCGTGTCGATGGTCGTGGTCAGCCATGACCTGGGCGTGATCCGCCTGCTCGCGGACCGCACGATCGTCATGCTCGACGGCCAGGTCATCGAGCACGGCCTCACCGATCAGATCATGCAGGACCCGCAGCACGCGTACACGCAGGAGCTCGTCTACTCCCTGCTGTAATCCAGCTTTCTGTCCATGGGGGACGGGTTCTGAGGCAGGCAGTACGCCTGATGCGTGTTGACCCCGTCCCAAACGTATCACGCGATCCAAGGAGGTCGTTCCTTGTACGTCATTCGCAACGGAATCATCGTGCAGCCCGATCGGCTGCTGTTCGGCTACGAGCTCGTGGTAGTCGAGGACCGCATCGAGGCGATTCAGCGCCAAGGGGCGCTCGACGCCGAAGCGGCAGGTGCCGGCATCATCGATGCGCACGGGGGCTACGTGGTGCCCGGTCTCATCGATATCCATTCCGACTACATCGAGACGGTGATCTCGCCGCGCCCGACGGTGCTGATGGATTTCCCGACCGCGCTGTTCGAGGCCGAGCGCGAGCTGCTCGCCCACGGCATCACGACGATGTTCCACTCCCTTTCGGTGTACGGCAACGACAAGATGGACGTCAAGCCGGTACGCCAGTGGGACCGCACCGAGCAGATCATGGCGCTCATCTCGCGCGCCAAGCGCACCGAGGGCCGCAACGCCCATCTGATCCGCCATCGCCTGCACCTGCGCCTGGAGATCGATAACGTCAATCTGGTCGAGCAGGTCGAGCACCACCTGCGCGCCGGCGAGATCGACGAGCTCTCCTTCATGGACCACACGCCCGGCCAGGGCCAGTACCGCGACATGGAGATCTGGCGCAAGTCGTTCCGCGGCAAGTCGCTCTCCGAGCAGGAAGCCGCCGCCATGGCGGCCGACGCCCAGGCCGCGCCCAAGCTGAGCTACGAGCAGCTCAGCTACCTCGCCGGCATCGCGCGCGAGCAGGGCATCGCGCTGGCGAGCCATGATGACGACTCGATCGACAAGCTCGATCTCATGCGCGAGCTCGGCTGCACGATTTCCGAGTTCCCCATCTCGCAGGAGGTCGCCGCCGCCGCGGTCGAGCGCGGCATGTTCACGGTCATGGGCACCCCGAACATCCTGCTCGGCAAGAGCCATTCGGGCAACCTGTCCGCGCGCGATGCGGTGCGCGCCGGCGTGGCCCGCTGCCTGTGCTCGGACTACTATCCCACGGCTATGCTCCAAAGCGCGTTCGTGTTGCACCGCGACTTCAAGCTGCCGCTCGAGCAGGCGTTCGCCATGCTCACCATCAATCCCGCCCGCGCGGTCAAGATCGACGGTATGCTGGGCAGCCTCGAGGAGGGCAAGAAGGCCGACATCCTGGTGGTGCGCGAGGTCGAGGAGGGCCAGCGCTCCTATCCGGTCATCACGGCGACGCTGGTCGATGGTCGCGTGGTGAGTCGCATGTGGTATCCCGCCCTGCCGTCCATGTCGGCGCGCTTCGCCGTCGACGCGGCGACGCTCGAGGAGACTGTGACCGATCTGGAGGTGCGCTAGATGAATATCAGCTCGGTTGCCGTTTCCGGCGAGGCTCCGGCGCCCGCCGACGCCGTGCGCCCCATGCTCGACATCCAGGACCTGTCGAAGGGCTTTACCCTGCATGCCGCCGACCGCCGCGTGCGCGGCTGCGAGCACATCTCGCTTTCCATCGCCCCCGGCGAGTTCGTGGGCATCACCGGCCGCTCCGGTTCGGGCAAGTCCACGATCCTCAAGTGCATCTACCGCACGAATCTGCCCGAGACCGGCTCCATCTGGTACGACTCGGCCGCGTTCGGGATGGTCGACCTTGCGCGGCTTGATGAGCGCCGCGTCATCTACCTGCGCAATTACGAGATCGGCTACATCTCCCAGTTCCTCGATTGCGTGCCGCGCACCACTGCGCGCGAGATCGTGGAGGCGAGCGCCGCCGAGGCGTTCGACGACCCGCGGGTGATCGAGTCCGAGACCGTGCGCATGCTCGAGCATTTCGATTTTCCCCGCGAGCTGTGGGACCTGTATCCCAACACCTTCTCCGGCGGCGAGAAGCTGCGCTTGAACATCGCCCGCGCCATGGTGCGCCGTCCGCGCCTGCTGCTGCTCGATGAGCCGACGGCGAGTCTGGACAACGCGAGCAAGGTCAAGGTCCGCGATCTGATCGAGCAGCTCAAAGAGGGCGGCACCACGATGCTCGGCATCTTCCATGACCTTGAGTTCATGGAAGGCGTCTGCGACCGCGAGTACAATATGCAGGCCGGCGAGATGCGCTAGCGGTCGTCGCCGCATCAGATGCATACAGGGGAGGTGCGCATGGGCGAGGCCTGGGATATCCGCATGGCGCGCGAGGACGACGCGCCGTCGATTTATCGGTTGGTATGCGAGCTTGAAGGCCAGCAGTTCGCCTACGACGCGTTCTTTCGGTCCTTTGCGTCGCAGCTTTCCGATACCGCCGTGCACTGCCTGGTGCTCGAGGTGGACGGGCGCGTGGCCGGGTATCTCAACCTGCGCATCGATCACCATATACATCATGCGCATCCGACGGCGGAGATCCTCGAGCTCATCGTCGCTGCGGGCGAGCGTGGGGCCGGGCTGGGCGCTCGCCTTGTCGAGCGCGCCCGCCTGCTCGCGATATCCGAAGGGTGCGAGCTCATGGAGGTCGCTTCCAAATTCGAGCGGACGGATGCGCACCGGTTTTACGAGCGTTGCGGTATGGTGAAGACGCACTATCGTCTGACCATGCCGTTGCCGACGGAAGGGGAGTGACCATATGGAGCAGCCGATCAGCGTGCATGATGGGGTGTCGGTCGAAGGGGCCTTCGACCTGCATTCCCATTCGGTGTACTCGGATGGCTCGCATACGGTTGAAGAGCTGATCGCCCAGGCGCGCGCTGCTGGCCTTGCGGGTATCGCCGTGACCGACCACGACAGCCTGAGCCAGCTTGCCGCGGTTCGCGCCTGCGCGCGTGCGGAGGGGTTCCCGGTGCTCGCGGGCCTCGAGATATCGGCGGCGTGCGCGGCGACCGGCCGCAAGGTCCACATCCTCGGCTTTGGGCTGAGCGCCACGGCCGATGGGTCCGGCCCTGTCGAGCGGCTGGTCCGCAAGACGCTGCAGGCGCGGAGCGCGAACACCTTGTGGCAGGCATGGACGATACTCAAGGTCATGGCGTCGGCCCCGCAGCCCGTCGAGGCGCTCGAGCGGGCGGGCGCGGCTTGCGCCGACGCGATCGACGGCGCATTTTCGCTCGATGCCGTGTGGGGGGTGTGCCATGCCAGCACCGGTGTGTACAAGCAGCACATCATGGAGGCGCTTGTGCATCGCCCGTATCTCGATGAGATCTATCAGAAGGTCTACCGCAGCCTGTTCAAAGGTTCGGGCGTGTGCGCAAGCGACATCTCGTACCCCGAGGCGACCGATGCGGTGCGCACGATTCGCGAGCAGGGCGGCGTGCCGGTGCTTGCCCATCCCGGACAGATGGACTCCTGGTCGATCATCCCGGATCTGGTTGAAGCCGGGCTGATGGGCATCGAGGTCTACCACCCCGACCATGATGCCGGAGATGAGCAGCGGGCGCGTGAGGCCGCGGCGCATCACGGCCTGATGATGACGGGCGGCAGCGATTACCATGGACGCTACGGCGGGCCCGCGGGCATGGGCGCCTGCTTTATCGAGCCCGACGAGGCAGGGCGGGCCGTCGCCGACCTCTTCGCCCGTGAAGCCGGGCTCTAGGGAGTGCTGATTCAATGGCCTTCAAGCCCCGTAGAGCGGGGCGCCGTGCATGGCGAAGCGAGGTCCCGCGGCAAGGCTCAACCATTGCATCTACCAGGCCACCCTCTAACAGGGCCCCGTAACTGTACCCCGAACTGCGGGAGAGGGCCCCTCGAGGGGCCCTCTCCCGCAGTTCGGGGTACAGTTACGGGGCCCTGTTAGAGGGTAATCCCGCGGTTTTGCCGATGGTCCGGAGCGCATCGGGACATACATCAGCGTTTCTGGGGAGCGCTCGGTGCAGGCGATTCGTCGGTGCGGCCTGCAGATTCCGGGGCCCCGTATGCGCACGGTGGGGAAACCGCACCGCAAAACCCCAGAAAAGAGGGGGTCATTATATATTGAAAATGAATTTGGTATCAAATCGGGAAGTATAGATGTGAAACGGTCATATCTGACAAGCCTGTGACCTGCGGTTTCTCTGTTCGGTCGGTTCCAGAGGGCCCGGGAGGCGCCTCCGATCCGCCCGCAAGCGGCCCTTCTTGCCCACGAGTTGATACCAAATTCAAAACGAGGCACCCGCCCGCCTTGGTAAAACCTTTTACCAAGGTGCGGTTTCACACACGGGCGGATGCGGCTGCCTCCGCCAGGCCGACGGGGCTCCCCGCCCCATGCTATTTCATGAAAAACCTCCGCCAGACCGCCGTGGATACGGCTACCTGGCGGAGGTTTTTCATGAAATAGCAGGCGGTCCTAGGCGGCATCGAGTTCGGTTGCGGGCAGCGCCTGCGTGTAGATGTCCGCCTCGACGCTGGCGGGCTCTCCCGTCACGAGTCGAACGAGGCGGTCGAGCTGCACGAGGATCCAGCTGAGGGGATCGGGGGCGTCGACCGACTCGGCGGTCACGAGCTCGCACGATGCGATCTCGGTGCCATCTTGCGAGAGCGTGAGCGTGCCCGCGCTCTGTCCGTCCTCAACGTCGCCGCTGAGCGTATCGAACTCAAAGTCCTGTTCGATATCGCCGGCAAGGCTGAACACCGTGACCGTTTGGCCGGGGTCGGCGACCGTGATGTCCACGGTCTTGTCGGTCCAGTCGGCATGCGGAACGGCGGCGACGAGCGGCGTGCCGTCCGACGCCGTCTCATCGGTCGTGATGAGCGGGTATGCGACCGTGTGGTTGTAATACCAGTTGGCGAGCGCCAACGACTCCTGCAGGCGCACGTCGACGCCCTCGCAGCCGAGCACGACGGTGTACAGCTCGCCGCCCAGGTCGCGCGACCAGGCGCCTGCGAAGCAGTCGAGCGCCTCGTAGGTGCTGCCTGTCTTGCCGCCGATATTGCCCTCGGTGCCCAGCAGCGTGTTGTAGCGCGTCATGGTGATGGAGCGCTCGGTACCGTCGGCGCCGTTGACCGTGATGACGTTGTTGTCGCTGCCGTCGACCTGCCGAAACGTTTCGTTTTGCATGGCATAGGCGAGCATGGTCGCCACGTCGCGCGCGGTGGAGTACATGTCGCCCTCCCAGCCGTCGAAATCCAGGCCGTGAGGGTTGGTGAACTTGGTGTTCGTCATGCCCAACTCGGCGGCCTTGTCGTTCATGGCCTGAACGAAGGTTCCGACGAAATCGGTGCTCGCCGGGTCGAGTTTGGCGCCCACCGTGGCGGCGATGGCCATGGCCGCGTCGTTGCCCGAGGGGATGAGCAGCGCGCGCAGGGCCTCCTCCATGGTCAGGACATCGCCCTCCCGCAGGTTGGCGGACGACTGGCCGACGGTCGCTGCCGCGTGGTCGACCGTGACGGTGTCCTCGAGCGACGAGTTCTCGATCGCGACGATGGCCGTCATGATCTTGGTGATCGAGGCGATCTTGACACGGTCGTCCGCTGCGCGCTCGAAGTAGACGGTGCCGTCCTGACCCACGACGATGGCGTTACGCGCGCTGATGTCGGGGCGATCGTTGGCGGGGTCCTGGCGTTCGGATTCCGGCGTGCCGAGCACGATATCGGTGTCGAGCTGGGTCGCGCATGCGGGAGCGGGGGTCCAAATGACGGAGAGCGCCAGGGCCGCGCCCACAACGGCGCTGACGGCCCGTGCGGCAAAGGTTCGGAGATGATTTGAGGTATGCATGACGTTCGCTTTCTATGCTGAGTAGCAGAAGTATACATGGCTGGTACTTTTTTGGACGGGGCCGTTTTCGCCCATGCCGATGCAAGCGCGCCGGCATGGGCGAAAACGGCCCCGTCCAAAAAAGTACCAGCCTCGAGGTGCCGGCCGTGTGTCCGTGCGCTTAAAAGGTGCTTAAGCCCTCGTGCGCATGTCGTGGACGGGTCGCAGGCGGGCGATAATGAGTATGTGTCGGAAGGAGAACATGCGATGGATACCCATATCCTCATTGTCGATGACGAGAAGGCGATTACCGATCTCGTGGGCATTTACCTGCGCAACGAGGGCTATCAGGTGACCCTTGCGTATACCGGCGCCGAGGCTGCTAAGGCCATCTTGGAGCAGGATTTCGACCTCGCCGTGCTCGATATCATGCTGCCCGATATCGACGGGTTCGAGCTTCTGCGTACCATCCGTGCCGACCATACCTATCCCGTGATCATGCTCACGGCTCGCGGGTCGCAAAACGATAAGATCGAGGGCCTCTCACTGGGAGCCGACGACTACGTCGTCAAGCCGTTCAGGCCTCTTGAGCTCGTCGCGCGCTGCAAGGCACAGCTGCGTCGATATACCAGCTACGGCAGCCGAGCGCAGGAGGAGGGCTCAGCCGAGCTCACGGTCGACGGCCTGGTGATCAACCGTGACGCGCGCACCGTGATGGTCGACGAGCGTCCCGTGCGCTGCACGCCGCTCGAATACTCGATTCTGCTCTACCTGGTGGAAAACCGCGGCCGCGTCGTCTCGGTCGAGGAGCTGTTCCGCGCCGTATGGGGCGAAGAGTACATGTCGAGCTCGTCGAATACCGTGATGGTGCACATCCGCCACCTGCGCGAGAAGATCGGCGACGACGCCGCCAACCCGAGGTTCATCAAGAATATCTGGGGCGTTGGGTACACCATCGAGGGATAGCGTTTACGCAGGTAAATGCATGGTTTCTTAATGAATGGGATAGATGTTGCACCGAAATTGCACCGAACTGAGCCGTTGAATGCAACTCATGCTGATAGTTACAAGCCAAACTCGGTATGTCCCTTTAGCCTTTCTATTCGGGGTCATTCAATCCCTGAAAACGGGCTTGACCCGAACGGACCGTATCGAGCCATTTGAAAGTACTACGTTCCCCGAGGAGTCGAAAAGACCTAAAAAAGCTGTCTATTCCCCCAAGTGAGATAACCGGCCTTTTCTGCTGAAAAGTCGGGGTATAAGACCAGTTGCTAGAGACATTTGCCGCGGGTACAAAAACGGTTGATCAGCGTCTTCGCCCACTGCGTTTCTCATGACCGTGCCGTTTCTTACACGGATTCAATGCGAGCGGGGTAAAATCGGGGAACGTGGACGGAAAGGAAGGCCCCTATGTCTCCACAGCAGGTTGCCGAGTCGACCAAATTTGATTTGTGCAATGCATGCATACAAAGCTGCGCGAGCTCCCTTTGCGGTGAGCATCGACGGGCAAGAAGATGACTTCATTGTCATGCGGGCCTCAGACCTTGAAGGTGAGTTTCCTCTGACTGATGCGGAAAAATTGAACCTCCTTGCAGGGTACGATGATGTTGTGAGCGGACATGTGGTTGACGCCCGAGACATGATTGCGCGTATGCGGTGCACGTATGGCCTATAGGGTTGTAGTCGCTGAGACGGCGCAGCGTAATTTCGACAGTGCCATGGCATATATTTCCGGAGTGCTCGGAATGTCAAACGCGGCCATACGGCTGCTCGATGCATTTGAGGTGGCGGTCGATTCCCTTGAAGGTCATCCGTCCTTTTATCCCGTCCATCGCGAAGCTTCCGAGCTGATTGGTCGAGAGGTTCACTGGCGTAGCGCCGATCGATTCAATCAGCGCTATCTTCTTCAATGCGAAGCCCGATTGAATTAAGCAAGTCTTTCGTTTTCGTGTGCCATTCCGCTTTTTATACTTGAGCCATGCCGATACTTTTCATGTTTCTCAGTAATCTGGAAAGCGGGGTGCGCGATTGAAGCGTGAGGGACGTCAGCCGAGGTCATCCGAGCATGCACCGGTCAACCCGGTGACCGGCATGCCAAACACGCAGGGGAGCGAGGCGTGGAGCCCCGCCCCGCGCGCGTCCGAGCCGCAAGGAGCCGGTTCTCCGGTGAGTTCGGCGAGCGCCACGACGGTATCGACGGAGGCGAAGCCGCCCTCCTCGTTCACCTATGCGACGGGGACCCGTCCAACCGATTCGTCCGCCTCCGACGCCTCCCAGAACCAGGGCAACGCGCAGTCCGCGCGCGTGTTCGACCGCTTCCTGTCCATCGTCGAGCATCGCGTGCTCGCTATCGTCGTGCTCGTGCTGCTGGACTTCGCGGTCGTCGGGCTGAGCAACTTCATCCTGTTCTTCGCGCTGCTCTTTGTCGGGTACATCCTGATCGACCGCTTCGTCAACGCGCGCCGCATCGTGACGCTGGGCGGCATTCCGTGGCTGCTCATCTTGATGTGCGGGGCTATCGTGGCGAACAACATCGGCCCCGTCGCGTTCACCGTCGACTACCTCTTCATGTTCTGCGGCTTTTTGGCCGCCATCTCCGTGTGCGGCATCTTCTTCGTCGGCCGTGCGTTCTACGACTACGGCTACGAACGCGGTGAGACCGATGCCGACCGCATCGTTTCGCGACATATGCTCGATCGCCTTATCGACCATCCGGATGATTGGGGCACGGTTGACGGCGACTTCGTCGAGGTCGAGGGCGCGCTGAACCGCGTGCGCGACCGTCAGCGCGCCGCCGAGCAGGCGCTGCGCGATGAGTCGAGCCGCAAGGACGATCTGGTGACCTATCTGGCCCACGACCTCAAAACGCCGCTCGCGAGCGTCGTGGGATACCTGTCGCTGCTGCACGAGGCGCCCGATCTGCCCGAGGAGCAGCGCGTCCGCTTCACCGGCGTCGCGCTCGACAAGGCCCATCGGCTCGACGCGCTGATCGAGGAGTTTTTCGATATCACGCGCTTCGATTTCCACGACATCGTGCTCACGCGCGGCTACGTGGATCTGAACCTCATGCTCGCGCAGGTCGTCGACGAGTTCTATCCCACGCTGACCGAGCAGGACAAGCATGCGCGGATCGAGGTGCCCACAGGGCTCACGGTGCTCGTGGATGGCGACAAGATGGCGCGCGTGTTCAACAACGTCATGAAGAACGCGATCGCGTACAGCTACGAGGGCTCGACGATACTCATCTTTGCCGAGCGCGTGGATGCCGAGGTACATATCCGGTTCGAGAACCAGGGCGACCCCATCCCGGCGCCGAAGCTCAAGGTCATTTTCGAGAAGTTCTACCGCCTGGACGCGGCGCGCGCGACGAATCGCGGCGGCGCGGGTCTGGGCCTGGCGATCGCCAAGGAGATCGTCGTGGCGCATGGCGGAAACATCGCCTGCGAGTCCACGCCGGAGCACACCGTGTTCACCATCACCCTACCCGACGCGTGAGGGACGCCGGGCGGATCCCGTCGGCAGCTTACAGTTCCCTGACAATTCGCTTTCAGCTGCATGAAACGCGGCTCGTATCCTAGAGCGAGCTATGACAGCTTGCTTGAGGAGGTAGCGGGTTGAACGAAATGGATCAGGAGCGCTCCGCGACGGCCGACGTGATGGCGCAGGCCCTCGAAGAGGCACACAAGCGTGAAATGGGCACGATGCCCTCGCAGGCACCCAAACCCGAGAACCCGATTCGCATGTCGGTCGAGCATCTCGACCTGTACTACGGCGACCATCAGGCGCTGAAGGATGTTTCCATCGACATCCGCGACCGCGAGATCACCTCGTTCATCGGTCCGTCCGGCTGCGGCAAGTCTACGCTGCTGCGCTGCCTGAACCGCATGAACGACATGGTCAAGGATTGCCGCATCGAGGGCAAGATCACCCTCGACGGCGACGATATCTACCAGGATTACAACGTCACCCGTCTGCGTCAGCAGGTGGGCATGGTGTTCCAGCGCCCCAACCCGTTCCCGATGAGCATTTTCGACAACGTCGCGTACGGTCCGCGTGGCCTCGGCATCAAGAACCACGCCGAGCTCGAGGAGATCGTCGAGGAGTCCCTGACCGGCGCCGGCCTGTGGGACGAGGTCAAAGACAAGCTCAAGCAGTCCGGTCTGGGCCTTTCCGGCGGCCAGCAGCAGCGCCTGTGCATCGCGCGCGCCATCGCCGTCAAGCCCCAGGTCCTGCTGATGGACGAGCCCACCTCGGCACTCGACCCCATCTCGACCGTCATGGTCGAGCAGCTCGCCATGGAGCTCAAGAAGGACTACACGCTCGTGGTCGTGACGCACAACATGCAGCAGGCGTCGCGCATCTCCGACTCGGTGGCGTTCTTCCTCCTCGGCGAGCTCGTGGAGCACGCGCCCACCGAGGAGCTGTTCAGCGCGCCCAAGGATAGCCGTACGTCCGACTACCTGACTGGTCGTTTTGGCTGATTGTCTGCCGCCGCGGTGCGGCGACCCGTGTTCTTCCCGCGGCGGTGTATGATACTCGTAAATGCAGCGGAAATCGGAGACGCGCGATGATCTATTACGTTGAGGACGACGACAACATCAGGGGGCTGACGCTGTATGCCCTGCGTCAGCAGGGTATCGAGGCGGAAGGCTTTTCGTGCGACAGCGAGTTCAAAGCCGCCGTGGCCCGTCGTGTTCCCGATGCCGTCCTTCTCGATATCATGCTTCCCGATACCGACGGTCTTGAGATCATGCGCCGCCTGCGCGCCATGCCCGAGACGGCGACCGTGCCCATCATGATGCTGACGGCCAAAGACACCGAGCTCGATAAGGTCGTGGCGCTCGATGGCGGTGCGGATGATTACCTCACCAAGCCGTTCTCGCTCATGGAGCTCACCAGCCGTTGCCGCGCCCTGCTGCGCCGCGGCGGCATGTCCAAGCAGGTGAGCGACGTGCTGTCCGCCGGCGGCATCGTTTTGTCGCCCAGCCATCGTCGCGTGACGGTCGATGGCGAAGAGGTCAAGCTCACGCTTCGCGAGTTCGACCTGCTCGAGTATCTCATGCGCAAGCCCGGCATCGTGTTCTCGCGCGAGGCCCTGCTGCAAAGCGTGTGGGGATGGGACTTCGACGGCGGCTCGCGTACCGTCGACGTGCACGTCCAGACGCTGCGCCAGAAGCTTGGCGACCGCGCCACCTGCATCGAGACCGTGCGCGGCGTGGGCTATCGCTTCGCCGGCCAAGAGGCCTGATGACTCGCGAGCCGGGCGCGTGATTCCATGACGCCTAAAAACAGCACGCATCATTCCCTGTCCCGCCGTGTGTTCGCCACCGTGTTCGCGGTGGCCATGCTCGTCGTGGTCGTGTTCTCGCTCGCCGGCACCGCCTACGTGCAGGGCAGGTTGGTGACCTTGGCGCACGAGGAGCTCGACAACCAGTCCGGCGTCGTGGCGGCGGCGCTCAACAGCATGCCCGACGACAAGTTTCTGCTGAACCACCTCGACTTGAGCAATACGCGCATCACGCTGATCGACACCGACGGCACCGTGCTGTTCGATAGCGAGGCGGACGTGGAGGACATGCCCAACCATGCCAGTCGGCCCGAGGTCGTCGAGGCGTTCGAGACCGGACGCGGCGATTCGGAGCGCTCGAGCTCCACGCTCGGCGAGATCATGCTCTACGAGGCGGTCCGCCTGGATAACGGCACGGTTTTGCGCTTGGCGCAGGAGCAGGACGGATACCTGTCTATTCTGGTCGGCATGATGCCGCCTTTGCTCGGCCTCGTGGCGCTCGGCGTGATCGTGTCCGTCATGGCCGCGCGCCTGGAGTCGCGTGCCATCATCGCGCCGCTGCTCGAAGTCGATCTCGACCACCCCGTCCGCAACATCCAGGATGCCTACAGCGAGATGATCCCGATGCTCGACCGGATCGAGACGCAGCGCCAGGAGCTCAAGCGCCAGATGCGCGTCTTGGCGGACAACGACCGGATGCGCCGCGAGTTCACGGCCAACATCACGCATGAGCTGAAGACGCCGTTGACGGCGATTTCGGGATACGCCGAGCTGATCGCGAGCGGTATGGTTGCCGATGAGGAGGATCAGCGCGATTTCGCCCGCCGCATCCACAAGGAGGCCGGTCGCCTGACGGCGCTCGTCAACGATATCCTGACCTTGTCGAGCCTCGACGAGGCGGAGCGCGGCGACGCCGAGGTGTCCAACAGCGTGCTGGGTTCGCGCGAGCCGGTCGACCTGCCGCGCACGATCGACACGGTGTACCACCGTCTCGATACTGTCGCGGATGTCAACGGCATAACGCTGCAGCTGCGCGTCGAGCCGGCCATCGTGTTCGGCGTGCCGCGTCTGCTCGACGAGCTGGTGTACAACCTGGCGAGCAACGCCATCCGCTATAACAAACCCCACGGCTCGGTCACGCTGCGCTGCGGCATGGAGAGCGGCGCCCCCTATGTCAGCGTGGAGGACACCGGCATCGGTATCGCTCCGGAGGAGCAGGACAAGATCTTCGAGCGCTTCTACCGGGTGGACAAGAGCCGCTCCAAGGCGCGCGGCGGCACCGGGCTGGGGCTCGCCATCGTCAAGCATGCCGCCATGTTCCACGATGCAACGATCTCGGTCGACAGCACGCTGGGGGAGGGAACAACCATCACGGTGCGCTTTCCCAAGGAGGCCATGCAGATCGAGGACCTGATGTAGCGACCGCTCCGCACGTTGCATTTGATAATCTCTGCATTTTTAACGAGAACGTCGTCCGTAATGTATAAACCCATCGTTTATGCGGTTGTTTACGATACCATGTTGAAGGTTTACAAGATGGCAGCTGTTCTCGCGGGCCGTACGGTCTGCGCGGGCGAGCTGTCGTGTGCGCCGAGGACTCCCGGCGAGCAAGGGAATAGTGAAAGGTTCGTTCGATGACACTGCTCGAACTGTTCCAGCTGCTCAAGAAGCATATGCAGCTGGTGATTGTGCTTCCAGTTGCCTGTGCGTTGGTCATGGCCGTTGCCAGCTTCGCGGTCATGCGCAACACCTACACGGCCCAGACGAGCATGTACATCTTGGCGAGCTCGAGTGCGGCCCAGGGGCAGACGACCAACTACAACGAGCTCACGGCGAGCCAGCTTCTGGCCAACGACGTCGCCGCGCTGCTTGAGAGCGATCGAGTCAGGCAGGATGCCGCCGAGGCGCTCGGCCTCGAGGATCTCGATGACTTCGACATCAGCGTTGCGAGCGAGACGACGACCCGCGTCATCACCCTGTCGGTTGACGGTCCGGATGCCGAGAGCGCTGCCAGCGTCGCCAACGAGATGGCCCAGCAGGTTTCCGTCGTCGCCCAGGACGTCCAGGTCGCCGACAGCATCAACGTGATCGACGAGGCCGTCGCCCCCGATGCGCCGAGCGGCCCCAACCGCCTGCTCTACATCGCCGTCGCCTTCATGGCCGGTCTGTTTTTGGCTGTCGCCATTGTCGTCCTCATGGACATGCTCAACACGCGCGTCCGCAGCGCCGAGGACGCCGAGGAGCTGCTCGGTATCCCCGTGGTCGGTCGCATTCCTGCAATGAAGGGTGGTAAGTAACATGCCTAGGAGTAAAGCCACTGCCGATCGCCTCGTTGTTCAGAACGCGGCGAAGACCCTTCTTGCCAATATCCGCTTCGCAAGCCTTGACGACCCGATTCGCGTCATCACGGTCACCTCGACGGCGCCCAACGAGGGCAAGTCGACGGTTGCGCTCAACCTGGCGCAGGCCATCGCGACGAGCGGCAAGCGCGTCGTGCTGGTCGAGTGCGACATGCGCCGCCGCAGCATGGCCGACATGATCGGCGTCCATTCGCGCGGCGGTCTGTACGCCGTGCTCTCCGAGCAGATGCGTCTTGAGGATGCCGTCGTCGAGACCAGCCAGAAGAACCTGTTCTTCCTGGACTCCGAGCCGCATATCCCCAATCCCGCCGATATCATTGCTTCCCGTCGCTTCGCGAACCTGGTGAAGGCGCTGAAGTCCACGTTCCAGTACGTGATCTTCGATACGCCTCCCGTGGGCACGTTCATCGATGCCGCCGAGGTGGGTCATCTGTCCGACGGCCTCCTGTTCGTCATCCGCGAGAACTTCACCAAGCGCGCTGAGATCGTGGCGGCCGTCGACCAGCTCAAGAAGGCCGAGGTCAACATCATCGGCACGGTCATGAACTACTGCGAGACCGAGGTCAGCGACTACTACTACTCGTATTACACCAAGGACGGCAAGAAGGTTCGCACCTCCGACACCTCCGACGCAGCTGCGGCCGCTCCGGCGCGGGCTGCCGCCGACACGCGCGGTGCCGCTCAGGGCGTCGTTCCGTCGACCGGGCTTACCTCTAAGAGCCGCACGTCTCGCCGTTCGTAAGCGAGCCTGTCCTGACCATGCGCGATATCCACAGCCATATCCTTCCGGGAGTTGATGACGGGGCCGCGGACCTCGACGAGAGCCTTGCCATGCTCGAGGCCGCGAAGACCGCGGGCGTGACCAGCATCGTGTGCACGCCGCACTGCCGCGACCCCTACTTCGACTACGACGCCATGTGGGATGCCTATGAGCTGCTCGTCGCGCATGCGGACGGATTCCCCTTGCAGATGGGGTTCGAGGTCAACCATGCCAAGCTCATGGACCTTGGCATGGATTGGGTCGACTATCTGCACTTCGATGGAACGAACGAGTTCCTGCTCGAGCTGTCGACGCATGCGGGCAAGCTCGAGTTCCAGGAGTACGAGCGCACGATCTACGAGCTTCAGGGTCGAGGCTACGAGGTCATCATCGCACATCCCGAGCGGTATCGGGCCATCCAGGACGACCTCAACGTCGCCGTCCGCCTGATGCGCATGGGGTGCAAGCTGCAGGCGTCCGCGGACTTTATCGCAGGCGGTCGCCTGGGTCGCGAGAAGCGCCCCGCCAAGCTCATGTTCGACGAGTTCATGTACTCCTACATCGCGAGCGATGCCCATATCCCCGAGCATTACCGCTATCTCGCCGAAGCGCGTGCCAAGTTCCCCATCCGCGGTCGCCATATGCGCTAATTGGCCGGTTTGTCCGGTTGCTATCCTGGCATAGAAAAATACCTGAAATCAGTTGGATTGTTGCGTCCTGTTGCGCTCAATTGCGCCTTTTCTGCTCGATCTGAATACTTGCGCGCCCTATGGTTATAAAATCTAAGTCTGAATACATCAGGTTTGGGAACCGGAAAGGATGCATATGCGCGAGTTCAAGACAGAGAGCAAAAAGCTGCTCGACCTTATGATCAACTCCATCTACACCAACAAGGAGATCTTCCTGCGCGAGCTCATCTCCAACGCATCGGACGCTGTCGACAAGCTGAATTTCAAGAGCCTCTCCGACGAAAGCGTCAAGCTGGATGACGAGGACCTGGCAATCCGCGTGTCGTTTGACAAGGATGCGCGCACGCTCACCATCTCGGATAACGGCATCGGTATGACGGGCGAGGAGCTTGAGAAGAACCTCGGCACCATCGCGCATTCCGGAAGTCAGGAGTTCAAGGCGGAGAACGCCGAGAGCCAGGGCGACGCGGTGGATATCATCGGCCAGTTCGGCGTGGGCTTCTACTCTGCGTTCATGGTCGCCAAGCACGTGCGCGTCGTGAGCCGCGCATTCGGTTCCAACGAGGCTAACGTCTGGGAGAGCGACGGTCTCGAGGGCTATACCATCGAGCCGGGCGAGCGCGACGGCCACGGCACCGACATCATCCTGACGCTGCGCGACAACGAGCAGGGCGCCAACGGCGAGCCGGGCGAGGACTACGATCGCTACCTGTCCGAGTGGGGGCTGAAGGATCTTATCAAGCGCTACAGCAACTACGTTCGCTACCCCATTCAGATGATGGTCACCAAGAGCCGTCAGAAGCCCAAGCCTGAGGACGCGGGCGACGATTACAAGCCGGAGTACGAGGACTACCAGGAGCTCGAGACCATCAATTCCATGACGCCGATCTGGAAGAAGCATTCCTCCGATGTCGAGCAGTCCGACTACAACGAGTTCTACAAGTCCACGTTCCACGACTTTGAGGATCCGGCGCGCACTGTCAGCTTCCATGCCGAGGGCACGCTCGAGTACGACGCGCTTCTGTTCATCCCCGGCCGCGCGCCGTTCGACCTGTACAGCAGGGATTACGAAAAGGGCCTGGCGCTGTACAGCTCCAACGTCCTCATCATGGAGAAGTGCGCCGACCTGCTGCCGGATTACTACAACTTCGTCCGCGGCGTGATCGATTCGGCCGATGTGTCGCTCAACATCTCGCGCGAGACGCTCCAGCACGATCGTCAGCTGCGCGCCATCGCCCGCCGTGTCGAGAAGAAGATCACGAGCGAGCTCGAGAGCATGCGCGATGACGACCGCGACGCCTACGAGACGTTCTTCGAGAACTTCGGCCGCGGCCTCAAGTACGGCATCTATTCGAGCTACGGCATGAAGGCCGACGAGCTTGCTGACCTGCTGCTGTTCTACAGCGCGCGCGAGAAGAAGATGGTGACGCTGTCCGAGTACGCGCACGCCATGCCCGAGGGACAGAAGGCCATCTACTACGCTGCCGGCGATTCGCGCGAGCGTCTGGAGAAGATGCCGGTCGTGACCGGTGTGCTGGCGCGCGGCTACGACGTCTTGCTGCTTACGCAGGATGTGGACGAGTTCACCTTCCAGGCCATGCGCGAGTACGTGGCGAAGGACATGCCGAAGGTCTACGAGGACGACGCCGCCAAGGAGGCTGCCGCCAAGGCTGTGGCCGACGGTGCCGAGCCTGAGCTCGAGGATCGTCATCTGGAGCTCAAGAACGTCGCGACGGGCGACCTCGACCTGGCGACGGAGGACGAGAAGAAGGATGCCGAGGAGGCGACCAAGGAGAACGGCGACCTGTTCGAGGCCATGAAGGACGCCTTGGGCGACAAGGTCGAGAAGGTTGCGGTGTCCGCGCGCTTGGTGGGCGAGAGCGAGTCTCCGGCGTGCATCACCACGGAAGGCCCGCTGTCGCTCGAGATGGAGAAGGTGCTCCAGCGCGGTCCGGAGGGCGACCTCGACGGTCTGCCCAAGACTCAGCGCGTGCTCGAGCTGAACGCCAAGCATCCGGTGTTCGCCAAGCTCGTCGCCGCCCAGAAGGATGGCGACGCCGAGAAGGTCAAGCTGTACGCCGGCCTGCTGTACGACCAGGCCCTGCTGGTCGAAGGCATTCTGCCCGAGGATCCCGTGGCGTTTGCCGCGAGCGTCTGTGAGCTGATGTAGTCGGAGGCTCACGGATCGATCGCGCTCGCGGGTTGGTGAGGGGTTGGTGGGGGACGGGTTCGTTCCAACCCATGCCTGACGTCGCAACGGCTGGGCGCCCGTGCAAATCGGGGACGTACCTTCCGCATGCACGTTTGCACGCCGGGGACACCCCTTCGGCGCGCGAGCACGAGCTCTCCGTATCCACGGTGGCTTAACGGAGGCTCATACAATAAGGACCCCGAAGGTATTTCACCCTTCGGGGTCCTTTTCGTGTAGGGGCAAGGTTCAGGCTTTACGCCACGATGCACTGCTGCAGGTTCGCCTCGTCCAGGGCGTCCAAGAGGCGATGGAAGGAATCCTGCAGGTTGACGCCTTGATCCTGAGAGCGATGATGCTTCTGATCGGAAACGGTGGAGCCGAGGAGGCCCGTTCTCTGTGTCGGGGGGAAGGAGAAACCGTCTGCATGTTGGGATGGTTGCAATGGTAACCATGCTTTTGCTGCTCTTTGGGAAGGATGCATGCTCGGCCTCCTCGCTCATCCACCAAATGGCACATCCGGTGTTGCTGCTGGTTCGGATGTGTTGTCCTCATTATGACCAGCTGGCCTCGACACCATGGCTTAAGAGGTCCTTACGACTGTTTGTCCGTTCTGTGACAAGGTATCTGACCTGCGAAAACGGGCGGAATCATCGCCGCTTGCCTCATGCGAACCTCAAGAAAATGTGTACGCCCTGTGGGTGCGGGCGCTTCGTGCGGAGCCGCCTGCGTGCACAGGCGATCAATCGGCGTTTCCCCGGCTTGCGGAGTTGATCTGATCGATAACGCGCGCCATCGTCTCGTCGATGCGGTCGCGCTTGAGCTCGCATTCCCAGATGGTGATGGCGAGCCACCCCATCTGCTCGAGTTCGGCGACGGCTCGTGCGTCGCGCTCGACGTTACGGCGAAACTTGGCCTTCCAGAACTCCGTGTTTCGCTTCGGCGTGCTGGGATGGCAGTGCGGGCACCGGTGCCAGAAGCAGCCGTTGACGAAGATGGCGATCTTCCTGCCGGGGAAGGCGATGTCGGGACGGCCGGGCGCCTTCTTCCACTGTAGGCGGTACCCGGTGAGGCCGGCGGCGCGCAGGCGCTGGCGAACGAGCATCTCGGGTTTGGTGTCGGCCCGCTTGTTGCCCTTCATCGATTTCTTGATGGCGGCGCGCCTGCGGACCAACTCGGTCTCCGCAGCGCTCAGGTCCGAGGTGTCGATGCCGTCAAGCAGGTCTTTCTTGCGCTTCTTGCCCGGTTTGCGACCGGAGGCGCCCCGCCGCGGCGTGCGCCCCGCAGCTTCAGTCTCTTGCGCTGAGCGCCGCTGAGGTGCCTCGGCGGCATCGTCCAACTCGACCAGGGCCTGTACCAGCCCTTGGTCGGCGGGCATCCATTCGAGCGTTGCGAGCGAGCACCGGCTTACCCAGCGAAGGTCCATCTGGCGGTCGTTGCGCTGCGGTTCGGTGTTGTCGCCCGTCTCGTCGATGCGGCAGAAGAAGCACTCCATCGACAGGTGGAAGTCGTCGTAATCGTACTCGACGGTATAGAAGTTGCGCAGGCTGACGATGCGCACCTGCAGCTCTTCGGCCAGCTCGCGCACGCATGCCTGCTCGGGCGTCTCGCCGCGCTCGACTTTGCCGCCCGGAAACTCCCAGAGGCCCTGCATGGAACCGTATCCCCGCTGCACGGCGAGTACCTCGTCGCCCTTGTCGCGCCGAATGATTCCTGCTGCTACATGAACTGTTTTCACCGTATGCGATCCTATCCGAACAATCGATCGAAGGCCATTGTACACGACGCGGCATCTCGCATCTGCCTGAGGGAAACGCTGATCAATCCATTCCGCACCGGTCGGCTCCGTGCCGGGCGCCTGCGGGCTCAGGCTGCGTCGGCGCAGCACCACTGCGCCTTCCTCGCCTTCGCGCGCATCCGCCTCGCCACGGAACCGACCGCCGCGAAAGCAATTGACCAGCGTTTCCTTGGAAATGCCGATTCCGCTGCCTCCTTAAGCCTCCCTTAACCAACCTTACAAAACCGCAATCAAGGTGTAAGCCAAATCGATGGCTCCCGTTCGGCCGTGCTGCGACTATAGGGTCAGGAGGTGGTTGTCATGGAGGCAACGAACATGAACCCGTATCAGCGCAACCCGTATGATGTGAAGCAGAAAAAGCAGGGTGTCGGGATGAGTGCGCTCGAGATGGTCTTGTGGCTGCTGGTTATGGCAGCGCTCTCGATCGTCATGATCTGGCTGCTCTGGACCAATTCCAGGTAGCCGTGCGTCTTCTCGGGCGAGCCGGTCTGTTGCCGGCTCGCCCGCAATGAGTGAAAGGAGCGTTTGCCATGAGAAAGCAGACCGTGCAGGCCGATCACATCGATGCGACCGCGCCGCGCGTCCACATGACCCTGCCCATCACGCCGCGCGGGGGCGCCGAGGCGCCCCGCCACGCCGCACCGGCCGCGACGGCGCAGCCGGTGCTCGACGTGCGCCACGTCGAGAAGGTCTACGGCGCGCGCAACAACGTGACGCGCGCGCTCGCGGACGTCTCGTTTACCGTCGCGCGCGGCGAGTTCGTCGGCATTATGGGCGCGTCGGGATCGGGAAAGTCGACGCTGCTCAACTGCATCTCCACCATCGATGCCGTGACCAGCGGCAACGTGCTGGTCGGCGGCGTGGACGTCACGGGCATGAAGTCGTCCAAGCTGACGAAATTCCGTCGCGAGCAGCTCGGCTTCATCTTCCAGGACTCCAACCTGCTCGACACGCTGACCGCACGCGAGAACATCGCGCTGCCGCTTACCATCAGCCGTGTGCCGGCCGCCGAGGTGCTTCGCCGCGTGGAGGCCACCGCGCAGCGCCTCTCCATCGCCGAGGTGCTCGACAAGTATCCCTACCAGATGTCGGGCGGCCAGCAGCAGCGCGTCGCCGCCGCTCGCGCGCTCGTGACCGATCCGGCCATCATCATGGCGGACGAGCCCACCGGCGCGCTCGATTCCAAAAACGCGCGCCTGCTGCTCGAGTGCTTCGAGACCATGAATCACGACTACCAGGCGACGGTGCTCATGGTCACGCACGACAGCTTCGCGGCGAGCTACACGCATCGCGTGCTGTTCATCCGCGATGGCCGCATCTTCACCGAGCTGCGCCGCGGTTCGTCGACCCGTCAGGAGTTCTTCGAGCGGATCATGGAGGTCGTTGCCATGATGGGCGGTGAGGGTTCCGATGCTTTGTAAGCTCGCGCTGGGCAACGTGCGCCGGGCGGGAAGAGACTACCTGGTCTACCTGCTGACGCTCACGCTTGCCGTCACGGTGTTCTACGCGTTCAACACCATTTCCATCCAGGTCGACCTGGCCGATATCGCCAGCGAGGGCCTGGCGACCTCGCTCGGCGGCATCATCAGCGGCCTGACGGTGTTTCTGGCCATAGTCATGGGCTTTCTCATGGTCTATGCCAACAACTTCATCATGAAGCGACGCAAGAAGGAGTTCGGCCTCTATCAGATCTTGGGCATGAGCCGCGGCCAGGTGGCGCGCGTGATGGCGCTCGAAACCTTTATCGTGTCGGCGGCGGCGCTCGTGCTCGGCATCGTGCTGGGGCTTGCGCTCTCATGGCTCATGACCTTCTTCACGGCCTCGCTCTTCAAAACCCAGATCGCCGACTTCCATTTCTTCTTCTCGATCAGCGCCCTGTTCATCACGGTGGTCTGCCTGCTGGCGATTTTTGCGGTCACGCTCGTGTTCAACCTGCGCGTGGTGGCGCGCGCCCGCGTCATCGACCTGATGAGCGCCGGGCGGCAAAACGAGGCCATCCGGACGCGCAACCCCTGGGTCGCCGCGGCGGTCTTCCTTGTCGGCCTAGCGGCGATCGTGGTGGCCTACGTGCGCCTGCTGAACGATGGCCTGCCCTACGACGGATCGCCCGAGGGGATGCAGAAGTTCCTGATCACCACCGTGACCGTCGTGATCGGCACCATCCTGTTCTTCTTCGGGCTCTCGGGCTTTTTGCTCAAGGCGCTGCAGGCGGCACGCGGTCTGTACTGGCGCGGCCTGAACATGGTGACCATGCGCCAGCTCGCCGCCAAGGTGAACACGGTGAGCTTCTCGATGGCCATGATCGCGATGCTGCTGTTCTTGGCCATCACCTCGGTGACCGCGGGCATGTCGCTCGCCGACGTGATGAACACCTCGGTGGAGCGGGGCACGCCGGTCGACTACACGACGGTAGTCGTCTACTACAGCGGCTCTACCGTGGACGAGCTGAACGCCGATCCCACGGTGACGGGCGGCGAGGGCGGCGTGGTGTTCGCCGAGGCCGAAGAGCCCGTGGACGTCATGGAGATGAGCCGCCGGCAGACCGTCAACGCGGGGACAGACGATGCGAAGCCCTTCGACCTGGCCTCGATTGCCGGAAGCTCCATCCAGGTGGACCTCTTCGAATCCACGCCGCGCGGCGCCGACATGCCCGTCGTGAACCTGTTGGACCTCTGCGAGGAGGTGGACGAGGAGCTTCCCCAGGGCATCGACGAGACCGGGGTGTCCGGACTCGGCCTGACGGTGATGCGTGAGAGCAACTATAACGAATACCTGAGGTTCCGCGGGATGGACCCCATCGTCTTGGGCGAGGACGGCTATACGATCCTGTCCGATATGGGCGAGAGCGTGAACCGTATCTACGACAAGGTGCTGGGCGAAGGCGTTGAGCTGACCATCGGCGGGCGCGTGCTGTACCCGGTGCAGGACCGCGTGAACGAGGACGCGAGCACGTTCGTCAACGCGATGTTCGGCATGAACTCCGGCACGATCGTGCTGCCCGACAGCCTGGTGGATCAGCTGGACCTGCCGCCGTACCAGAGCTATCTCATGCTCAACTACGCCGACGGGGTGAACCCCGACGACGCCGACGCCTACATCGGCGAGTACCGTGAGTACGGCGACATCACCGATACCGCGGGCAACCTCGTCGGCGCGTGGGGCGTCGAGGCGACGCGCACCTCGACCTACGAGAGCGTGGACTCCATGAACGGTTTGATTTCGTATCTGGCGATCTACATCGGCTTCGTGCTGGTGGTGGCGTGCGCGGCGATTCTCACCATCCAGCAGCTCTCGGGCGTGTCGGACGCCAGCAAGAACTACCGGATCCTGGCGGAGCTCGGCACCTCGGACCGCGAGATCTCGCATTCGGTGCTGGTGCAGCAGACGATCTTCTTCGTCTTCCCTGTGGTGGTGGGCGTCGCCCACTCGATCGTGGCGCTGTCGATCATCATCGATCTGGTCGAGGTGTTCGGCGGCCTGACGATCGGAGGCACCGTCGGTTTCACCACGTTGATCTTCCTGATCGCCTATGGCGGCTACTTCTGCGTGACCTACCTCATGAGCAAGGGCATCGTGCGCGACGCGATCCGCACGCGCCACGCGCAGTAGGGGGCTTAAGCGTATGTTCGACCATGTCACATGGGCGGCAGTCATTTGGAGCATCACCGACACGTGGCTGCCGCTCATGGGCTGGGCCGCCGCCGGCGCCGTCATCTGGCTCATCGTCCGCCTGTGGCGCCGCTCGTAGCCCCGCCCCTCCCTGCGAGTGCAAATGTGGGGACGTACCTTCCGCGTGCACTTTTGCACGCTGGGGACACCCCTTCGGCGCGCGCTCTTGCATGAGCCCCTGGCAGGTCTCCGTATCCACGGTGGCCTGCCAGGGGCATTCAGGGCGTCGGAAGATATGTGAGAGGATATCGATGAAACGCGTGATTGCGGTTGTGGCTGTGGCCATCTGCCTGCTGCTTGGCGGCGCGGGGTTTGCCGTATCGAAGCTGGGCGAGCAGTTCGGGAATCAGTTCGGTGATGTCGCGCTGTCGGCACCGCTGACGGGCGGCGTGTACTATACGAAGATCGACAACGGCTGCGTGGTGCGCGACGATGCCGATCCCGATATGCCGTACCGCTACGAGCTTACGGCGTATGCGGAGGACGGGTCGCAGACGACCACGGTGTTTCATACGAGCCGTGAGCTGCGCGACGGCGCGTACCTGCGCCTCGACGCGGCATTTCTGCGCGGCATGATCTCCTGGGAAGAGGTGCAGACGGACGAGCTGCCTGCCGCCGTTCTTGACCGGCTGCAGTAGATTGGAGTGCAAATGTGGGGACGTACCTTCCGCGTGCATTTTGCACGCGGAAGGTACGTCCCCACATTTGCACTCGCGCAAGGGGCTTGGGCTTTTCGGCCCAGATTGCCCAGGGTTGCGCTACTCACTAGAAACCAGGAAGAGCCTAAAAACACAACGAGCTAGAAAAAACGCCCGCCGGCGCTCATGCCGACGGGCGTTTTCGGTACCTGGGTTGAAAGCTCTTTAGCAGGCCAGACGACCGAACTCAGAGGAGGTCTTGGGGGAGACGTGAGCGGTGTGGCCAAGGTAAGGGGTGTTGGAGACGCCGGGAACGTTGATCTCGTTGGAGAAGAGGTTGACGATAGCCTTGGCGGTGGACTGGAGCAGATTGATGGCGGCCATAGTTCTTCCTTTCATACCGCGTGTTATGGTTGCGTGCGCGCCGTTTACAGTGGGATTCAGCGCGCTCGCCGATTTGCCGATGGCAAGTGTAGTCGGTCGATTTTTGCCTTTCAAGGGTGTTTGGAAACGATTCTGAAATGATTCAAGATTCGTACATAAACCGCAGGTCAGAGGCGCATTTTGCCTGCATTCGCTCCAGTGCGGGATAGCGATGGAGTGCGTCGTTTTGCTTTCTGGACGCGCCAGCGGGGCAGTTTTGCCGCCTATGATCACAATTCCTTCACACATGTGTGCTACTGCGAAACACGGCAGGCGCCCCACACATAACAGCGCCCCGCGCGAGCAATCGCGCGGGGCGCTGCGCCCGTTGGTAGACCGAGTCGTGCTATCAGCGAGCAGATAGATTGAAGAGGGCCTAGATGGATGCTGCGTATGGACGCATAGGCCACGTCTCGGAAGGGGTACGCACGCTCTTGGCGGAGCTTCCCGCCTTCTTCGCTGCTTCCAGAAACGCCTCGTATGAACGCTTAAGGTTGAGTCGCTGGTCCTTAGAGCGCTTGGGGCGTGTGGTCGCTGCCTTGCTCTGAGCGGTGGTTTCCACGGTCTTCACGAGGTGAGGGTCCTCTTTTCTCTCGGGTGCGGCGCGCATGCAATCATCTCCTGTTCAGCGTTGCCGGCGCTTAAATCCTTAAGCAATCCGACGGTCGGTTACGTGCGCCAATAGAAATGTACCTCAGGGTGAGGACAATAATCTGAAGAACCGATTAAGGTTGATTTCGTGCCGCGAACGGTCCCTTTTCGGGTGGGGGCGGTCAAGGTTGTGGATGATTCGAGGATACAGTGTCTACCTGCGGAAACTCATACATTCCCGCAGGTAGACAGGGGTGTTCGGAGGGCTCTTTTCCCGGCGTGGGCGCCTTGGCGGGATGTGTCCGTTTTGAGGCGGCCGGGCGCCGAGCCCGCCCTGATGGCAGGTCCTGCGCCCGGGTGCCGGGGATTCTACACGATATAGAGCCTGGCGGTACGGGCCGTGCGCATGAAGAGCAGCTGTCCCAGAATCGCGGCCACGACGCCGACGCCGATCGCCGTCGCGTGCGCCGCCGCAATCGAGGCCATGTCGGGAATCAGCGCCACGCAGAGCGCTCCGAACCCGAATTCGCAGACCATTCCCCCGATCACGCTCACCGTGATGGGCATGCTGCGCTTCACGATCTCGTTGGCCGAGGTCCATGAGAAGTTGGGGCGGGCGGCGTCGATGGCGATACCCACGTTGGCCCACAGGTGGAACAAACCCAGGCTCACGATGAGCAGCTCGATTGCGATAAGGGGCTCGATCTGCCCGGAGACAAGCAGGATGACCGTGCTCAGCACCAGCGAGCACCCCACCGGAATGAGGTTGGAGGCGAGCTTGGACCAAAGGATTGTGCGCACCGAAAGCGGCGCGCTCGCCATGATCCATGCGCAGCGCCCCTCGAGCGAGACGGAGATGGTGGAGCTGGCACCCGTGGAGGCGCAGAAGGCGAAGACCCACGGAATCACGAGGTAGATGCGGTTCCCCATGTGGGCGAGCGTGTCTTGGTCTATTCCGTCGATGGCGCCGGACATCAGGATGCCGCGCAGGCCCATGACCGACAGGACGATCGCGATGGCGACCATGAGCAGGTAGCCGAACAGACAGTTGAACGCATAGGAGGGAATGCCGAGCAGCGTGCGGAACTCTTTCACGACGATCGCCGTGAACGGCGTACGGCGTGCCCCGACGGCCGCGCGCCCGCGCGCCCGGCGCCTTCTGCCGGCCAGCATGCCGTTGATGCGCAGGTAGAAGCGCTGCATGACCTCGACGCACGCTGCGGTGACGCCGATCGACGCCGTAGCGAACAGGGCAAAGGAGAGCACGTCGTGGCTTGCGATGCCGGCGGCTGCCCAGGCGGCGGGAGGGTAGGCGCTCGTGATGGCCGATTCCAGCACGGTGGCAACCTGCAGCGTGGCCGCGACGGTCGCCTCGTGGTCGACACCGGCGGTAAACGAGAAGCCGTAGGCGCCCATCACGAACGCGAGCATGGCCAGAAGGGCGAGCGTGATGTAGACGATGCCGGCATGACGGAAGCGCGCCGCAAGCGCGGTGACGGCGAAGGCGGCGAACGTGGCGAGCGCCGTGGGCGCCAGCGGGGCAAGGACGACGCTGAGCGCAGCCAGGACGATGGAGACGGCATTCGCCCCCGTCATGACGAGGTAGACCGCGTACATGGGAACCATGAAGATGGCCGCCACGGCGATAGCGCTGCCGAACAGCGTCGCCATGCGGGCGATCACGACGGTGCGCCGTGGGACGGGAAGCGACATGATGAGGTCGTAATCGCGCGTGCCGAACAGCGTGCCGCGCGCCTTCATGAAGGTGAAGAACACGCCCGCGAGCGATCCTGCGGCCACGGCGAAGGGCGGGATGACGTTCGCCATCCCCGAAACGGCGAGACCGATGGCCATGAGCGCCGTGTAGCCGGCGAATACGGTCACGAGCAGCAGGGCGAGCAGCGCGACGAACACGAGCCTGCGCGCACGGGCGGCGCGGGGCATGCCCTGGGCATTCGGGGCGAACGAGTTGAGCAGGCCGAGGACCTGCACATGCATCAGGGTAAGCATATCGCGCATGGCGATCACGCCTCCTTCTCGACGAGCTCGAGGAAGACGTCTTCGAGCGAGGAATCGCCGCGCACCTGTTCGGTGGTGCCGCTTGTCAGCAGCTCTCCGCCGCGGATGATGGCGACCTTGTTGCAGAGCTTCTCGACCACCTCGAGCACGTGCGACGAGAAGAACACCGCGCCGCCGCGTGCAGCGAGCTCGTGCAGAATCGCCTTGAGCTCGTGGGAGGCCACGGGATCGAGGCCCACGAAGGGCTCGTCGAGCACAAGCAGGCGCGGTTCGTGGATGAGCGCGCCGATGAGCACGAGCTTCTGGCGCATGCCGTGCGAGTAGGTGCCCACCGTGTCGCCGAGCGCGTCGGTGAGCTCGAGGCGCTCGGCAAGCTCGCCGATGCGACGGGTGCGCTCGTCGTCGGGGACGCGGAAGATGTCGGCCATGAAGGTCAGGTACTGCATGCCGGTCATGAACTCGTAGACGTCGGGGTTGTCGGGCACGTAGGCCAGCGCGCTTTTTGCCTGCAGGGGCTTGCGGACCACGTCGTGCCCGCAGATGCGGATGCGGCCGCCGTCGATGGCCTGCGCGCCCACGATGGAGCGGATGAGGGTGGTCTTGCCCGCGCCGTTGTGGCCGATAAAGCCGTAGATATCGCCCGCTTCGACGCCGAGCGAGAGGTCGCGGACCGCGACGGTGTCCCCGTAGCGCTTTTGGAAATGCTCCACGCTGAGGACGGGAAGCGAACTAGGGGTAGGGGTGGTCAGAGCAGAGCCGTTCATGTCTGCCTCCAAAAGGTTCGATGAGGTTGTCGGTGAGAGATGGGGTGCGTGATTTTTTAGGGACAGTCCCTAAAAAATCACTCGGTGCGGTCGCGGTCCTTGGGTTTGGGGAGGCGGCCGTAGCGCTTGAGCGCATCGCGCAGGATCCATTCCACCTGGCTGTTGGCGCTGCGCATCTCGTCGTCGGCCCAGCGCTGGACTGCCTCCCAGATCGCGGGGTCGATGCGGAGCGGGTATTGCTTGCGTGCCATGGTGGTCACCTGCTCGGTGGTGGGTGGTTGCGGGACGGGGCCGATCGATTCGGTCCCGTCCCGATGCGTGTCAAACTGGATTAGTAGATCGAGCTCGTGTTGAGAACCGGGTGCGCTTCGGACTCGCCGCAGAGCACGACCATGAGGTTCGAGGCCATCTGGGCCTTGCGCTCCTCGTCGAGCTCGATGGTGCCGCCGTCGGCAAGCTCCTTTACGGCCATGTCGACCATGGACACCGCGCCCTCGACGATCTTCTTGCGGGCGGCGATGACGGCTTCGGCCTGCTGGCGGCGCAGCATCGCCTGGGCGATCTCGGGTGCGTAGGCGAGGTGCGTCAGGCGCGCGTCGTCCACGGTCACGCCGGCAGGGGAGAGCCGCTGCGTGAGCTCGCGCTTGAGCGCCTCCGAGACCTCTTCGATATTGCTGCGCAGCGTGATGGCATTCGTGTCGTCGGAGTTGTCCTCCAGATGGTCGTAGGCGTACACGCTCGCCACGTGGCGCAGTGCGGTCTCGGCCTGCGTGGCCACGAACTGCTCGTAGTTGTCAACATCGAACAGGGCTTTGGCGGTGTCCTCGACGTGCCACACCACGACGTTGGCGATCTCGATGGGGTTGCCCATCTTGTCGTTGACCTTCAAGATCTCGCCGTTCAAGGTGCGTGCGCGCACGCTCACCTTGGTCGAGATCGCCTTTGCGCCCACGTTCGCCTTGGCGTTTTTCAGACCGCCCTCGGCGTCGAGCTCGACGCGGAGGCCGCTATCGGATCCTCCCATGGAACGGCTGTAGAAGGGGTTCGCCCAATGGAAGCCCTCGCTGCGCACGGTGCCCTTGTAGTCGCCGAACAGGATGCAGACGCGCGCCTGCCCGGGCTGCAGGGTGAAGAAGCCCGCGACGGGGAAGATCCAGATCACCACGGAAAGCACGATGGCGAGAACGAGTCCCGCGATGGAGAGGGGCGACACCGGCACCCCTGCGCTGTCGCAGGCGGCCATATCGCTGATCGACAAGACGTACAGCGCGACGATCAGAGCGAACAAGACGATGGTGATGACAAGCATGCTCCAGCCGGACTTGGCCTGCATCTGCTTTTCCACGCTCATGGTAGTTCCTTTCGAACCGTGCATCCGCGTTTGCGTGACAGCCCGGATGCTGCCCTGGATTGCCTCGGGGAAGGGCAGACCCCGACGAGCGCCTCGATCGGTCTCGTTGATTGCATTGTGATATCACATTGGTATCCAGTCAAGTACCGTCTGCCGATTCGGCGAACGGCCGGTGCGGGCTGGCCCGGCAAAACGGACCGTTCCTCCTGCCCTTGATACGTTTGGGGGAATAATTTGGGTACTATGGCTACATAAGATTGAATCAGCAGGGGGAATGATGGTAGGAGTTGTGCTGGTCTCGCACTCAAGAGCGCTGGTCGAGGCTCTGCGGGACTATACCAAGATGATCGCGCCCCAAGCTGCCGTTGCGGTGGCGGGGGGCATGTCCGACGGTTCGTTCGGCACGAGCTACGTGTCGGTGTTTCAGGCGATCGACGAGGTGAACGGGCCGGATGGGGCGATCGTGCTCGTCGATATGGGCGCTGCCGCCATGGTGGTTAAGATGGTCCTGGCCGATATGAACGACGAGGGTGTCCGCATGGTCGACTGCCCGTTTGTGGAGGGGGCCGTCGAGGCGACCGTTCAGGCACAGTCCGGCATCGAGCGCGACGTGATCGTCGAGTCGCTGAAGTCCCTCTCCAATCTGCGCAAGTTCTGAGTGCGGTGCGCCTGGCGTGCGCATGGATGCTGGGGCTTCTGCGGGGTGAAATGCCGGAAAGCCCGACATTTCACCCCGATATTAATATTAGGCAGCGTATACACAGCATAAAAATACATTGCCATTCTGAAAAAGGGACTTATGGGTACATACATCGCAGCCCTTCGAGTATCCCTCTGTAATAAACATATAAAATATGAAGTCTTATAACGAATATATGCTTCATTCTGGGTGCTACTCAGCGAGTCGGAGAACTTGTACCCAAAAGTCCCTTTTTCGTTTTGATGGGCGGGAGCATCCCCCCGCAGCGTCGCCGCACGCGCCCTCTCCGCGTGTTTCTTGTGTGAGCAGAAAGTAAACACTTTCTAACATATCTATCTTGACCAGCATATGTTATCTTCGTCTAACATCCGGTGAGTAGAAAAATGGCACTAGCTGAATAACATATTCGCCAGGGGGTACAAGCTCGCAATGAGATGCGCCCGAACAGACATTTTGGCTGCTCACCGGCGTTACATTCATATGCGCGCGCAATCGCGCGCACGACCGCGAGGAGCGTGGTTGAACCAATGGAAGCATGGGAAGATTTTGCAGGAGGTATCTGGCAGAGCGAGGTGGATGTCCGCGACTTCATCCAGCGGAACTACACGCCCTATGAGGGAGACGACTCCTTCCTGGCCGGACCGACCGAACGCACGAAGACGCTGTGGGGCACGGTGCTCGGTCTGCTCGAGGAGGAGCGCGCAAAAGGAGGCGCGCTCGATATCGAGACCAAGGTCGTGACGGGCATCACGGCATATCCTGCCGGCTACATCGACGCCGAGCACCCCGAGCTCGAGACCATCGTGGGCCTGCAGACCGACCGCCCGCTCAAGCGCGCGCTGCACGTCAACGGCGGCATTCGTATCGCCTGCCAGGCGGCCGAGCAGCACGGCTACGAGATCGATCCGGAGATCGTCGACATCTACACGAACAAGCGCAAGACGCACAACCAGGGCGTCTTCGACGTCTACAAGCCCGAGATGCGGGCTTGCCGTTCCGCGCACATCATCACCGGCCTGCCCGATGGATACGGTCGCGGCCGCATCATCGGCGACTACCGCCGTGTGGCGCTCTACGGCCTGGATTTCCTCATTCGCGACAAAGAGGCCCAGAAGGCTGCGACGCCCCACACCATGACCGAGGCGGTGATTCGCGACCGCGAGGAGCTTGCTGAGCAGATTCGCGCCCTGCACCAGCTTAAAAAGCTCGGCGAGATCTACGGCTTCGACATCTCGCGTCCGGCCCAGAACACGCAAGAGGCCATCCAGTGGATGTATTTGGCGTACCTCGCCGCGGTCAAGGACCAAAACGGTGCCGCCATGTCCATCGGCCGCACCTCGACGTTCATCGATATCTACGCCGAGCGCGACCTGCGCCGCGGCACCTTCACCGAGGAGCAGATCCAGGAGTTCGTCGACCACTTCATCATGAAGCTGCGTATGGTCAAGTTCGCGCGCACGCCGGAGTACCAGAACCTGTTCTCGGGCGATCCGCAGTGGGTGACCGAGTCCATCGGCGGCATGGGCGTGGACGGGCGCACGCTCGTCACCAAGATGAGCTTCCGCTACCTGCATACGCTGGAGAACATGGGTACGAGCCCCGAACCCAACCTGACGGTGCTGTGGTCCACGCGCCTGCCCCAGAAGTTCAAGGAGTTCTGCGCCAAGACCTCAATCGCGAGCTCGTCGATCCAGTACGAGAACGACGACGTGATGCGCGTCTACCACGGCGATGACTACGCCATCGCCTGCTGCGTGAGCTCCATGCGCGTAGGCAAGGAGATGCAGTTCTTCGGTGCGCGCGCGAATCTGGCGAAGTGCCTGCTCTACGCGCTGAACGGCGGCATCGACGAGGTGTCCAAAAAGCAGGTCGGCCCCAAGTACCGCCCCGTCGAGGGCGACACGCTCGACTACGACGACGTGATCGCCAAGTACAAGGACATGATGCGCTGGCTCGCCGGCGTGTACGTGAACACACTGAACATCATCCACTACATGCACGACAAGTACTGCTACGAGGCGATCCAGATGGCGCTGCACGACCACCATGTGCACCGGTGGTTCGCCACGGGCATCGCGGGCCTTTCGGTCGTGGCCGATTCGCTGTCCGCCATCAAGTACGCCAAGGTCCATCCGGTGCGCGACGAGGACGGCGTCATCGTCGACTTTGAGATCGAGGGCGACTTCCCCAAGTACGGCAACGACGACGACCGCGTGGACCGGATCGCGCACGACGTCGTGCACGAGTTCATGGAGTTCGTGCGCCGCAACGAGACGTATCGCAACTCCGTGCCGACCACGTCGGTGCTCACCATCACGTCGAACGTGGTCTATGGCAAGAAGACCGGCGCGACGCCCGACGGCCGCAAGGCGGGCGTGCCGTTTGCGCCCGGCGCAAACCCCATGCACCGTCGCGACAGCCACGGCGCCATCGCCAGCTTGGCGAGTGTGGCGAAGCTGCCGTTCCGCGACGCGCAGGACGGCATCTCCAACACGTTTTCCATCATCCCCGGCGCGCTCGGCAAGGAGGACCAGGTGTTCTTCGGCGACATCGACCTGGGGGAGATCGAGTTCGAGAACCCCGTTGCGTCCTGCGACGCGTGCAACTAAAGCATCTGCCGATATTAGGAGGTATTTCACATGAAGGTTTCCGATGTGGCTCAGGCTCAGGCCGACAATCTGGTGAACATGATCGACGCGTATGCCGAGAAGGGCGGCCACCATCTGAACGTCAACGTGTTCAATCGTGACACCCTGCTCGACGCGCAGGCCCATCCCGAGAAGTACCCGCAGCTCACCGTGCGCGTGTCGGGCTATGCGGTGAACTTCCACAACCTGACGCGCGAGCAGCAGGACGAGGTCATCGCGCGCACGTTCCACGAGAGCATGTAGCGCGCCGTCCGCCATGCCGGGGGCACCGTGCCAGGCGGTGCCCCCGGTCCGGCTTTTGAGCCGTGCGGCAGCGAGCTTCGATATGCGGGATCTGCGACTCGACGTGCGCGATATCGGCTGTATGCTCGGTATGATAGATACGGTGTGTTGAGGCTTGGCAGAAAGGAAGCGCCATGAACGAGCTCGCGTTTGCGGTTGTGGGGACCAGTACGATTGCCGACAGCATGGTGGACATGATCCATCAGTGCTCCCGCGCCCGGTACCGCGGCAGCATGTCGCGCGACGCCGCTCGTGCCGCCTCCACCACCGAGCGCCTGGGTGGCACGACCCCGTACACCTCGATCGAAGAGGTGTGCCGCGACGCCGCGGTCGACGCGGTGTACATCGCAAGCCCGAACGCCCTCCATGTCGACCAGGCGCTCGCGTGCATTCGCGCCGGCAAGCACGTGCTGGTGGAGAAGCCCCTGGCGCCGAATGAGCGCCTGGCGCGCCTCGTGTTCGACGAGGCCGCGGCGCACGGCGTGGTTGCGTTGGAGGCGATGCGCTCGGTGCACGATCCCGCCTACGAGACGCTGCGCGCCGCCGTGGAGCGTATCGGCCGGGTCCGCCGCGCCAGCCTGCGCTTTGGCAAATACTCCTCCCGCTACGATGAGGTTCTCGCCGGCAGGCAGACGAACATCTTCGACGCGCGCATGGCGAGCGGATCGCTGATGGACATCGGCGTGTACTGCGTTGCCGCCATGGTGCATCTGTTCGGCGCGCCGGAGGACATCAGCTGCACGCCGGTGCTCATCGCCGATGCGGAGAACGAGGCGACCGGAGGGGTCATCGATGGCGCGGGAACCATCCTCGCGCGCTATCCCGACAAGGTCGTGGAGCTGTCGTACTCCAAGATCTCCCAGGACCTGCTGCCGTGCCAGATCGAAGGCGAGCTGGGAACCGTCACCTACGGCGGCGTCTCGGTGCCCTCCCGCGCATCGGTGCGCCTGCGCGGTCAGGCCGTGCGGGGCGCCTGGACGGCCGAGGCCCAAAGCACGGGCGACGAGACCGAAGACCTCGCTCTCGCCGCGTGCGACAACAACATGTGCTATGAGCTCGACGACTTCTGCGCCTGCGTGGCAGGGGAGATGGATGCCGCACGGTATCGCGACATCACGCTTGCCTCGCTGGCCATCATGGATGAGGCGCGCCGCCAGGCGGGCATCGTGTTCCCCGCGGATCGATGACGGCGGGCCCATCTCATTGGTAGGTGGATTATGGAATCAAGCTATACCCTAGGACGCATTCATTCGATTGAGACTATGGGGACCGTCGACGGTCCGGGGATCCGCTTCGTGGTGTTCACGCAGGGGTGCCCCATGCGCTGTCTGTTCTGCCACAACCCGGATACGTGGAAGACGGGTGCCGGTGCCGGGACGCTCATGTCGGTCGAGCAGATCGTTGACGAGTTCGAGAGCAACCGCGCGTTTTACCGCAACGGCGGCATCACCGTCTCGGGCGGCGAGCCGCTGCTGCAGCCCGAGTTTTTGGCCGACCTGTTCGGCGCCATGCACGCCCGTCCCGCCGGACGCGTGCACACCTGCCTCGATACCTGCGGTTATGCATTCGATCCCGACCGCCCCGAGCTCACGGCCCGCGCGCTCGATGAGACCGACCTGGTGCTGCTCGACATCAAACATGCCGATCCTGCCGGCCACCGTGCCCTCACCGGGCGGGACCCCGGCCGCATCCTGGCGTTCGGCGACGAGCTGGCGCGTCGAGGTATCAAGACCGTCATCCGCCATGTCGTGGTGCCCGGATACACCGACACGGTCGAGGAATGCGAGGCGCTCGGACGCCTGATTGCCCCGTGGCGCAACGTCGTCGGGCTCGAGATGCTGCCCTATCACACCATGGGCGTGGCCAAGTACGAGCAGCTGGGTATCGCCTACCCGCTCGCCGGCGTGGAGCCCATGGACAAGGCGCGCGTGCCCGAGCTGCGCGAAGCGGTGCTGCGCGGCATGCGCGAAGCGCGCCACCGATAACGGCGCTTTGAATGGGTTGATTGGGGACGGGTTCGTTCCAACCCATGGGGGGGTGCAGCGCGCCGTCAATGGGTTGGAACGAACCCGTCCCCAATCAACCCATCCTGCCAAGAAGCTACCTGCCGAGCCGCCTGAGGATGAAGTTCACCAGCGCGGCTGCATCGTTGATGCTGATGAACGGCGGCAGCTCGCGAACCGCATCGGCCTGCTCCGCCTCGCGCGCCGCCCGTGCGCGGAAGTTGCGCTCCACGACATCGTTGCAGGCGATGGCCAGCGTGTTCTCGTCGATGAGGTCATAGGACGTGTCGCCCCGCAGCCGGTCGACGCCCGAGCGCGTCACCACGATATTGGGGAGGCCGGCCGTCTTGTATCCCTCGACGATCACGATGTCCACGTCGGTATAGTGGGTGAGCAGGTCACCCACCGGCACCTCGTTCTCGGTGTAGGCGTATTCGGCGTATTGGCCGGGCGCGACCAGGCCCACATGGCGGCTGCCCGCCTGCGCGTGGCGCCAGGAGTCCTTTCCCGGCTGGTCGATATCGAACCCTTTGTGTCCGTGGTGCTTGATGGACCCGACGCGCAGCCCGCGCTGCGTGAGCCGCTTGATGATCTTTTCCACCAGCGTGGTCTTGCCGGAATTCTGGTATCCGATGAACGCGATGGCGGGAGCCGCGGCTTTTGCGCCGGGGCCGCCCGGCAGGGGAGAGGCGGGTTCCGGCTCCACGGGATCGGCCGTCTCGGCGCTGTCGGGCACCGCGTCCGTCGCGGGTGCCGTATCCGTCGCGGGTGCCACGGCAGACGCGTCGGCCTGCTCGGCGCGCTCCCAGACGCCCGACCTGCCGCCTTCCTTATGCAGCAGGCGCACGTCGACGATCTCCATGCCGCGGTCGACTGCCTTGCACATGTCGTAGATCGTCAGGCAGGCGACCGAGGTCGCGGTCAGCGCCTCCATCTCGATACCCGTGACGCCGGTGACGCCCAGCGTGGAGGTCACGCGAAAGCCGACGCGTCCGTCGGCTCGCGCGCCGTCGCCCTGGGCGGGAATGGGCTCGATATCCACCTTGCTTTTGGTGATCATGAGCGGATGGCACATGGGGATGAGGTCGCTCGTGCGTTTGGAGGCCATGATGCCGGCCACGCGCGCGCAGGCGAGCACGTCGCCCTTCTTCGCACGGTCCTCGAGGACCATGGTCTGCGTCTCCGGGTGCATGAGGATGGACCCTTCGGCGACGGCGAGGCGCTGCGTGACCGCCTTGTCGGACACGTCGACCATGCGCACGTCGCCCTTCTCGTCAACATGGGTGAGCGTATCGCGATACGCGTCGCGCGCCGGGGAGGCTGCGGCGTCGGTGTTGCCGGCATCCTGGTGCCCGTCTGCCGTCGGGGCGTCCGGTGCGCCTTGCTGGCCGGGTCCGTCTGTCTCCACGACGGCAGTGGGGTATTTCTCGCCGGTCGCCCGCTTGATCATGGGCTTTTTCGTCGATCTTTTGGTCATGGTCAGCCTCCGATCTGCGACATGAAGCGTGCCGTGCCGTCTGTCGTCTTGTGTTCTTGCGGCTTGTGCGCGATGGCGTCGCGATAGATTGTCAGGACCTGCTCGTCATCACCGGCGCGCAGCGCGTCGCGCACCGGGTACTCGTCATCCGAAAACAGGCAGGGGCGCAGCTTGCCGTCGGCGGTGAGGCGCAGGCGGTTGCAGCGCGAGCAGAAATGGTTGGACATGGCCGAGATGAAGCCCACGGTGCCCCGAGCGCCCGCAAAGCGCCAGTATTGCGCGGGTCCTGCGCCCGACGGGCCGTTTTGGTCCGCGGGCACGAGCGCGCCCAGCCCGGCGCGCTCGCCGGCAGCGGAGATCTGCGCGCGCAGCTCGTCGGAGGGCACGATGTCGCTTTCGTCCCACGCCTCGGGATGGAGCTCGGGAGCCGTGCCGGATACGCCCGGAGGGCAATGCGGCTCGTTTTTGCACGCGCCGATCGTCTCCTCGTTGCCGATGGGCATGTACTCGATAAACCGAACGTGCACGGGGCGTTCGACGGAAAGGCGGGCAAGGCCGAAGACATCCTGCTCAAGGCGGCGCACCACGACGGTGTTCACCTTGACGGGGTCGAACCCGTGCGCGAGGGCGGCGTCGATGCCCGCCAAGGCCTGCTCGAGACGACCCAGGCGCGTGATGCGCGCGAACTGGTCGGCATCGAGCGTGTCGAGCGAGATGTTGACGCGGTCGAGACCGGCCGCGCGCAGGTCGGACGCCATGCGGGGCAGCAGCGCGCCGTTGGTCGTCAGCGAGATGTCCTCGATGGTCGGGATGGCGCGTATGGACCGGATGAGCGGCACGATGCGGTGGGACACGAGCGGCTCGCCGCCGGTCAGGCGGATGCGCCGGATGCCCTCGCCGGCCACGAGCTCCACGAAGCGGGCGATCTCTTCCGCCGTGAGCAGCTCGGCGTGGTCGCGGGCGGGAACGCCGTTTTCCGGCATGCAGTACACGCAGCGGTAATTGCACTTGTCCGTGACGGAAATGCGCAGGTAGCTGATGCTGCGGCCAAAGCTATCGTGAAGATCGTGGGTCGTCACGGGTTCACCTTTCGGGCGGACGATGGTTCATGCAAGAGGATAACACCGCCGGCGGCGGCCGTGGTAAGCTGGGCTGCATGAGAATCGCGCCGTCGATTGGGAGGACCCATGGACAAGATTGCCAGCTTCACCGTCAACCATCTGGTGCTGAAGCCGGGTGTGTACGTGTCGCGCGTCGACCGGGACCCGCAGACGGGAGGCGCGGTGACCACGTTCGACCTGCGCCTGACCGAGCCCAACCGCGAACCGGTCATGAACACCGCGGAATGCCATACGATCGAGCACCTCGGCGCCACGTTTCTGCGCAACCATCCGGAATGGGCGCCGCGCGTGGTGTACTTCGGTCCCATGGGGTGCCGAACGGGCTTTTACCTCGTGGTGTTCGGCGAGGTGAGCTCCGAGGAGATTTTGCCGCTCGTGCGCGAGCTGTTCGCGTTCGTTCGCAACTTTACGGGCGAGATTCCCGGTGCCCGCCCTGAGGAGTGCGGCAACTACCTGGACCAGAATCTGCCCATGGCGCGCTGGCTCGCCGAGCGCTACCTGGCACGCGACCTCGCGAATGCAGACGAGACGCGGCTGCATTACCAGTAAGGAGCTAACCCGGCCGCGGCGCATATCGGGGCGATGCACATGGGGGGACGTACCTTTCCCGTGCATGAATGCACGGGAAAGGTACGTCCCCCCATGTGCGTCGCCCCGATATGCGCTGTGCGCTATGGCGCCAGCAGCGGTCGCGGCAGGTGCGTGTAGGGCAGCGACCGCTTGAGGAAGTCCGCGCTCTCGTCGTAATGCGCGGCGAAGATGCAGCTGAAGAGCGCATCGAGCACGAACTGCACCGAGATGTGGCTCGCGAACTGCGTGATGCGCTCCTGCAGGTTCTCGCGGTCGCCCACCAGCAGGTACACCGCGAAGCCGGGATGGCGTCGCTTGGCCGCCGGCGTCCCGATGTATACGACGGGCGTCTGCTGCTTCGCGAGGATGCTCAAGCGCGACTCCAGGTCCGGCGAGAGCCCGGAATACGAGATGACCACGGCGGCGTCGTGCTCGTCGGAGGCGAGCGCGTGGCGGAACTGCTCCTCGATGCTTTCGGGGCAAAACGCTTCGCGGCCGATGGACAGCAGGCGGTCGCAGAACATCCGCGCGGGGTAGAGATTGTGCGATTGCGTGTAGATGCCGATGCGTGCAGCCGCCCCCAGCAGCTCGGCGGCGCGCCGCAGCTCGCTCACGTCGAGGACGTCGCAGGTGTCGCGCATGGTCGCGGTGTACAGCGAGCGCATCTGCGGCACGATGCGCTCCGGACGCTCTCCCGGACCGAAGGGGAAGTTGAAGTCCACGTCCGACGCGTCGGCCTCGCGCGCCGCGACCGACCGAGCGACTTCCACCTTCAGCTCCTTGAAGCCCTCGAGCCCGATCTTTTTGCAGAAGCGGTGCACGCTGGCGATCGACACGTTCGCCGCGCGCGCGAACTCCTTGATGGAGACCGACTGCAGCCGGTCGCCCATGGCAAGTACCGCCTGGGCCATCTGCTGCTCCACGGGGGTCAGGTTGCGTGCCTTGCGGATACGGTGTTCGAGCATCATGTCCTCATGCCCTTTCCAAGAGGTGTCAAGAAGTATCATACGCCCATCTGGCCTGCATTCTTAGGATGAAAAGAAGTTTCCGTCTCGGCGAGTTGCCTTGTGGATGCCCACCGGTGCGGGCATACTCGAGCCAGCGAGAGAGATGCCGTCCGCAGGCGCGCCTGCGGGGCCGCAAGGCGATTCGGACCCGGGCGAACGCGGGGCGGATGCGGCTTCGCGGGAGACGCGGAGCGTATGCAAAGCGGAGCGGGCGGCACCTCTCTTCGACGCGGGCACGGTGCGCCGCGTCGGCAGATGGCTCGAATGAGCCGGTCATCGAGATCGAGAAGAAAGGACGATCCATGGGCTTTCCGGACGGGTTTCTGTGGGGCGGCGCGACCGCTGCCAACCAGTGCGAGGGCGCGTACAACGAGGGCGGCCGCGGCCTGGCCAACGTCGACGTGATCCCGCACGGCGAGGCGCGCTGGGCCGTCATGGCCGGCGAGCGCAAGATGCTCGATTTCGAGGACGGCTTCTACTATCCCGCGCAGCAGGCCATCGACATGTACCACCACTACAAGGAGGACATCGCCCTGTTCGCCGAGATGGGCTTCAAGACCTATCGTTTGTCCATCGGCTGGAGCCGCATCTTCCCGAACGGCGACGAGACCGAGCCCAACGAGGAGGGCCTGGTCTTCTACGAGGATCTGTTCCGCGAGTGCAAGAAGCACGGCATCGAGCCGCTCGTGACCATCACGCACTTCGACTGCCCCATCCACCTCATCAAAGAGTACGGCGGCTGGCGCAACCGCAAGCTCATCGACTTCTACAAGAACCTCGTGACGGTGCTTTTCACCCGCTACAAGGGCCTGGTGAAGTACTGGCTCACCTTCAACGAGATCAACATGATCCTACACCTGCCGTTCATGGGCGCGGGCCTGGTGTTCGAGGAGGGCGAGGACCGCGAGGCCGTGGAGTACCAGGCCGCGCACAACGAGCTCGTGGCGAGCGCCTGGGCCACCAAGATCGCGCACGAGATCGACCCGGACATGATGATCGGCTGCATGTTGGCCGCCGGCAGCTACTACCCCTATAGCTGCGACCCCGCCGACGTGCGCGATGCGCAGATTAAGAACCAGGAGAACTACTTCTTCGTGGACGTGCAGAGCCGCGGCTACTACCCGGCCTACGCCAAGAAGTTCCTGGAGCGCCGCGGCATCGACGTCGGGATGACCGCCGAGGACGAGAAGGTCATGGCCGAGAACATCGTGGACTTCATCTCGTTCAGCTACTACTCCACCCGCTGCACCGCCGCCAACCCGCCCGAGGGCGGCGAGGGCCAGGGCAACGTCTTCAAGGGCGTGGAGAACCCGTACCTGGCCAAGAGCCAGTGGGGCTGGGCCATCGACCCGCTGGGCTTCCGCATCACCATCAACGACCTGTACGACCGCTACCAGAAGCCGCTGTTCGTGGTGGAGAACGGCCTGGGCGCGAAGGACGAGGTCAATGCGGACGGCACCATCGACGACGACTACCGCATCGACTACCTGCGTCAGCACATCGAGGCCATGCGCGACGCCATCACCGAGGACGGCGTCGAGATGCTCGGCTACACCACCTGGGGCCCCATCGACCTGGTGAGCGCCAGCACCGGCGAGATGTCCAAGCGCTACGGCTTTATCTACGTCGATCGTGACGATGCCGGTAACGGCACCCTCGCGCGCAGCCGCAAGAAGAGCTTCGACTGGTACAAGAAGGTCATCGCTTCGAATGGCGAGGACCTGGCCTAAAGGTTAACGAACCTGATCGGTTCCCCGTAGCACCCGACCTTCGCCTTCAATCGTCGCTCGCCGCACACAAGGCGTGCTCGCTCCTCTTTCAGGCGAATCTCGGGCACTACGGGGAACCGTCTCCGTTGTCGTTTCTCAACCCGACCGGCCGGACTGAGGTGCCGCACCTTGCCGTTCAAGCCTTCGGGCGCCGCACGCTAGGCGTGCGCCCTCGGCTTTCGCGGCAATCTGCGGCACCTCAGCCGGCCGTTTCCTTTGTTGTCCTCTCTGGGGACGGGGGTGCCAGAGGACATTTTGTCCTCTTTTGGGACAGGCCTGTGAAACGCAGCAGACAGACCGTTCCGTCCCAGGCGAGGTGCCTATAAAACGACGCAAAGGTTTCTCTAGAAAGGATATTGCACATGGCAGTTGTGTTCCCTAAGGGCTTTTTTCTGGGGCGGCGCCACCGCTGCCAACCAGTTCGAGGGCGCGTGGAACGTGGACGGCCGCGGTCCGTCTGTTGACGACCACTTCTTGGGCGGCAGCTACGAGAAGCCACGCGAGATCACGATCGACATCGACCCCGACAAGTTCTACCCCAACCACGACGGCATCGACTTCTACCATCGCTATGCCGAGGATATCGCGCTGTTCGCCGAGATGGGCTTCACCATGTTCCGCATGTCCATCTCCTGGAGCCGCATCTTCCCGACCGGCATGGAGGACGAACCCAACGAGGCCGGCCTCGCCTTCTACGACAAGGTCTTCGACGAGTGCAAGAAGCACGGCATCGAGCCGCTCGTGACGCTGTCGCACTACGAGATGCCCTACGCGCTCGTCGAGAAGTACAACGGCTGGGAGAGCCGCGAGCTCATCGACCTGTTCGTGAAGTACTGCGCCGCCGTATTCGAGCGCTACCGGGACAAGGTGACCCACTGGCTCACCTTCAACGAGATCAACTGCGGCACCTCCGACATGGGTAACCTGTTCGAGACCAGCATGATCCGCGGTTTCGAGGGCCCCGCGTCCGAGGCCAAGACCACCGCTCAGCAGCGCTTCCAGGCCCTGCATCACCAGTTCGTGGCGTCCGGCCGCGTGGTGCGCCTCGCGCACGAGAGGTACCCGCAGTTCAAGATGGGCAACATGGACTGCTTCATCCTGAGCTACCCGGCGACGTGCGACCCGGCGGACATCTGGGCCTGCGAGCTCGAGATGCGTCAGATGAACTGGTACTGCTCCGACGTGCAGGTGCGCGGCTACTACCCGTCCTACGCCCGCCGCTACTGGCGCGAGAACGGCATCGAGCTCAACATCGCCGAGGGCGACATGGACGACATCGCCGCCGGCAAGGTCGACTTCTACACCTTCAGCTACTACATGTCCAACATCGTGGGCACCCACGATGTGGAGCAGACGCAGGGCAACATGACCTTCGGCGGCAAGAACCCCTACCTCGAGAGCACCGAGTGGGGCTGGCAGATCGACCCGACCGGCCTGCGCTACGCGCTGGACGCCATCTACGACCGCTACCAGATCCCGCTGATGGTCGTGGAGAACGGCATGGGCGCGCGCGACGAGGTCGCCGAGGAGGGCGGCGAGAGGCGCGTCCACGACGGCTACCGCATCGAGTACCTGAAGAAGCACGTCCGCGCCATGGGCGAGGCCGTCGACGACGGCGTCGACCTCATCGGCTACACCTGGTGGGGCCCCATCGACCTCGTCTCGGCCGGCACCGGCGAGATGCGCAAGCGCTACGGCTTCATCTACGTCGACAAGCACGACGACGGCACCGGCACCTACGAGCGCATCCGCAAGGACAGCTTCTACGCCTACCAGAAGATCATCGAGAGCAACGGCGCGGAAGGCCTTGAGTAGGCTTTCCTGACGACCGGCATCCTGTAGCGCCCCACTTTGTCCTCTCTGGGGACGGGGGTCGTAGGGGACATTCTGTCCTTTCCTGGGACAGGCCTCGAACGGCGGGATAGCGTCAAACGTTACTTCCGCGGCGGCCAACCTGTCCCAGATGGCGCCAAAGTGGCGCGTGGCACCCCCCCCGTCCCCAGAGACGCCACCCGCGGCGCCACTCGGAGGCGCCCCATCCGCACGGCGCGCGCCAACGGCCACAAGGTCCTCATGTGCACCGGTCGCAGCAAAGCCGAGAACCCGCCGGAGCTCACCGAGATCGGCTTCGACGGCATGATTGGCGGCAACGGCAGCTACGTCGAGGTCAACGACCAGATTGTCATGCACGTCCACATCGACGCCGACCAGTGCCGCCACATTGTGGACTGGTGCCACGCACGCGGCCTCGAGTTTTACCTCGAGTCCAACAACGGCCTGTTCGCCAGCGAAAACTTCCGCGCGGCGGCGCGCCCGGTCCTGCAGCTCTACATGGGCCGTAAGGGCGTGGAAAACGCCGGCCAGCTCGAGACCGATGACGTCATGCACGGCGTGATTTACGGCGGCGAGCTCTATCGCGACGACGTGAACAAGGTGAGCTTCATCCTCTCCAGCTATCAGGACTACCTCGACGCGGTGCGCGATTTTCCCGATATGAAGGTGGGTACCTGGGGAGGTGCCGGAGAGACCGCCCTGTTCGGCGACATGGGCGTGAAGGATATCGACAAGGCGCGCGCCGTTCGCGTGGCCGTCGAGGCCCTGGGTGCCGACATGGCCGACACCGTCGCCATGGGGGACGCGAAGGTCGACATCCCCATGTTCGAAGCATGCGCCACGAGCGTGTGCATGGGCAGCGGCGGCGAGGAGGCCCGCGCCGCGGCCGACTTCGTGACCACTCGGGTGGATGATGACGGCCTTTGGAACGCTTTTTCGCATCTGCATCTAATTTAGTTGTGTAAAGTATGGCAATGTGGAACGTCGCGTGAGACCACGCATCTCGTAAGGAAAAGGAGTGATCCACATGGGCCTGTTCGATATGTTCAAGAAGAAGCCCGAGGCCCCGGCTGCCCCTGCGGCACCTGCCACCGTCTCCGCCGAGGAGGCGGCCGACGTGCTGTGCGCACCGGTCGTCGGCCGCGTCATCAAGATGACCGATGTGCCCGATCCCGTGTTCGCGGGCGAGGTCGTGGGCAAGGGCTGTGCCATCTGGCCCGATGAGGAGATCGTCTACGCGCCCATCTCCGGCACGGTGACCGTCACCATGGGCCATGCTATCGGCATCACGGGTGCCGACGGCATCGAGGCGCTCGTCCACATCGGCGTCGATACCGTCGACATGAACGGCAAGGGCTTCACCGGCTATGTCAAGCAGGGCGACACCGTCAAGGCCGGGCAGCCCGTCATCAAGATGACGAAGGCCGACATCGCCGAGGCGGGGCACCCGGATTGCGTCGTGCTCGCCGTGTCCAACACCGCGGAGTTCGCCGACGTCCAGCTTACCGCCGAGCCCGAGTCGACCGTTTCGGCCGGCGCCGCCGTCGTGAAGGTCGTTCGCTAGGGAAACGCTGGTCAAGACATTTCGTCCCGGATCATTTCGCGCCGGTCGCCTCGCGGTACCGCTCGGATTGACGGTACGCATATGGCACGCCGCCTCGCCGAGAGTACGCCATAGTCACGCTTTTCGCCCGAAAACGTGACTATGGCGTACCGTCGATGAGGCGGCGTGACTACAGCGTACCGTCAATAGCTCACCCGGACCTTTTCGGCGGAGCCGCTTCCGTACCGGGCCCGCTTATCCGGTCAAAACGACCCCGTCTCCAATTGCTGCGCCGAGCTGCCGGCAGTTGGCGTATAGTGAACAGAGGGTCAAAAGCCCGCATTGAGCTTATGAAGCAGGAGGTATCGCCATGATCAAGTTCCAGCATCTTATCGAGGCAGAAGAGGGTCTGCACGCTCGTCCGGTCGCCGATGTCGCGTACACGCTGAACAAGTGCTCGAGCGACGTCCAGATCACCTTCAACGGCAAGACGGCCTCCGGTCGCGACCTGATGGAGATGCTCGGGCTGAACGCCAACAAGGGCGACCTCATCGATGTCCTGATCGTGGGCGGCAACGAGGAGGAGACCAAGGAGGCCCTTCTGAAGGTGCTCCCGTAGGCTGTTTGCGGCAGGACTTGTCGGCCATCGGTGCCGAACAATCGTGTTACACAGGGCGCTCCATCACGGTGGAGCGCCCTGCTTGCGTATAATGGTGGACGTTCGACTACAGCTACGAAGATAGGAGTGCCCATGGCGCTCAGCAAAGACGACGTGCGCGGTATCGCCGAGTACGCGCGCATCGCCCTCGAGGGCGATGAACTCGAGCAGATGACCGCGTACCTCAACGACGCGGTGGACATGCTCGCACCGGTGCTCGAGTACGATCTGCCGGATATCGAGCCCACGTTCCATCCCATCGGCGACCTCGCCAACGTCATGCGCGAGGACGCGGAGCTGGGGCAGCGCGATCTGCCGCTCGATGTGGCGCTCGAGAACGCGGCGAGCACGCATGACCGTTTCTTCCGCGTGCCTTCGATTCTGGGAGAGGGGGGTGAGCGCTGATGCCGACGAGTTTCGATACCCTGTCTGCCGCGCGCATCGCCGCGGGCATCGCCGCGGGCGAGTTCTCCGCGCGCGAGGTGGCCGAGGCCTCGCTCGATGCCATTCAGGCTCGTGACGGGGCGGTGCAGGCGTTTTTGCAGGTGACGCCCGAGCTTGCGCTCGCCGCCGCCGACCGTATCGACGCGGCGCGCGCCGCAGGCGACGCCCTGCCGCCGCTCGCGGGCGTGCCGTTCGCCATCAAGGACAATATGAACCTGGTCGGCACGCGCACCACCTGCGCCTCGCACATGCTGGAGGGGTACGAGAGCGTGTACACGGCAACGTGCGTGCAGCGCATGCTCGATGCCGGGTGCGTGCCGGTGGGCAAGGCCAACATGGACGAGTTCGCGTTCGGCTCCTCGACGGAGAGCTCGGCGTTTCGCCCCACGAACAACCCCTGGGATGTCGAGCGCATCCCGGGCGGCTCGTCGGGCGGCTCGGCCGCCTCGGTCGCGGCGGGCGAGGTCCCGCTCGCGCTCGGCTCCGATACGGGCGGCTCCATTCGCCAGCCCGCGGCGCTGTGCGGCGTGGTGGGCATGAAGCCGACCTACGGCGCCGTCTCGCGCTACGGCGTGGTCGCCTTCGGAAGCTCGCTCGACCAGGTGGGACCCTTCGGCCGCACGGTCGAGGACGTGGCGCTCGCCATGAATGCGCTGGTGGGCGCGGGCCGCGACCCGTACGACGGGACGAGCCAGGACTGCGCGGTCGACTTCTGCGAGCATCTGCACGACGGGGTCGAGGGCCGTCGCGTGGGCATCATCCCCGCGTTCATGGAGGCCGAGGGCTTGACCGACGAGGTCCGCAGCGCCGTCGAGGGGGCTGCGCGTGCCCTCGAGGCGCAAGGGGCCAAGCTGGTCGAGGTCGACCTGCCGCATCTCGATGCCGCCATCGCCGCCTACTACGTCATCGGCCCTGCTGAGGCGTTCTCCAACCTCGCGCGCTTCGACGGCATCCGCTACGGCTACCAGGAGCCCGCCTGCCCCAACCTCGATACGCAGAGCTCGCGCTCGCGTGCCCACGGCTTTGGCGCAGAGGCCAAGCGCCGCCAGCTGCTGGGTGCCTACCTGCTGTCGAGCGGCGTGTACGACAAGTACTACTACGCGGCCCAGAAGGCCCGCACGCTCATCACGGCCGACTATGCCGCCGCCTACGAGGCGTGCGACGTCATCTTGATGCCGTCCTCCCCGCGCACCGCGTGGAAGCACGGCGAGATCTCCGATCCCACGCAGATGTATCTGTCGGACCTGTACACCATATCCATCAACATCGCCGGCAACGGCGGCGTGTCTGTGCCCTTGGGGCTGGGGGCAACCTCGAGGCTGCCGGTCGCGGCGCAGCTCGTGGGTCCGGCGTTCAAGGACCGCACCCTGCTCACGTTCGCCGCGGCGCTCGAGCGCGGCTTTGCCGATGGTCAGACGGGCGAGCCGGCGCTCTCCGTTGCGCCCGATTTCGCCGGGAAGGGGGGTGAGCTGGCATGAGGGAGCTCTCCGAGGTCCTCAAGGATTGGGAGGCCGTCATCGGCCTGGAGATCCACACCGAGCTCACGACGCTCGATACCAAGATGTTCTGCAACTGCAAGCTCTCCCATGATGACGAGCCGAACGCCAACGTGTGCCCGGTGTGTCTGGGCCTGCCGGGTGCCCTGCCCGTGCCGAACAAGAAGGCCATCGAGAGCATCGTGAAGGCGGGGCTTGCCACCAACTGCCAGATTCAGAAGCGCTCGATGTTCTATCGCAAGCACTACTTCTATCCCGACATGGCCAAGAACTTCCAGACCACGCAGGGCCCGGTCGCCTTCGCCATGCACGGTCGCCTCGATCTCGAGGTGTCCGGCCGCGGCGCCGCCGAGCGCCCCGCGTGCGCGTTCGGCGAGGCGGAGGGCTTGAGCCTCGCGAGCGCGAGCGCGAACGCCGAGGGCCTCTCGACCGCCATGGCGGCCCAGATGCGCGAGGGCGGCGAGTCGTCCGGCGGCGCGCTGTCCGCCATGAGCGGCTACGACACCGCGAACCTCGCGCTGCCCGAGCGCCATGAGGACGGCTCCTACACCGTGCCCATCCGCATTCTGCGCATCCATATGGAGGAGGACGCGGCGAAGATGGTGCACGTGGGCGGCGAGGAGGGCCGCATCGCCGCGGCAAGCGAGAGCCTCATCGACTACAACCGCTGCGGTACGCCGCTGATCGAGCTGGTTACCGAGCCCGACCTGCGCACGCCCGAGGAGGCGCGCCTGTTCATGGAGAAGCTGCGCCGCATCTTCCTCACACTCGGCATCTCCGACTGCTCCATGGAGCACGGCTCCATGCGCTGCGACGGCAACGTCTCACTGCGTCGCCGCGGCGAGACCAAGCTCGGGACCAAGACGGAGCTCAAGAACCTGAACTCCTTCAAGGCCCTGCACGACGGCCTCGCCTACGAGATCTGCCGCCAGGCCGAGGTGCTCGAGGAGGGCGGTATCATCTACCAGGAGACGCGCCATTGGGAGCCGGGCCGCAAGCGCACGGTGGTGATGCGCGTCAAGGAGACCGCCGACGACTACCGCCTGTTCCCCGACCCCGACCTGGCGCCGTTCGACCTGTCCGACGAGTTCATCGAGCACTGCCGCGCTGAGATCCCCGAGCTCCCCGATGCCAAGCGCGACCGCTACGAGGCCGATTTCGGCATCAAGCGCGCCGACGCCGAGCAGATCGCCGGCGATCCCGAGACGGCCGGCTTCTTCGAGGCGGCCGCCGCGGGCCTGTCGGGCAAGCCGGCGCAGGCCGTGGCGAACCTGATCGTGAACGAGCTCGCGGCCTACCTCAAGGGCACAGGCGCCGGCCTGGCCGAGAGCGGCATCGCGCCGGCGCAGATCGCCTCGCTCGCCAAGCTGCTCGCGGAGGACGCCATCAGCTCCAACCAGGCGCACGAGGTCTTCGGACTCATGGCCGAGTCCGGCGAGGACCCCGAGAAGATCGTGGACGAGCGCGGCATGCGCCAGGTGAGCGACGCCGGCGCGCTGCAGCCGATCGTCGACGAGGTGCTCGCGCGCTGCGCCGACCAGGCACAGCAGTACCGCGACGGCAACCAGAAGGTGCTCGGCTTCTTGGTGGGCCAGTGCATGAAGGCGAGCCGCGGCCAGGGCAATCCCAAGCTGTTCAACGAGCTGCTGCGCAAGAGCCTTTCCTGATGGGTCTCGCGGTCCGGCGCTCTCGCCGGGTTCTCATCGCTGATAGGGCGGCACCGGGATTTTCCGGTGCCGCCTTTTGCGTTCAACCGGCCCGGGCCAGGAGATGCCGTCCGGGACCCTGTCCGAGGAGGCTGAGACCTGTCCGCGAGCGCGCGTGGCTGCGCGAGGCGCTGCTTCCCCTGTATAGGAACAGCCTGATCGGGGCGAGCCGTGTGCTGAACGGGGCGGGGAAGGGTGCTCGCCTGCCGCGTGGGCGGCGTGGGTAAACATGCGCACGTGCATATCGGGGACGTCCCCGATATGCACTACAAGGTGCCATAGCAAGAAGCGGCAGCGTCGGGGTGACGCTGCCGCTTCTGACGCAAGCTGTCTTTGTGCCGTGGAGGTAGGGAACCGCCCTAGAGCGTCTCGACGGCGGCCTTGATGGAGCGGACCTCGGCCATGCGCGCGGCGGCCTCGAGGTTGCCGGTGCTCTCGATGGCGGCAAGAGAGCGGTAGATCCAGGCGTTGACGCCCTGGTGCGTGTTGGTCTTGGGCTTGACGGTGCAGGCGATGTCGTGCAGCTCGCCCAGAAGCTGGGTCTTGATGCTGCCGAGCTCCGTCACGTCGATCACGGGGTGGGCGGGCACGCCGCGCTTCTCGCTCACGTGGTCGATGAGGCCGGTCACGGTGGTCACCTGGTCGTTGCGCTGGTCATCGGTCAGGCGGTCGTTCAGGGAGGAAAGCCCGTCGATGACGACGGTGGCGGGGTGGCCGCAGGGGACGAAGTCCTCAATCTCGTCCATGGCCTGGGTAATGGTAGCGCCGAGACCGACCAGGGCACCGGCGAGCTGTGCGTTCTGTGCGTTCATGCGTGTAAACCTCCTAGGTGAGGGTTAGACAAGATGCGAGTGGGACGATAGCGTGTGCGGTAAGCGTGTTTCAAGATTTGTGAGCCATTCTTCACGTGTGTGAAGAAGCGGTTAAGTGCTCCAAGAATTGCCGTCTGCAATGAAAAGCGCAGGTCATCGATGGTGTTTGGGGTGTTGCGACCGTCATGCCCACAGTGACCGTTCGCCGAATAAACATGTTCGTTGACCGAAATTGTTCAGTGCTCAGGCGGCAAATATGCATCTTCATCTGCCTGCAAATGGGTTGGTTGGGGACGGGTTCGTTTCAACCCATCGACGGAGTGATATTCGCCATGGGCGACATCCGCGATGAGGAACAGGGCAGGTAGGGCGCCGTTTTCGCTCGCCAAAAGTAACCAAGACGGTCTAAAAACTGTCCGAATTCGCCAAAATCTAATACACGTGTTCGGTAGTCAAATACACAAAAAATGGGCTTCTACCTGCTGAAACAGGTAAAAGCCCAGTTCGCGTTTGGTGGAGGCGCGGAGAATCGAACTCCGGTCCACGAAAGCCCCCTGATCGGCATCTCCAGGCTCAGTCGCTGGTTTAGATTCGGACGCGTTGCGCGCAGCGACACGCTCGCGGCGTCCTAACCGGTTCGATCTTAGCCCGCGCCATACCGATTACGTGCGCGGGAGCGTTCCCCTCAAATGACATCGGGTCCGGGCCGGGGAACCTCCCGAGCGCGACGTGCCGCTAATTAATTAAGCAGCAAGAGCCAGCTGGGGCTCGTAAGAAGAATTCTTGTCAATTCATTTTGACGGTACCCCTGTTTAACGTGGCGAGGAGACCACGGCCTGCTTCCTCTCTCAGAGCTATCGTGTCGAAACCAGTCGCCCCCTCAACGGGAGGTCGTGGGCGGCAAGAGCCGCTCGACCTTTTCAAATAACGCACGGCCGCACAGGCTCGTGGAGTACGTATTCTACCACGCATCGGGATTCTTATGCATGGGGCGCGCGTGCGGGGCGGATGCGTGGGCGGGTTGGTCTGATACGCGTTGGGTATCTGGTTTGTGGGTAGAAGAGGGGAAACGAACGGCGGCATAGGTGGAAAAGGGGCGCGCGGAATGGATCAGCGGGCGGCAAACGCGGGCAAGACGGCGATCATCCTCGAAGGCGGCAGCTTCCGCGGGCAGTTCACGGCGGGCGTCCTCGACGTGCTGATGGAGCACAACGTCCAGCCCGATGCCTGCTATGGCGTGAGCGCGGGCGTCCTGAACGGATTGAGCTACAAGTCCCACCAGATTGGTCGTCCCAACCGCGTCAACCTCGCATTTTGCAATGATGAGCGCTATATGGGCGCCAAGTCCTTCGCGCGCAGCGGCAGCTTCATCGGCTACGACTTCATGCTGAACGACGTGCAGGACCGTCTCGATCCGTTCGACAACGAGGCCTACCTGAAGAACCCGATGCCGCTGGTGGCGGTCGCGACCGACATCGTCTTCGGGACGGCGGCGTACCTGGAGGTCAAAAACGCCGTGCTCGACATCGACGTCGTGCGCGCCACCACGTCGCTTCCGCTTATGACGCAGCCGGTCGAGATCGACGGCCATCTGTACCTCGACGGCGGCGTGGCCGATTCGGTGCCCATCGAGCACGTTCTCGAGGGCGCGGGCTACGATCGCGCGGTGGTCGTGCTCACGCAGCATCGCGCATACAAAAAGGGGCCGTATGAGATGATGGCGGCCGCCCGTGCGCGCTATGGGGAGTATCCGTATCTGCTCGACGCCATCGAGAGCAGGCATGAGCGCTACAACGAGCAGCGCGAGCATATCTGGGCCTACGAGAAGGAGGGGCGCGCGCTCGTCCTCACCCCGCCCCGTCCGGTCGAGGTGGGGCACATCGAACACGACACCGCCAAGCTGCTCGACCTGTATATCCAAGGCAGGCAGGAGGCGGCGCGCCGCCTTGACGAGATCGTGTCGTTCCTCAAGTGAGCCGGCGCGCTCGCAAGCTGGACCGCTTGAGGAACGCCCGGGGGAGCGGCTTGAGCGCCACATGGCCCTGCCGAACCGCGCCGAACCATGCGATGAACATGTGCAGAAACTCTGCGCGACGGCAAAACGCGCATTGACCCCGCATCCGGGCGCGCTATAATTCTTCAGTCATTTGCAGAGCCCCGTGAATCTCTGTTAAGACACGTACTGTACATGGAGGAGTCAAGTGATTCAGAAGTCGACTCACTACTTCAAGCAGGGCGAGGTTGCTCGCAACTGGGTCCTCGTCGATGCCGAGGGTGCTGTCCTGGGCCGTCTTGCCACTCAGATCGCCATGATCCTGCGCGGCAAGAACAAGCCTCAGTTCACCCCGAACTCTGACTGCGGTGACTTCGTGGTTGTCATCAACGCCGATAAGGTCCAGCTTACCGGCAACAAGGCCAACCAGAAGGTCTACTACCGTCACAGCGGCTACAATGGCGGTCTCAAGGCTGAGAGCTTCCGCCAGGCTATGGAGAAGCACCCCGAGCAGGTCATCGAGCGCGCCGTCCGCGGTATGCTGCCCAAGACCACTCTCGGCCGTGAGCAGCTGAAGAAGCTCAAGGTCTACGCCGGCCCCGAGCATCCGCATGCTGCACAGAACCCCACGAAGATTGAGCTGGAGGGCTAAAGATGGCTGAGAACACCGTTGTTTACTACGGCACCGGCCGTCGCAAGAACGCCGTTGCCCGCGTCCGCATCGTCCCTGGCACCGGCAAGGTGACCATCAACAAGCGTGACGCTGCTGAGTATTTCGGCCGCAAGCAGCTGGTCGAGAACGCTCTCGCTCCCTTCAAGGTCACCGACACCGCCGGTAGCTTCGACGTCATCGCCCTGTGCGACGGCGGTGGCATCACCGGTCAGTCCGGTGCTCTGCGCCTGGGCATCGCCCGCGCTCTGCTGAAGGCTGGCGACTATCGTGCCGACCTCAAGCGCGCCGGTTTCCTTACCCGCGATGCGCGCGTCGTCGAGCGCAAGAAGTACGGTCTCAAGAAGGCCCGTCGCGCTCCGCAGTTCTCCAAGCGCTAAGCTTTTTGGATTTGCATCCACAGGACAGGGCTTGCCGTTTTCGGCGAGCCCTGTTTTTATGTCCGCCGTCAGCGCAGTGCAGGTACGGGGCGCCGTATGCCTTCATGCGATTCCGAAATGGACAAAATGCTCTGTGCGGGGATTGCCCTTTGCGGTAGGATTATGTTAATAACTCAGTAGCTCTCTGGATTGTGTTGAACAGGGGGATCATGTTCAGCGAGTTTCTCAAGTCATTTGGCTTGCGAAAGCGGAATAATGTGCTCCTTTCGCCTCTAGCGGGTAAGGTAATCCCATTATCCGAAGTTAATGATCAGACGTTTGCAGCTGGCCTTTTGGGCCAAGGCGTTGCTATCGAGCCGACCGGAAACAAGGTCGTCGCTCCGTCCGATTCAAAAATCGAAGCCATTTTTCCCACGGGTCATGCGCTCGCCCTGCACACCGATGAAGGGCTCGACGTGCTGATCCATGTTGGGTTGGACACCGTCAAACTCGATGGAAAGTACTTCAACGTCAAGGCTCAGGTGGGGCAGTCCGTCAGAAAGGGCGACGTCCTGATCGAGTTCGACCGCGAGGCGATCGAGCGCGAGGGGTACGACGTGACCGCTCCCATCTTGATCTGCAACTCCGTCGAATTCTCGAGCATCCGGGGCAACGTGGGTGATACCGTCAAGGAGCTCGACACGTTGATCACCGCACGGGAGCGGTAGGGTTGTGTTCAGTCGGTCTTCCGGATGGCGGGGGATCGAGCAATAGGGGATCGAGAGAAAGGGCCCTGCATGATTACCATCGTACGCGCGCACGACTATAACGATATGAGCCGCAAAGTGGCGAATATCATCTCTGCGCAGATCATCCTCAAGCCGAATTGCGTGCTGGGCCTTGCGACCGGCTCCACCCCGATCGGCGCCTACCAGCAGCTGGTCGAGTGGTACAAGAAGGGCGATCTCGACTTCTCCCAGGTGTCCTCCTACAACCTGGACGAGTATCGCGGCCTCGCCGGAGACCATCCGCAGAGCTACCGCTACTTCATGGACACCAACCTGTTCGATCACGTGAACATCGATAAGTCGAAGACCTTCGTGCCCGATGGCATGGCCGAGGACTACGAGGCCGCCTGCGCTGCGTACGACGCGGCCGTGGCTGCTGCCGGGTATCCCGATCTCCAGCTGCTCGGCATCGGCAACAACGGCCACATCGGCTTCAACGAGCCCGACGACCACTTCTCCAGGGGCACGCATCTGGTCGACCTGACCGAGTCGACCATCGAGGCGAACAGCCGTCTGTTCGACAGCATCGACGAGGTACCGCGCCAGGCGTTCTCCATGGGCGTGCAGACTATCATGAACGCAAAGATGATCCTCGTTGCCGCCAACGGTGAGAAGAAGGCCCAGGCCGTGCACGATATGTGCTTCGGTCCGATCACCCCGAGCTGCCCGGCATCCATCCTGCAGCTTCACACCAACACGGTCCTCGTCGCCGACGAGGAGGCCCTCTCCAAGTGCGGTGAGCTCGCCTAACGCAGCGTTTCGCCCAGCGATTGCACAGCGCCCCGAACCACGGCGGTTCGGGGCGCTTTTTGTTACCGGCACCACATCTTTCGGAATTCTGAAATCAATCCGAAAGAATTCAATAAAAAATATTGCACTATGGAAACAGAGTGCTATGGTATATCTACAACAAAACAAGATATGAATGAAGATGAGCAAAAGAAGATAAGTGCATCGTCATTTGAATCACGTTGGGAGGAACCATGGCACACGAACAGGAAGAGCGGATCATCGAACAGGCAATCGACGACGGCGCGTGCGAGCGCGAGGCGCATGCCGCGTGCTCGGGGCTCATCATCAAGCGGCGGCGTCTGGTCGATCAGATCATGATGAAGCTGGGGGAGTCCGGAGCGGCGATTCTGTGCGCGCCGCCGGGATTCGGAAGGACCGCGGTCCTGCTGCAGTGCGTCTCCCATGCGCAAAACGATGCAGTGCGGCGGGAGACGCATCTGATCGATGCGGGGCGCCTTGATACCGGGCGCCTTGTGGAGCGCTTGGGCGAACTCGCCTTGCGCACCCCGTCGACGCTCAGGCCCCTTGTCGCCATCGACGACATGCCCAAAGTCGATCGGCACGGTGAGGACGCCGTCATCGACCGCCTCAATGAGCTGATGCGTCAGGGATACGAGCTGCTGCTGGTGTGCACACCTGGAAACCGCGGCTTGCCTGAGGCGCTCCCCGGCGCATGCCTCATCTCCTCTCGGGACCTTACGGTGCAGCCGCGCGAATACTCCGAGTGGGCTCGGCTCTATTCGATTTCGCGGTCGCTCGACGTCTACGAGCTGACCGGGGGCATCCCGTCTCTCGTCACGATGCTGCAGTTCTCAACGGATCGCTCCTACGGCGGCGCGCTGCTCGAGCAGGCGATCTGTGCGCTGTACCGTAAGGTCCTGAAGGAGCTGCGTCGCGAGCGCGACGCGCTATACCGCCCCGCCTGCATGATGCTGCTGCTCGGCGGCGGCACGGTGGGGGACTTCGAGCGGTGCGGGGTGAAGATCCATCGCGAGACCATGGAGCGCCTGGCGCGCGACTACCCGATGTTCGGCCTGGACGGCTCGCGGCGCACGTTCTCGTGCCTGGGGAAGGGAACCTCCGAGTACGATGACCTGCGGCGCGAGATCGCCGAGCGGCGTCCGACCTTCGCCTCGCGTGCCGCCCGGATGCTCATGAAGACGGGCAGGGTCGATGCGGCCGTGGCGCTGGCGGAGCTCGTGCTCGACGAGAAGGGCACGCTGTCGCTCGTCGGGCAGTTTCCCGTCCAGTTCGCCCTGGCGGGGCACGCGCAGTTCGTGCAGCGCGTACTGTCGACGCCGGAGCGTCTGATCGGGCGCGACATGACGACGGGGGCGCTGCTCGGCGCCTATGCGTCGGCGTTGACGCTCGGCGACTACCGCATGGCGCGCAATGCGGCAGCCGAGCTGCGCAAACGTCCGGAGCGCATCGTGCAGGACGTGGACGCGCAGACGTGGGGGAGCGCTGTCATGCTGGCGGATGCCTGGGGGAGCGTGAGCGGGACCGCGCTGCCGGATCTGGGCGGGGCGAATACTCACGAGCCAACAGGGGACGCGTTGCTGCTGAAGGAGCATGCGGAGATCTACCGTGAATTGATCGGCGGCGCCGGGAGCCCTGCATGGGACCGCGCGGAGCGCCTGATGCGCGCGGTGAAATGCGACAACGAGGTCAACATCCCGCTGCTTTTCCTGCAGGCGGACCGTTGCATGGATGCCGCCCTGCACGGTCGGGGCGTCGAGCCGCATGAGCTCGAGCGCCTGGAGCAGGGCATCAAGGTCCTGACGGCGCGGCACCTCGTTCCCGTCGCCGTGCGCATCCGGCTGGCCGCGAACATCGCGCGCCTCTACGATGGCGAGCCGCTGGTCGACGAGCGCTGCTTCGCGGAGGCGGGGACGATGGCGGTGCGCGAGTCCGATCTGATGACGCAGCTGTTCTGCCTTGCTGCCGAGGGCTGGCAGTCGTTGGCGGTCGGCCAGGCGATCAACGCGCATTTCCGTGGACAGCAGGTGCTGAAGCTCGCCGACGCGGGCCAGGTGTTCTTGCGCTCCTGGGGCACGATGCTGGAGCGCACGTCGTACTTGCGCCACACGTCGCGCATCAAGATTCGCGAGGAGGCCGAGGTCATCGATCTGTCTCAAGACGAGTGCGACACCACCGAGGCGTGGGCCGTGGCGCTGCACCTGTCGGCTGCCCAGTTCGATTCGGAGCTTTCGGCGTGGTATTCCCGCCACAAGGACGAGATGCGCCACGAGCGCTTCTGGCCCACGGCCCGTCATGCGATGGCGCTGATGGGGAGCCGTGCCGAGTCGCTGCGCCATCTGCTTCCGCGGGAGGTCTCCCAATCCGCGCGGTCCGCGACGGCGCGCAGCGTGCCGAGCGAGGCGGCGTTCGAGGTGATCGATGGCGGGCGGATTCCCGAGACCGGCGAGGTCGTCATCAACCTGTTCGGGGGATTCCATGCGGAGCGCAACGGCCATACGCTCACCGACGTGCTCTGGCGCCGCAAGAAATCCGGTGCGCTCGCCGCGCATCTGGTGCTTGCGATGGGGTCGTTCGTCAGCCGCCGCACGATCATCGACGAGCTGTGGCCGGACGCGGACTACTCGCACGGCCGGGAGAGCCTCTATGTGACACTGTCCTCGCTGCGAGCGGCCGTGAAGCAGCAGGCGGGCGGCCCTCAGTACGTGCTCACGCAAGGCGATGGCGTGGCGTTCAACGCGGAGTTCGTCTACTCCGATGTGCGGCAGTTCGATGCGCTGGCCCGCGCGGTGCTCGTCGGCAGCGAGGCCTCTTCTGCGCAGCAGGTGATCGAGACGTGCCTGAAGATCGAGCAACTCTACCGAGGTCCGCTCTATGTGCCCGACTGCGGCGATCCCACGTATTTCGTCGAGATGCGCCGCGTGTTCCTCACGAAGTTCATCGACTGCATGGTGGCCGGCATCGACAAGGCGCTGCAGATCGAGAACAACTCGTGCGCCTCCTGGCTGGTCGAGGCTGCGCTCAAGCAGGCCCCGACGCGCGAGGATGTAATCCGCCGCGCCATGACCGTGTACGATCGGTGCGGGCGGCGGCGCGAGATCGTGGAGCTCTATAACGGGCATCTGCACTTTCTGCAACATGAGCTGCAGGATTTCCCTGAGGAGGAGACGCGCGAGATGTACGAGCGCATCATCAATCGCCAGCAGCGCGTCGCGATGATTTAGGAAGGCACTTAATCAGTGCTTCCCTGGGGAAACGGGTCATAGGGGGACGGGTTCATTGCAACCCATGGCGGCACTCCGCCATGGGTTGCAATGAACCCGTCCCCCTATGACCCATCCTTGCGGAAGATGTTATGCGAGCTCGATCTTGTCGATGTCCTTGCGGGAGCTTGCGCGATACAGCGAGAAGCGGTGACCGATGATCTGGACCACGTCGGAGCCCGTCTCCCCGGCGAGAATGGAGGCAGCCTCGCGTGCCGTGAGCCCGGAGCCGTCCTGGACGGCGCACTTGATGAGCTCGTGCGCCTCGAGGCTCTCCTCGGTCTGCTCGATAAGGCCTTCGTTGATGTCGCCGCGACCGATGTAGATCTCGGGATTGAGGTGGTGGGCCAGGCTGCGGAGCTGGCGGACCTGCTTGCCGGTAAGTGCCATGAGCGGTGCTCTCTTTCTACAGAACCTATCGAATGAACGTGGTGAGGGGCACCACGCGGATATCATGCGCCGATGCGCGCTGGTACACGATATAGCACTCCTGCGACAAATGCCAGCTCTCAGCCCATTTTTGTCGCGTTTTCACGGGGAATGCGCCTGAGCGGCGCGCCGTTGCAGCCCGATAGGGGAAGGACCGGCGCGTTGTCGGTATACTGTACCGAATTGTCCGAACGCCGTGCCGTCGAGGTGCGGACCCAACGATCGAGGAGCATATCATGGCTGATTCTCCGCGCCCTGCCCGCCGCCGTCCGACCGGTGTCCATGCGCCGATCAACGCCGCCGAGGCGGCCAAGCGCGCGGCGCACGTTAGGCCGGGCGAGGAGGACGCGCTGCGGGCCGCCGCTGCCGGGACGCGGCGACCTCGTGCCGCGGGTACGCGTGCGCAGGGCCGCAGCCCTCGTGTGCTCACCTTCGCTGCCGTCGGCATCGGTGCGGCGCTGGCCCTCGTCCTCGCGTTCGTGCTCATACGGGCCATCATGGGCGCGCTACTCGCGCCCGACGCACGCGATGCCGTGGAGTCGACGCAGCCTGCGGCCGAGAATCAGGCGGTGACGATCGATGCGGACGACCTGGGCTCGGCTTCGATCGCATACGGCCGCACGGTGTATGCGGTGCGCTCGTTTGACGACGGCGTCATGCGCGTGGTGCGCAGCTCGACCGATGCCCCCGACTCGTTCGTTTCGCTGTTCGATATCTCGGGCACCCCTGTCGGCCTGGCCGTATACAACGGAACGATCTACGCTGTGGCCAACCTGGATGGCTCCTATACGGTTTGCGCCTATGTCGACGCCGACGGCTCGGTGCCCGTGCAGATCGCCGAGGAGTCGGGTACCGCGTCGGATGTGGCGCTCGACGGCTCTCAGCTCAAAATCACCTGTACGGATGGTAAGGCGTTCGAGCTCGATCTGGAAAACCGCTGATCGATTCAAGCCGCATGCGTGCGGACCGATTCCGTGCATTCCAGCCGGGTGATACTCTCATGGTTGCAGCTCGGGAGGCTCCGGTTCGCCGGTGCTCCAGGCGATGAAGGCCCACCGCGTGATGCGCTCGTGATCGAGCATGTAGCGGCCCTGAGGCCTGCCCTTTGAGCCCGGTTCCCCGGCATGGGGGTTGTCGACCATGTGCTGGGCGAGATAGGAGCGGAGCTCGTCGACACGATGCTCGTTGCCGTCTTCAAGCATGCGCGCGAAGTCGGCGACACCGTCCTCGAGCGAATCGAACGTGTCGCGCCGAGGTGAGTCGATGTAGCTCACTTCGGGCCTGAGCCCCATGCCGACGAGGATGTTGAAGGCGTAGATGTAGTCGGTACCCCGGGTGACCGATGCACCGATGGCGCGCATGATGTGCTCGTCGAGATGCGGGCTGGCGCCTGCGATCAACGTGATGCAGCAGCGCCGGCGCGCCGCGACGGTGAGCTTGGTGAGCGCGGCCTTGAGGTCGCGGGTCGCGATGGAGCGGCTGGCGATTGCGACGTCGACGGACCGGGGAGCGATCCCCGCGGCTTCCCAATCGTCATCCCAGGCAAGCTGCAGCGTATCGATGCGATCGTCCAGGCCTCCGTAGTAGCGGATGCCCTCCTGCAGCGTCTCGAGCATCCGCGAGGAGAAATCGGCGGCAACGACGTTGTGCCCCGCCTGCGCCAGCGGGATGGCGAGCGATCCCGCGCCGCACCCCATGTCGAGCACGGACTCCTGCGGGCGGATGTCTGCGAGCGCGAGGAAATCTTGGGCATACGGATGTGTCTCCCGAGGACGGAAGTGCCGAGCGCGGGCATCCCATTGCGCCGGATCGTCGGGAGTCCGACGCAGCTCCTGCCGCCTCATCCACTCCTCGTTCCAATCCGTCTCCAGCAACAAACTCCGCATCTCCCGCCCCCTTTACAAAAACGCGCGGCGCCCAAGCGCCGCGCACCATATTCAATCAAGCTCAAGAACCCTGGCACACGCCGCCATCGCGCCCGGCGCGGCGGCCGCTGCCCCGCGCCGCATGTGGCTGCGGGTTCGGCGCCATGGTAGCAGGCTTCCCGGCACATCGTCCGCCGCGAGTTCCGCACGAGCAGAAGGCGCCAGTGGCGCCTTCGTCGCGAGCAGGACTGTCCGAAGCGCCGGATGATGTGCCGGGAAGCCCCGGTAGCGCAAGGGATCAGTTCTTCAGCGAGTTGAGCGGCGCGGGGAAGCGGCCGCCGCGATGGGCGAACACGGTGCCGGCGTGTGCGTTCACCGGCATAATGGGGGCGCGCCCGAACAGGCCGCCGTACTCCACGGCGTCACCCACGCCCTTGCCGATGGCGGGGATGATGCGCACCGCCGTCGTCTTGTTGTTGATGACGCCGATGGCCATCTCGTCGGCGATGATGCCCGCGATGGTCTCGACGTTCGTGTCGCCGGGGATAGCGATCATGTCGAGGCCCACGGAGCACACGCAGGTCATGGCCTCGAGCTTCTCGAGCGACAGCGCGCCCGCCTCGACGGCGGCGATCATGCCGGCGTCCTCGGACACGGGGATGAACGCGCCGGACAGGCCGCCCACGCTGGAGCTCGCCATGACGCCGCCCTTCTTGACGCAGTCGTTGAGCAGGGCGAGCGCCGCGGTGGTGCCGGGGCCGCCGCAGGTGCCCACGCCGATGATCTCCAGGATGCGCGCCACGGAGTCGCCGATGGCGGGCGTCGGGGCGAGCGACAGGTCGACGATGCCCTTCTCCACGCCCAGACGACGCGCCGCCTCTCGGCTCATGAGCTCGCCGGCGCGCGTGATCTTGAACGCGGTCTGCTTGATCTTCTCGGCGACGTCCATCATGGATGCGCTCTCGGGCAGCTCCTCGAGGGCGGCCGCCATGACGCCGGGGCCGGAGACGCCCACGTTGATGACGGCGTCGGCCTCGCCCGATCCGTGCGTGGCGCCCGCCATGAACGGGGAGTCCTCGACCATGTTGGCGAACACGACGAACTTGGATGCGCCCACGGAGTCGCGGTCCGCGGTGAGGCGCGCGGAGTCGAGCACGGTCTGGGCCACCATGAGCACGGCGTCCATGTTGATGCCGGCGCGCAGGCTTGCGACGTTGACGCTGGAGCACACGCGGCTCGTCTGGGCAAGCGCCTCGGGGATGCACTCGATCAGACGGCGGTCGGCGTCGCCGATGCCCTTCTGCACCAGCGCGGAGTATCCGCCGAGGTAGTCGATCCCGAGCGTCTCGGCGGCGCGGTCGAGCGCGTGGGCGAGCGGGATGAGGTCCTTGTCGGGGCAGGCGGCGGCGATCTGCGCCACCGGCGTCACGGAAACGCGCTTGTTGACGATGGGGATGCCGTATTCGCGCTCAAGCGTCTCGGCGGTGGGGACGAGGCGCTCCGCCGTGCGCGTGATGCGGTCGTAGACCTTGGTGCACATGCGGTCGAGGTTCTCGTCGGCGCACCCCATGAGCGAGATGCCCATGGTGATGGTGCGGATATCAAGATGCTGTTCGGAGACCATGCCGTGTGTTTCGGCGATTTCTGCAGGCGTGATGGCCATGGGCGCTCCTTGTCCGGTTGGTGGTTCGTGCTCTCTATTCTAGCGTGGAGCGTCCCTGCGCGCTGTGCGCACTTTCGGGACGCGTTTTCGCGGGTGGACGGCCGTCGGTTTCAGCGGGGAAGACCCGATAGGCGAGTCCTTCAGGTGCAGAATGTATATTCCCATCCAGAAACTGCATAAAAATGCGGCATTCGGCGCGTTTTACGGGGAGGCGATTCGGGCGGGGTCGTCGTATTCACTCCTTTGCGGGGTCGCTCGAGCCTTCCGCTCTATACCGTGTCGACAGGTGCGGAAGGCTCCGATCGGCGTTTCACGAGCGCCTGCCGCCAAGGACCTCCTCGGCGATGCGGGCGGTCTCGGCGGCGTCTTTGGCGTAGTAGTCGGCCCCGATGCGCGCGGCGTATTCCGGCGTGAGGACCGCGCCGCCCACGAGCACCTTGATGTCGGGCACCTCGGCGCGCAGCAGCCGGATAGTTTCCTCCATGTTCTTGACCGTGGTGGTCATGAGCGCCGACAGGCCCACCAGGCGGATGCGCCGCTCCTTCACGGTCTTGACGATCTCGTTCGGGTCGACGTCACGCCCCAGGTCGAACACGGTGAAGCCGTAATTGTCGAGCAGCATCTTGACGATGTTCTTGCCGATGTCGTGGATGTCGCCCTTGACGGTCGCGAGGCAGATGGCGCCCTTGTCGGCGATCGTGCCGGAGCCCATGTGCGCGCGGATGGTGTCGAAGCCCACGCGCGCGGCCTCGGCGGATGCCATGAGCTGCGGCAGGAAGTAGGTGCCCTGCTCGAACAGGACGCCCACCTCGTCGAGGGCGGGGATGAAGCGCCGGTTGATCAGCTCGAGCGCGTCGGTGGTCTCCAGGAGCTTCTCGGTTGCCGCCGCCATCTCTCCTTTGCGGCCGGTGAGGATGAGCCTGCGGATGGCGTCGCCGCTCTCGGTGTCGACGGTGGGCCTTGGCGCCGCGGCGCCGGCGGCAGAGGATGCACCCGCCTTGTAGGGGTCGGTCCATCCTGCGAAGTGGTCGATATATGCCGTCGAGCCCTCGTCTTCGGCGTTCAGCACGCGGAACGCGCGGACGGCGTCCATGTAACGCTCGGATCCCGGATTCATGATTGGGGCGTCCAGACCCGCGCCGAACGCAGCGGACAGAAACGTCGCGTTCAGCACCTCGCGGGCGGGCAGCCCGAAGCTGATGTTCGAGACGCCGAGCGTGCACGCGACGCCCAGGCGCTCGCGGACGAGCGTGACGGCGCGCAGGATCTCGAGCGCCTGCGCCTGGTTGGTCGAGGCGGTCATCACCAGGCAGTCGATGAGGATGCACTCGCGTCCGATGCCGTAGCGCGCCGCCTCGTCGACGATGCGCTCGGCGATGGCCGCGCGCTGCTCGGCGGTGGCGGGGATCCCCGTCTCATCGAGGGTGAGGCCGATGATGTTCGCGCCGTAGTGGGCGGCGATGGGCAGCACGGCGTCGAGGCTCTCGCGCGTGCCGTTCACCGAGTTGATGATCGGCTTGCCGGCATAGCGGCGCACGGCGGCCTCGATGGCGCGCGGGTCGGTCGAGTCGATCTGCAGCGGCAGGAGCGTCGACGCGGAGAGCTGCTCGCAGATGCGGGGCAGCATCTCGACCTCGTCGATGTCGGGCAGGCCGACGTTGACGTCGAGGATGTCGGCGCCCTGCTCCTGCTGGCTGATGCCCTGTCCCACGACGTAGTCCACGTTGCCGTCGCGCAGCGCCTGCTGGAGGCGCTTTTTGCCCGTGGGGTTGATGCGCTCGCCGATGACCGCGATGCGCCGGCTGCTGCGCGGCAGGCTCACGACGGACTGCGCGCTGGTGACCGTGAGGGCGCGCTCGACGGCGCGCGGCGCGGGCGCGCGGTCCGCGATCAGGCCGGCGAGCAGCCCGATGTAGTCGGGGGTGGTGCCGCAGCAGCCGCCGATGACGGCGACGCCGTCGTCCACCATGTCCGCCACCGCGGCGGCGTAGGTCTCAGGATCGATGTCGTAGACGGTCCTGCCGCCCTCCGTGCGCGGAAGGCCCGCGTTGGCCTGCACCATGACGGGCTTCTCCGTGACGGCGAGCATGCGGCGCGCGAGCGGGCGCAGCTCGGCGGGGCCGAGCGAGCAGTTGATGCCGACGACGTCGGCGCCCAGGGCGTCGAGCGTGATGGCGGCCGCCTCGGGGGAGGTGCCCAGGAAGGTGCGCCCGTCCTCCTCGAAGGTCATGGTGGCGAAGATGGGGAGCTCGGAGTTCTCGCGCGCGGCGAGCACAGCGGCTCGGATCTCGGCGAGATCGGTCATCGTCTCGATGACGAACAGGTCGGCGCCCGCATCCACGGCGGCGCGCACTTGCTGGGTGAACAGGCGGTACGCCTCGTCGAACGAGAGCGTGCCCATGGGGCGCATGAGCGTGCCGAGCGGTCCGATATCGGCCGCAACGTAGCGCGCGCCGGATGCGCGGGCGCAGCGGACGCCCGCCGAGAAGATCTCCTCAACGCTCGCGGCACCCTTGAGCTTGAGGGCGTTGGCGCCGAACGTGTTGGTGGTCACGACCTCGCTGCCGGCGGCGACGTAGGCCGCGTGGATTGCCGTGATGGCGTCAGGGTCCGAAAGGTTCAGCAGCTCGGGCAGCTCTCCGGCCGCAAGGCCCGCCGCCTGCAGCATGGTGCCCATGCCGCCGTCGAATAGCAGGTGCCTCGATCCCGCGAGCACGCGGGCGAGCGCATCGTCTGCGCAGGCGGCGGCGCGCGGCCTAAAGGCCTGGCCTGCCTGAAGCGCTGCGGTGACGGGTGCGGTGGTGTCGAGCGAATAGTTCATATGGGACTCCGGGTCGGGTGTGTGTCATGCGTAGCAGGTTGTTCCGTGGGCGCGAAACGCGCAGTCGCCGCGCAGGTTGCAGATGGCGCACGAGGGGCGCTCGCCGCTTCGTTCGGTCGCGTCCGTTCCGTCGATGATGCCGATGAGCGCCGTCACGCTCTTCGAGGGGAGCAGCAGGTGGGTCGGCGTGGTCGTGAGGCCGATCAGGCGGCCGGCGTTGAGGCTGGCCACGATGGCGTCTTGGGCGGCGAGCGGGCAGTCGCCGTAGCCGCACGAGAAGCGCCAGGTGCAGGCGCGTCCCGCTGCTGCGGCCTCGCGGCGCACGATATGCTCCATGGCGTCGACGGCCGACTCCACGTATGCCGAGGCGGCGGCATCGTAGAGGGCGGCATCGAGCGGGCGCTGGCCGCTCAGCAGGCGCAGACGCCGCTCGGTGCCCATGCCGAGCGTGCATGCGACCACCGCGCAGGCGGATGCGTCTTTCAGGTGCCGGAAGATATCTCGGCCGCGCAGCTCGATCGTGGTTCCCGTCAGGCGGATGCACGGCATCCCCGCCTCGTCGACGCCGGTCGCATTGACGGGAAACGCCTGGATGACGCCATGGGGGTCGACCGTCTGCTCGATCTCGCGCGCGATGCTCTCGATGCGCTCCGACAGCTCGCCATCGACCTTTTGCCCCGCATGGCCCAGGTACCGCAGCATCTCGGCGCGGTCGATGCGAAGCTCCTCTTTGGTGTCCGGCCGGTACAGGACGGGGCCCGCTAGCAAGGAGAGGCCGGCTGCCTTCTGGGTGCGCGCGGCGTCCGTGCGGTCCGTGTCCGCCATCAGATGCGCAGCGCGCTCATGCACGCGCGGGCGACGTCGGGCCGGTTCATCGTGTAGACGTGCAGGCCCTCGGCGCCGTGCGCCTTCAGGTCCTCCAGCTGGCGGCATGCGTATTCGATGCCCGCCTGGCGCAGGCTCTCGGGGTCGTCCTCGTAGCGCGCGAGGATCTTGATGACGGGGGAGGGCAGCGAGGCGGCGCAGGTGAAGACCATGCGGGTGATCTGTTGCTTGCTCATGAACGGCATGATGCCCGCCGTGATGGGGACGGTGATGCCCGCCGCGTCGGCGAGCTCGAGGAAGCGGTAGAAGTAGTCGTTGTCGAAAAACAGCTGCGTGACGAAAAAGCCCGCGCCCGCATCCTGCTTCTGCTTGAGGTGCTTGACCGAAGTCGGCAGGTCGTCGCAGGTCAGATGCCCTTCGGGATAGGCTGCTCCGCCCACGCAGAAGCCGGCGTTCACCAGCGCCGGGATGAGGTCCTTCGCGTAGGGGAAGGCGATGTCGCCCGCCTCCGCCTCGGACATCCCCGCCGGCAGGTCGCCGCGCAGCGCCAGCACGTTCTCCACGCCCGCGGCGCGGAACTCGGAGATCTTCTCAGCGAGCGTGTCGTGCGTGAGCGAGATGCAGGTGAGGTGCGCGACAGACGGGATGCCGAACTCCGTGGAGATCATCGAGGCGATGCGCGCGGTGGCGTCGGAGTTGCCCGAGCCACCGGCGGAGTAGGTCACGCTGATGAAATCGGGTCCATCCGTGGCGAACTGTGCGGCGACCTCGCGGGCGCGCTCGAGCGTGAGCTCACCTTTGGGGGGAAACATCTCGAACGAGACGGGCTGGGCGCCGGCCGTGCGCGCATCGGCGAATATCTGGTCGATTCTCATGGTGCTCCCCCTTGTGCAGCGTGATGCATTGAAGAGGCATCATACACCGCGCGCACGTGTTGCGGCAGCATCGTTCGCGCCGAAACGCGTTGTTCACGGTGGTGCAAATCGGGGGACGTACCTGCCGCGTGCACTTGCGCATATCAGAGACGTATCTGTTGCGTGTATTAGTGTATATAGAATGTACTTGTGGATGCAGAAATGCATATTGGACGTACCTATTGGGGGTACAGAAATGCATGGAGAAGGTACGTCCCCCGATTTGCACGAGTGCACGCGGCAGGTACGTCCCATGATATGTCTGTTGTATGCAGAAAAGTATATGAAATGTACATGTGGGTACGAAAATGCACCCCCAAGGTGCGTCCCCGATATGCGCTAATGCACGCAACAGGTACGTCCCCCGATTTGCGTCCCCCGATTTGCACCCCCAGGCCGGGTCGCGGACGCGGGCTTGGGGGTGCGGTCACATGGCGCTAACGGGCGCCCAGGGCGTCGGTGACCTCGCGGGCGCAGGCGACGCCGTCGGCGATGGCGTTGACCACGAGCGATGCGCCGGACCGGGCATCGCCGCAGGCCCATACGCCGTGCGCGGGCTCGACGGCTCCCGCCGCGCACGCGCATCGATGGCTTCCGGCCTCGGCCATGACGGGCAGCTGCCTGCCGGCGCCGGGTTCGGGCACGGTCGCGCCCAGCGCCTCCACCACGCTGCGCTGGGGGCCGGTGAACCCGCAGGCGATGAGGACGAGCTGAGCGGGCAGCTCGCGCTCGGTTGCCGCGACGGGCGCCGGCGAGCCTTCCGACCAGTCGACATCGACGATCTTAAGCGCGCGGACCCGCCCGTCGTCGTCGACCAGCACGGCGCGCGTGTCCACGGACCACGAGCGCATCTCGCCGCCCATGAGCTCGATCGCCTCCTGCTGGCCGTAGTCGGTCTTCTTGACGTTGGGCCATTCGGGCCAAGGGTTGCCCGGGTCGCGCTGCTCGGGCGGCTCGGGCATGACCTCCAGCTGACGGACGCTGCGCGCGCCCTGGCGGACGGCGGTGCCCACGCAGTCGTTGCCCGTGTCGCCGCCGCCGATGACCACGACGTCGAGGCCGCGCGCGTCGATGGCGGGCGCGGCCTTGTCGAGGACGGCGCGGGTAGAGGAGGTGAGGTAGTCGACGGCTATCGTCACACCCGCCGCGTCGATGCCGGGGACGTCGAGCGTGCGCGCGGCGCCCGCGCCGCAGGCGATGACGACGGCGTCGTACGCGGAGGCGAGCTCGGCGGCAACGGCGGGATCCGCCGCATCGGTGTTCAGCATGAAGGAGATGCCGCGCTCCTCCATGAGCGCGCATCGGCGCTCCACGATGTCCTTCGGGAGCTTCATGTTGGGGATGCCGTACATGAGCAGGCCGCCCGGACGGTCGGAGCGCTCGACGACCGTCACGCGGACGCCGGTGCGCGCGAGCTCCCAGGCGCAGGCGAGGCCTGCGGGGCCCGACCCCACGACGGCGACGCGCGGCGCGTCCGCGCCCGCTGCGTCAAAGGCGGCGGGGCCTCCGTGCTCCCACTCCCAATCGGAGATGGCGCGCTCGGTGTCGTGGATCGCCGTGGGCTCGCCCTCGACAGACCCCAGGTTGCAGGCCGCCTCGCAGGGGGCCGGGCAAACCCGGCTCGTGAACTCGGGCAGCGGGCTCGTGAGCGCCAGGCGCTCGGCCGCCTCGCGCCAGCGCCCGCGCCATACGAGGTCGTTCCACTCGGGGATGAGGTTGTGCAGCGGGCAGCCGCTCGAGCGCGCCCGTCCAAAGGGATGGCCCGCCTGGCAGAAGGCGACGCCGCACATCATGCAGCGGCTTGCCTGCACGCGGCGCTCGCCGCAGTCGAGCTCCCGATAGAGCTCATCGTAGTCGTGCACGCGCTCTGCGGCCGGGCGCAGCTCGTGCACCTTGCGTCCGTGTGCGAGAAACGCTCCCGGCTTACCCATGGCGCTTCACCTCCTTGGCCCCCGTCACGACCTCGAAGGCCGTCTCGAGCGCCTCCTCATGCGTCGCGCCGTCGCGCTCCGCGTCTTTCACGATCTCCATCACGCGCTCGTACTCCACGGGCACCACCTTCACGAAGTGCGCCGCGATCGCGTCGAAGCGGTAGAGCATCTTGATGCCCAGCGGGCTTTGCGTGGCGCGCACGTGGGCCACGATCAGCTCGCGGATGGCGGCGAGCTCCTGCTCGCTCGGCGTGCGCAGCGCCACCGTGTCCTGGTTGCAGTGGGAAGCGAGCGTGCGGTACTCGTCGTAGACGAAGGCCACGCCGCCCGTCATGCCGGCGGCGAAGTTCGCCCCCACCTCGCCCAGGATGAGCACGGTGCCGCCCGTCATGTACTCGCAGCCGTGGGCGCCTACGCCCTCGACCACTACGGTCGCGCCGGAGTTGCGCACGCAGAAGCGCTGGCCGGCGCGTCCGTTCACAAAGCCGCGCCCGCCGGTCGCCCCCATGAAGGCAACGTTTCCCACGATGATGTTCTCGTCGAACTTGTAGCTCGCCGTCTCGGCCGGGCGGACCGACACGGTGCCTCCCGAGAGCCCCTTGCCGAAGTAGTCGTTCGCGTCGCCCTCGACATTGAGCTCGACACCCTTCGGAAGGAACGCCGCGAAGCTCTGGCCCGCGGAACCCGTGCAGTCGATGGTGATGAGCCCGTCGGGGAGCCCGTCGGGATGGGCGGCGGTGACGGCGTGCCCGAGCATGGTGCCCACGCACCGGTTGACGTTGGCGATGTCGGCATGGAAGCGCAGAGGGCGCAGATGGCGGCGCGCGCCGGCGGTGTAGGGGACGAACAGCGTGGCGTCGAGCGTGCGCTCGAGCTGCACGTCGGCGGCCATCGAGGGCATGAAGTGCACCCCGTCCGCGCCCGGGATCGTCGAGCCGAACTCGCAGACGGCGGGCGCGAGCACGCAGGACAGGTCGACCAGCTCGCTTTTCCAGTTGCCCGGGGCCGCGACCTGGCGCAGGCACTCGGGGTGGCCCACCATCTCGTCGACGGTGCGGAAGCCCAGGCGCGCCATGACCTCGCGCAGCTGCTCGGCCACGAACAGCATGAAGTTCTCCACGTGCTCGGGTTTTCCGGCGAAGCGGTGGCGCAGGCGGCAGTTCTGCGTAGCGATGCCCGCCGGGCAGGTGTCCTGATGGCAGTCGCGCTGCATGAGGCAGCCCATGGCGATCAGCGGCATGGTCGCGAAGCCGAACTCCTCGGCGCCCAGAAGGCAGGCGACCGCCACGTCGGTGCCGTCCATGAGCTTGCCGTCCGCCTCGAGCACCACGCGGGAGCGCAGGCCGTTGCGCACGAGCGTCTGCTGCGTCTCGGCGAGTCCCAGCTCGAGCGGCAGGCCCGCATGCCAGATGGAGTCGCGCGGGGCGGCGCCCGAGCCGCCGTTGTGCCCGGAGATGAGGATCTTGTCGGCGGCGCCCTTGGCGACGCCGGTGGCGATGGTGCCCACGCCCGCCTCGGAGACGAGCTTGACGCTCACGCGGGCATCGGGGTTTGCGCACTTGAGGTCGAAGATGAGCTCGGCGAGGTCCTCGATGGAGTAGATGTCATGATGCGGCGGGGGCGAGATGAGCCCGATGCCTGGGGTGGACTGGCGCACCCGCGCGATCCAGGGGTACACCTTCTTGCCGGGCAGGTGCCCGCCCTCGCCGGGCTTGGCGCCCTGGGCCATCTTGATTTGCAGCTCGCGCGCCGAGGAGAGGTAGCGGCTCGTCACGCCGAACCGGCCGCTTGCCACCTGCTTGATGGCGGAGCAGGCCGAGTCGCCGTTCGGAAGCAGGTCCTCGCGCCGCGGATCCTCTCCGCCCTCGCCGGAGTTCGAGCGGCCGTGCAGCCGGTTCATGGCGATGGCCATGCACTCGTGCGCCTCCTGGCTGATGGACCCGTAGCTCATGGCGCCGGTGTTGAAGCGCGTGACGATGCTGCGCGCGTCCTCCACCTCGTCGAGGGGCACCGGCGTGCGCGCGGAGAAGTCGAAGTCCATGAGGTCGCGCAGGCGCACCGCGCGTCCCGGACGCCTGAGGTGCTCGCTGTAGGCGAGAAACGTGTCGTAGGAATCCGAGCGCACGGCCTGCTGCAGCAGGTAGATGGTATCGGGGTCGATGAGGTGGTCCTCTCCGCCGACCGGGCGCCACATGGTGAGGCCGAGGCTCGGCAGCGCGTCGGGCGCCGGCGAGGTGCGCAGGGCGCGCGCGGCGTCGAAGCGCTCATCGAGCTCGCGCTCGACATCGCGGATGCCCAGGCCGCCGACGCGCGAGACGGTGCCGGCGAAATAGCGCTCCACCAGGCCCTCGTCCAGGCCGACGGCCTCGAAGATCTGCGCGGAATGATAGCTTTGCACCGTCGAGATGCCCATCTTGGACATGATGGACACGATGCCCGCGACGGCGGCGCGGTTGTAGTTGGCGATCGCCTCGTCCGCGTCGAGCGCATGCCCGTCCGCTGCCGCAAGGTCGCCCTCCTGCGCCATGCGGGCCACGAGGCCGTGCGCCATGTAGGGGTAGATGCCGCTGGCCGAATAGGAGATGAGCGCCGAGAAGTCGTGCGCGGACAGCGCGTCGCCGCATTCGATGACGATGTCGGCGAACGTGCGCAGGCCGGCGCGCATGAGGGCGTTGTGCACGGCGCCCACCGCGAGGAGCGACGGGACGGGTACCTCGTCGCGCTCGGTGCGGTCGGACAGGACGACGATGTTCACGCCGCCGCGAACCGCGTCGATCACGCTCGCGCTCAGGCTCTCCAGGGTGCGCTCGAGCGCGCCCGGCGCGTCGTCGCGCCGGTACTTGGCGACGAACGTGCGCGCCTCGAAGCCGGCGCGGTCGACGTCGCAGATGCGGCGGAACCCCTCGCGCGTGAGCAGGGGCGCGTCGAGCCGGATGAGGCGGCAGGAGGCGCGGCAGTCCTCGAGCAGGTTGCCGTGATTGCCCAGATACAGCACGGTCGAGGTCACGAGGCGCTCGCGCAGCGCGTCGATGGGAGGGTTCGTGACCTGCGCGAACAGCTGGAAGAAGTAATCGAAAAACGATCGCGTCTTGAGCGAGAGGCAGGCGAGCGGCGCGTCGATGCCCATCGATGCGAGCGGGGTGGAGCCGGTGGATGCCATGGGGCGCAGCACCTCGTTGATGTCGTCCCAGTGGTGGCCGTAGCGCGCGGCGTCCTCGGCGCGGGGCACGAGGTCGGTCCCCGCCGCATCGATGTCGGCTCCCGCCGCGCCGCGGGCGTCGCGGATGTCGAGGTCGCCAAGCGAGAGCGTCTCGTCCGAGATCCAGTCCGAGAAGGGCTTGAGCTTGGCGTATCCGTTGCGGATCTCGTCGTTGTAGCGGATGCGCCCCCGCTCGAGGTCGACCTCGAGCATCTCGCCCGGGCCCAAGCATCCGCTCGTGAGCACGTTGGCGGGATCGATCTCGAGCGCGCCGACCTCGGAGCACAGCAGGAACCTGTCGTCGCGCGTAACGATGTAGCGCGCGGGGCGCAGGCCGTTGCGGTCGAGCGCGGCGCCCAGCGTGCGCCCGTCGGTGAATGCGATGGCCGCCGGGCCGTCCCAGGGCTCCATGAGCATCGACTGGTAGGCGTCGTAGGCGCGCCGCGCCGGCGAGAGCTCGTCGTTGCGGTCCCACGGCTCGGGCATGAGCAGCGAGACGGCGCGCGTGAGCGGTCGGCCGTTCATCACCAAAAACTCGAGGACGTTGTCCAGGATGGCGGAATCGGAGCCCTCGCGGTTGATGATGGGCAGCACGCGCTCGAGCTCGTCTTGGAAGATGGGGGAGTACAGGTTCGGTTCGCGCGCGCGGATCCAGTTGACGTTGCCCTTGAGGGTGTTGATCTCGCCGTTATGGATGATGAGGCGGTTGGGGTGCGCGCGCTCCCAGCTGGGCGTGGTGTTGGTGGAGTAGCGCGAGTGGACGAGCGCCACGGAGGTCTTCACGGCGGCGTCGTTCAGGTCGGTGAAGAAGCGGCGCATCTGCGTGGCCACGAGCATGCCCTTGTACACGATGGTGTGTGCGCTCATGGAGCAGATATAGAAGATCTTGCCCTCGAGCGCGTGCTCGGCGTCGGCGCGCTTCTCGATCACGCGGCGGCACACGTACAGGCGGCGCTCGAACGCGTCGCCGCGCTCGACGTCGTCGGGACGGCCGAGGAACGCCTGCTTGATGGTGGGCATGCACGCCCGCGCCGTCTCGCCCAGGTCGTGCGCGTCGACCGGCACGTCGCGCCAGAACAGCACGGGGATCCCCTCCTGCGCGCAGCCCTCCTCGAAGGCCCGCTCGGCCGCCCTCACGCCATGTTCGTCCTGCGGCAGGAAGAGCATGGCCACGCCGTAGTCGCCCTCGGCGGGCAGCAGCTGGCCGCAGCGCTGGGCTTCCTTGCGGAAGAATCGGTGGGGGATCTGGAACAGGATGCCCGCTCCGTCTCCCGTGTTGCGCTCGAGGCCCGTGCCGCCTCGGTGCTCGAGGTTGACGAGCACCGAGAGCGCGTCGTCGAGTATCTGGTGGCTTCTCGTGCCGTCGATGGCCGCGAGCGCGCCGATGCCGCAGGCGTCGTGCTCGAACTGCGGCCGGTAGAGGGTCTGATGGTTCATATATCCTCCCATGCGATGTCCAAGACAGGGGGCGATTGCACACCGGGCGCGCGTGCGCGGCGCGGGTGCGGCGATTTATGGTAGGCGGATGCGGTTGCAGCCGGTTTTCCCGGAGGTTTCCGTGCGGTTTCGATTTGGCTACAAAATGGGGTCGTATCGCGCGGCTCACGCCGACGTTTTCTTTCTACACACCGTATGAGCTGGGAAAACGACGCACAGAGAGCGAATCGTCCGGCGTCGGGGGCGTCGCGTTTCGGCCCGTGCGGCCGTCTTCAAACGGTCATAGGACTGTATCAATGCGGCAACCCGTATGAAATTGCCTCGAAATCCGCTGCCTGTAATCTACAATTCGTTCGTTGGGACAAAACGCCGGTAGCACGAACCCGGCGTCATACGAAGGGAGCCCCTATGGCCGATACCGAGCTTACCAGTCGATTCGGTACCATGGTCTTTTCGGAGGACGTGATGCGCAAGCGTCTGCCGAAGGACATCTACAAACGCCTTGCCGCCACGATGGATCAGGGCGCGCCGCTCGACCTGGACGTGGCCAACGCCGTCGCGCACGCCATGAAGGAGTGGGCGATCGAGAACGGCGCCACCCATTTCGCGCATTGGTTCCAACCTCTTTCGGGAATCACGTCCGAGAAGCACGACAGCTTCCTCGAACCCAACCACGATGGCACCGCCATCACCAAGTTCACCGGCAAGAACCTCATCCAGGGTGAGCCCGACGCCTCGAGTTTCCCCAACGGCGGCCTGCGCGCCACCTTCGAGGCCCGCGGCTACACCGCGTGGGACCCCACGAGCCCCGCGTTCATCAAGGACGAGGTGCTGTGCATCCCCACGGCGTTTTGCGGTTACAACGGCGAAGCCCTCGACAAGAAGACCCCGCTTCTGCGCTCCATGAAGGTGCTCGACACGCAGGCCAAGCGCGTGCTCGCGCTGTTCGGCAAGCACCCCAAGCGCGTCGTGCCCAACGTCGGCCTTGAGCAGGAGTACTTCCTGATCAAGAAGGACGCCTACCGCAGGCGCCGCGACCTGGTCATCTGCGGCCGCACCCTCTTCGGCGCCCCGCCCTGCAAGGGCCAGGAGCTCGAGGAGCACTACTTCGGCGCCATCCGCCCGAGCGTGTCCAAGTACATGAAGGCGCTCGACGACGAGCTGTGGGCGCTCGGCATTCCCGCCAAGACCAAGCACAACGAGGTCGCTCCCTGCCAGCACGAGCTCGCGCCCGTGTACACCGAGCTCAACGAGGGCATCGACAACAACATGCTCGTCATGGAGAAGATGAAGCTCGTGGCGTCGAGCTTCGACCTCACCTGCCTTCTGCACGAGAAGCCGTTCGAGGGCATCAACGGCTCGGGCAAGCACAACAACTGGTCCATCGGTACCGAGGACGAGAACCTCATGGATCCCGGTGACACCCCGCTCGAGAACCTGCAGTTCGTGGTGTTCCTCACCGCGGTGATCGAGGCGGTCGACAAGTATCAGGACCTGCTGCGCATGTCCGTGGCGAGCTGCGGCAACGACCACCGTCTGGGCGCCAACGAGGCGCCTCCGGCGATCGTGTCCATCTTCTTGGGCGACCAGCTCACCGAGGTCGTCCAGAAGATCATGGACGGCAAGGCGTCCGTCCACGCCACGCACGGCGTGCTCGACCTGGGCGCCGACGTGCTGCCCAACCTCGAGCAGGACAACACCGACCGCAACCGCACCTCGCCGTTCGCCTTCACGGGCAACAAGTTCGAGTTCCGCGCGGTCGGCTCCGAGGCCAATCCGAGCGACGCCAACCTGGTGCTCGACACCGCGGTCGCCGAGTCGTTGAAGGAGTTCGCCGACGCGCTCGAGGGCACGCCTGAGGACGAGTTCGCCGCCGCCGCGCTCGAGTACTGCAAGAAGACGCTCAACGAGCACCGCCGCATCCTGTTCTCCGGCGACGGCTACTCCGACGAGTGGCAGAAGGAGGCGGAGCACCGCGGTCTGGCCAACCTGCGCACCACGGCCGACGCGCTGCCGATGATGGTGTCCGAGAAGAACCTCGCGCTGTGGGTCGGCATGGGCGTGCTGTCCGAGACGGAGGCCTTCAGCCGCTACGAGGTCAAGGTCGAGAAGTACAACAAGCTCATGAACATCGAGGCCACGACGATGATCCGCGAGGCGCGCCGCACCTACCGTCCCGCCATCTCCGCCTACGCGACCAAGGTCGCCAAGGGCCTCGAGATCATCCGCTCCGCCGGCGCGGAGGCGGCGATGACCTGCGAGCAGAACACGCTCAACAAGCTGTGCGCCGGCATCACCGAGATCAACGAGTCCATCAAGGCGCTCGACGCGCTGCACCAGAAGGCCGAGGGGCTCGTCGACGCGCAGGAGCAGGCCAACTGCTACGCGCACGAGGTCATTCCCGCCATGAACCGCCTGCGCGCCGCCGTCGACGCCATGGAGGAGATCGTGGCCGCCGACTACTGGCCCGTTCCGACCTACGACGAGATCCTGTTCTACGTGTAGGCTGACGACTGTAGCCGAGTCGGCGTAAACCGCGCTGCGAAACCCTCCCCGGTAATTCATGAATTACCGGGGAGGGTTTTCACGTTTGCGCAGGATCGCTGCGTTTAGGGCGGCGCTTTTTCATGAATCTCTGCTGGACCACTGTGGATACGGCGTACCGAGAGGGGGCCATTGCGATGCCGAATGATTTCAAGATGAAGACCTCCGGCATCCTGCTGTATCCACGATGGCCTAACAGAGGTTTTCATGAACGGAGCGCGCGGTTGACGTTCGTTTTGCGCTGGATGGCATGTGCGACGCGTCCCGCGTGCGCTGGGGTGCGCCGCTATACTGGGGGTGCGGTGCGTGCGCGGATGCATGCGCCGGGAGAGCGAGGGAGGCTCCTATGAGGTTCGTATTATCCGGTGACTCCGATTGCCCTATCGCCCGTATCGCGCTCGGATATGGGGAGTCGGTCAAGATGGAGTCGGGCAGCATGGTCTACTCGCGCGACGTTGAGATCAGCGGCGGGCTCAATTCGAAGAAGAAGGGGCTCGGCGGGGTTTTGGGCGCGATCGGGCGTAGCATCACGAGCGGCGAATCGATGTTCATCACCACCGCCACCGGCACGGGTGACAAGGGCGAGATCGCGATCGCTCCGCCCATCCCGGGAAAGATCGTCGAGCTGGTCGTCGATGCCGACCGTCAGTACTGCCTGAACACCGGAGCGTTTCTTGCGTGCGACAACAGCGTCGAGAGCACCATGGTGAACCAGGGCATCTCGAAGGCGTTTTTCGGTAACACGGGTGGCCTGTTCGTCATGGAGATGAGCGGCTCCGGCTCCGTGCTGGTCTCCGCGTTCGGCGACATCCTCGCGCTTGACGTGGTGCCCGGCACGCCGCTGACCGTGGACAACGAGCACGTGGTGGCATGGGACGCCGGTCTCGACTACCACATCGAGGTCGCGAGCGGCATGTTCGGCTTCACGACGGGCGAGGGCCTGGTCAACACCTTCACGGGCTCCGGCCGCGTCTACATCCAGACGCGCAACCTGGGAAACCTGGCCCAAGCGCTGCATCCCTACCTGCCCTCGCCTTCCAACTAGGCGCACCTGGCACTTTTGGAACGGGGGCCCGAGGCGGCAAAAAGCCCGGCTTCCGAGACGGAGACCGGGCTTCATTCGTCGATGGTGCCCCCAACGGGATTCGCGGTCGCCTGCGGCGCCCGCGGCTTCGGGGCCCTGCGGGCCCCTCGCACGCTCGCTGGGAAACGCTCGCGCGTTTCCGCAGCCTCGCGACCCCAGCGGGTTCGAATCCCGGCGCCGGGGCGGCAAAAAGCCCGGCTTCCGAGGCGGAGACCGGGCTTCATTCGTCAATGGTGCCCCCAACGGGATTCGAACCCGTGATCTTCGCCTTGAAAGGGCGACGTCCTAGGCCGCTAGACGATGGGGACAGCGGAAAGAAGTATAGCAGAAATAGAGCTGTTGAGCATAGCGGGGGATAGAACACGGCGAACACACGAATGCGCCGCTTCCGCGCGTCGGCATCGGTATACTGGCGGTGTTGAACAGCTTGTTTTCGATAGGAGGGTTCATATGGATGCTCGTCAGATTGCGCGCGTCGGCGTTGCGGTCGCGCTGCTTTCGGTGTCTGCGTGGATTACGGTGAGCTTCGGTCCGGTTCCGTTCACGCTGCAGACGATGGCCCTGGCCATGCTTCCGGCCATCTTGGATCGCAAGGGGGCCTGTGCAGCGGTTGCGGTGTACTTGCTTCTCGGAGCGGTCGGCCTGCCCGTCTTCTCCGGCTTCGGGAGCGGTATCGGGCAGATCGCCGGCATGACGGGCGGATTCTTGTGGGGCTTTCTGATCGGAACCATTGCGGGCACCTCGGTCAAATCCGTGCTTCCCGATCGCGTTCCCCAGTTTGCTCAGGTCGTTATCGCCGATATCGTGATGCTGCTCATCTCGTATGCCTGCGGCACCGCTCAGCTCATGATCGTCGGGTCCATGGGGCTTGTGCCCGCGCTTGTCGCGGCGGTCCTGCCGTTCGTGGTGTTCGACCTCATGAAACTGGCGGTCGGCACGAGCATCGGATGCACGGTCGCTAGGGCTCTGGGCGTCATCCGCTCGCATGCATAGCGGCGGGTCTTCCGCCAATCGGTCGCAAAAGCGCGGCGGGCACTCTGCTCGCCGCGCTTTTTCGTTTTGCGGATGCGGTTGCAGGAAGGATGCCTGCGGTCTCGCCTCTCTGTTGACGGCGCTCTTCGAGCGCGCCTTCGACGCTGCAGGGGCAGATCAGTCTCTCGCCTGGCGCGCGGCTTCATAGCGCGCGGCGGCGCGCTCCTCGATAGACAGGCGAGCGCGCGGCGTGTAGATCACTTGGCTGGGGCAGAAGCCGCAGCACAGGTCGCAGCCGGCGCATGCGTCCGCATCGACCTCATACGCGGGGGGCTTGAACGCGAGCGCGGGGCACGCGGTAATCTGGAAGCAGCGATGGCAGCCGACGCACATGTAGCGGTCGACTTCGACGGGCTCGAGGGCGGCCGAGCGCTGCAGCTGCGCGCAGGGGGAGGCGAAGATCGCGGCATGGACGCCGGGTGTTGCGGCCTGTTCGCGCAGCACCTCGACCGTGCGCTCGATGTCGAACGGATTGAGGACCGCCGCATCTTCCGCACCGACCTCGAGCGCCTTGGCGCCCAGCCTCTCGATGGCCGCGCGCTCGAGATAGCCCCGGCTCGACGCCATGACAGCGAGGATGGCCGACGTGCCCTCCCCGGCAAGGCCGGTAAGGTTTGCTGCGGCATCGTCGGCGGCAAAATCCGTGTCGAGCACGATGTGCACGCACAGGGGCGCCGCCGGCTCCTCAGGTGCGCCCGAGGGCACGTCCTGGATATAGCGGGGGAGGAGCTTCTCCATGCCGCCCGGGCAGGTCGCGGCGGCGGGGTGCACGTGCCCCACGGCCGCGCATCCGATGTTTCCACAGATCACACGGCCGCGGATGCGACGCGTGGCCTCCTTGATGGCCACATAGGCCGCGCGGTGGGGGCATCCTGCGCACAGGACGCCTTGCTGGGGATTACGCATCGGCGCGGTCCTCCTTCTTTTCCGTATCGGGAAGGTACGGCTCGCGGCTGAGCAGCTCGAGCTCGAAGTTGAGCGCGCAGCCTGCCATGGGATGGTTGAAATCGAACACGGTGTCTCCGTCGTCCTCAACCTTCACGACGCGCGCGAGCTGCTGGTAGCCGTCGGAGTTCATGAGGTAGATCATCTCGCCGGGCACCAGGTCCTCGTAGTTGGGGATCTGGATGGTCGGCATGTAGTACACGAGGGCGGCGCTGCGCTCGCCGTAGGCGTCTTTGGGCTCGAGATGGACCTTTTTGGTCTGGCCCGGCTGCATGGAGAGCACCGCGGCCTCAAACCCGGGGACGACCTCGTGGTTGCCCTCGACATAGGTGAGCGGCGTGCGCCCGCGCGTGGTGTCGAACACCTCGCCGTCATCGAAGCTGCCTGTATAGTGAACGGTCACCACGTGCTTGAGCGAATAATCGGCCACAGATACCGCCTTGACTCGGTGTGGATGTGCAAACATACCAACTCTATCACGTGCGGAGGCACTTTTTGGGACGGGGTCATTTTTGCTCAGATGTGGGTACATGCAGAAAATTGCATAAATCTACCATCAATATCCAAAATAATGCGAGAGTTGACGCATCTGGCAAGCTCGCGATTTGGGCGAGGCCGAGTTTATCACTGTTTTTGAGGCAGCTTTGCCCAGTAACCGCATAGCCTCTAGCATTTCCGCAGGATTCAACTGGGCAAATGCTGAGGGGTGCGGCGCCTGTGAAGAAATGTCACTCAAAAACAATGACAAACTCGTATTCACTGTTTTTCATGGAGTCTTGCGGGCGTGAAAGTCTCTGACCATTCACTTCTGCACGCGGCGGCACCCTCGCGCGAGCGCGCTGTCGTGCTTCTCGAGAAGGACGAGCGAAGCCGATGACACAAAGCGGACCGTTTGGCACGCTCTGTGCCATCGGCCCTCCCGTCTCTCCTTTTCCAGAGGAGGGGGGGAGACCCGATCGGCGTTTCCCTAGAACCCGTAGCGCTGGGCGAACTGCTCCGAGGCTTCTTCGATGCCGTCGACCGAAGCCGCCCAGGTCACGAAGTCGGGCGTGTCCACGATGATGCCGTCGGCCTCCCATACGGCCTGGTGCGAGAGGTCCCACGGGTCGCGCGGCGCGGGCCGCACGGGCAGATAGGGCGTGAGGTACGTGGGGTTGAGTAGGAAAAACGCACCGCCTTCGCAACGCGTCGCGAAGTCGCGCAGCGCGCGGCGCGCGTTCTTGCGTCGTCCGAGCTTGTAGAACAGCAGCGTGCGGCCCAGCAGGTACCACGGCGAGTCCTCGATGGTGTGCTCGGGACCAGCCTCGTGGGAGAGCTCGAAGAAATGCTCCTCGTCCTCAAGGCGCGCGAGCGCGAGCAGGACCGTGCCGATCGCGCGGTTGTCGTAGCCTTGCGAGCGCATGACGCGCCGCGCGTAGTCGGCGGCGGCACGGTAGCGCGCGCTCGCCAAGCTGAGCTGCGCGATAGCCTCGAGCGTGTGCAGCCAGCCGATCATGATCGGATCGATGCGCGTGCGCTCGGCGGCATCCATGCCGTCCAGTTCGCTCTCACGCCAGTAGTGCTCGGCTTCCAGATCGAACCCCGGCACGTTGCACAGGTGGGTGCGGACGGCGTCTTCGAGCTTCATCAAATCGTTCAGGCAGGAGTCGATGGGGACGTCGGCAAGCAAGATGTCGACCAGCTGAGCGTCCACGCACAGCTGGTCGGTCCGCGCGATCTCGTGCATCGCCTGGCGCGTCTCGTTGAACAGGCGCTCGCGCTGGCGGTCGAAATCATCGTCGGGAAGGTCCTCCATGCGGTCGAGCTCGCGCATGAGGTGCTCATGGGTGCGCGCGTAGGATACCAGCGCCCGAGCATGGTCGTCGGCTGCGAACTGGGCGGGGTTGCGCGCGATCTCCTCGTGGACGAGCTCGAGGGCCGCGGGCGTGAGCCCGTCATGGGTCTTGAGGTACTCGTGCTCCAGGAAAACGGGGATGTACTCGCGCGGTTCCATCAGTTGTCGCCTCCCGATCCGGTGCGTCCCGGCTGTCCCGCCGCCGAAGAGGTCCTATCCGCCAGGGCGCGCCGCACCATCTCGTGGTTGGCGACCCACGAGGCGAAGCAGGCGTTGTCGGGTGTGCCGATGCCTTCCTGCAGCAGCGGTGTCGCCTCGCTGATGGCGAGGATGAGCTCGTCTTGGCTGCCCGGAACCACGTTGACGCGCGAGAAGATGCCGTCGGGGAACTCCGCCTGGTAGTAGAGCGGCTCGGCGGCGTCCGGGTACGTGCGCATCAGCTGGTGCAGACAGCGGTCGGCCGAGGTGTAGTCGAACGAGCGGTACGCGGCGCTCAGCTCGGCAAGAAGCGTCCACGCGTCGAGCGACTTCTCGGCCGCGTGATGGCGACGGCGCAGCGGGCCCACGATGCCGTAGGCGATGGCGTGCCGTGCGCGGTAGGACTTGATGTCCTGATGGTTCGCCTCGAGCTTTGCCATGGCGAGCATGCCGGTGTGGCGGATGCCCGCCGGGTCGGTCGGCGCAAACGTCAGGCTCTGCTCGGCGACGCTCAGCGCCAGCCGGTACTGTCCCGAGATCACGGCGCGCGAGGCGAGCGCGGCAAGCCAGCGCTCGAGCGGGCGGCGTGCGAGGTCGCTCGCATATTCGCGCGCGTACACGTCGCGCGCCTCGTCGACCGTGCTCTCCAGGTCGCGCTCGACCGCCGAGCGGTTGTCGAGCAGGTAGCTCACGTATTCGTCGTTGGACGCGGCGTCGAGGGCGGCAAGCATGCGCTTGGCGTCCCAGTTGCTCGCGTCGAGCTCGATGGCCTCGTGCAGGTAATGCTCCGCGCGCTGCTCCTGGCGGTCGATCTCCGCCTCGTCGGTGAGGAAGGGGATGTGGTAGTCGAGGATCTCGGTCGCCTTCGCCATCAGGTGGAACGACCGGTCGCGGTCGCAGGCGATGAGTTTTGACGGGTCCTCCCGGAACTGCTCCATCCCGCGCTCGATGAAGATGTTGTCGTTGAGCGGGTAGACCCGCTCGCGGCGCATGGCCTCCAGGATGAGGCGCAGGCAGTCTTCTTGAATGGGGTCGAACGCCACGGCGCCTCCTCTCATTTGCGGTGCATGTCGTAATACGTCAGTGTACCGCGAGCGCACTGCTTGCGTCTATGGAGGGAGCATGCAGGTTATGCGAGGCGCGTCGCGTCCTGCTCGCGTTCGACGATCTCGACGACCACGCCGTGCGGCAGGCATACGATCTGTTCCCCCATCTCGTCAATGGGGTCGTGGTCCGCGCAGACCTGGTTGCTGCAGTTCGCGTATGTCACGTCGACGCATCCGCCGGCGATGCGCACCGTGTTCGCCCCCTTGTCCGCATCCGCGCCGCTGCCGGTTCCCGGCGTGGTCACGGTGTAGGAGACATCGGAGTCCAGGGGGTCGGCGCGGTAGAAGCCGTCTTGCGACTGGCAGACGACGACGGCCGTGTCCGCGGGGCCCGTAACGAGGCGGGAGCAGGCGAACCATCCGAGCGCCACGGCGAGCACCGCGCCGATGAGAACGAGGTCGGCGCGCCGGCGGCGCTCTGTGGGGCGGATGTCTGACACGGGGCTCCTTGCATGGCGGTCAAAAGGAAGCATCCATGGTAGCACGGAGGTGAGGGCAGCTGGTGCGCGGGCTGGCGGGGCGTCGCGCCCTTGTCGCCCTACTGCGAAGAAGCGCCAGCATGCGGGTCCATCCGTCCCTCGACAAGGCCGCGGGATGGATAAAGCCGCGCTGCAAGAATGGACAAAATGGCTATATCCGCTTTGTTTCCAAAGCGTTACAATTACTTCGGGCTCACGGGTCCGAAGCGGCCGATCCGACCGCGCCTACATGGTCCTTACGGGGACATTGGGTCCCCGTCAGATGTGCAAGCCGGCAGGGCTTGCTGATTTGGAGGCAAAGAATGGGACGTTTTACCAATCCTCGCGACCTGTATTACGGCGAGGGCGCTCGTCATGAGGTGAAGAACCTCAAGGGCTCCCGTGCCATGATCGTCACCGGCGGCGGCTCCATGCGTCGCGGCGGCTTCCTGCAGGACGTCGAGGCGGACCTCAAGGAGGCCGGCTTCGAGGTTGAGATCTTCGAGGGCGTCGAGTCCGATCCTTCCGTCGAGACCGTCAAGCGCGGCGCTGAGGCCATGGAGAAGTTCCAGCCTGACTGGATCATCGGCATCGGCGGCGGCTCGCCCATCGACGCTGCCAAGGCCATGTGGCTGTTCTACGAGTATCCGAACGAGACCTTCGAGGAGGCCATCGTTCCGTTCAGCTTCCCCGAGCTGCGCACCAAGGCTAAGTTCTGCGCCATCGCTTCCACTTCCGGCACCGCTACCGAGGTCACCGCGTTCTCCGTCATCACCGACTACGAGAAGGGCATCAAGTACCCGCTGGCCGACTTCAACATCACCCCTGACGTCGCCATCGTCGACCCCGAGCTCACCTACACCATGCCGCAGAAGCTGTGCGCCCACACCGGCATGGACGCCCTGACCCACGCCATCGAGGCCTACGTCTCCACCGCCAGCTCCATGTTCACCGACGCCAACGCGCTGCACGCCATCCGCGAGATCGTCGAGTGGCTGCCCAAGTCCTATCAGGGCGATCATGAGGCCCGCCAGCACATGCACGAGGCTCAGTGCATCGCCGGCATCGCCTTCTCCTCCGGCCTGCTCGGCATCGTGCACTCCATGGCCCACAAGACCGGTGCCGCCTTCACCGGCGACCACATCATCCACGGTTGCGCCAACGCCATGTACCTCGGCAAGGTCATCCAGTTCAACGCCAAGGACGCCCGCGCCAAGAGCCGCTACGCCTACATCGCCAAGGAGGTCCTGCACCTCGCCGGCGAGACCGAGGACGAGCTCGTCGCCTCTCTGGTCCAGTGCATCCGCGACCTCAACGACAAGCTGGACATCCCGCAGGGCATCAAGAACTACGGCAAGGGCGGCGTGAAGGCCGACGAGTCCATCATCGACTACGCCGAGTTCGAGGCCAAGAAGTCCGACGTTGCCGCTAACGCCATCCTCGACGCCTGCACCGGCTCCAACCCGCGCCAGCCGTCCCAGGAGGAGATGGAGAAGCTGCTCGAGTGCGTCTACAACGATCAGGACGTCGACTTCTAATCCATCTGACTGAGCAAATCCAGTCACTCACGCCCCCGACAAGGCAGCACCCTTGTCGGGGGCTTTTGTGTCGAATGGGGACGGGTTCAAATCAACCTGCCTGAACATGAACGCCGTGCTGTCGAATGGGGTCATGGATGGTCTTCCGCAAGACCACCGCGGACGCGACTGTCCCTACGATCCCGGCGGGGCGGGCAGGCGCCCCGTACCCCCGGTCCACACTTTTTCATGAACGTAGAAGGAACGATCTGGCGTTCCCGCAGGAAGGAGAAAATAACCCCCGCACTTTTTCATGAATTACCTCTTGTTCTCCTATTGCTTCGGACTGGCATATTGATATGGCAGGGTGCTGGAAATATGGGATAATCAGGCAAAGTCTACTTGGGGAGTTGACCATGCATCATAAATTAATGCGTAGTTGCTGCGCTTTGTCCGCTTCGGCGACTCTGCTCGCTTCGCTTGTTGCTCCTAGGGTTGCGTTTGCCTCTCAAGAATTTACCGATGTGAACAGTGAGGGCTGGTATGCGGGTGAGGTTGCCTGGGTGGCCGATGAGGGAATCATGGGCGGCTATGGCGACGGCAGTTTTGGTGTGGGCAAAAGCCTTAAGCGTGCTGAATTCGCCCAGCTACTTGCCTCATGGGCAGAGGCGTCCGAAAAGGGTGAGCTGCAGGATACTACGGGGCTGCCCGATCTGATCGAGGGCGGCCAGTGGTACACCGGTGCCGCTAACTGGGCGGTTAAGGACCGGGTAATCATGGGCGTGGACCATCCTGATGGGTCGGTTGCTTTTGATCCCGACGTCCCGGCGACGCGCGAGATGGTAGTCACTATTCTCTGGCGCATGGCCTCGCAGCTTGGTGTCGATACCTCCAACGATGGGGCTGCCCTTGCTGCCATGCCGGATGCCGATGAAGTTTCCGAATGGGCGCGAGAGGCGATGGCGTGGGCGGTCGACCGTGGCATTATCACGGGTGTCGTGCGTGACGATGGCTCGTGGATTGAGCCTGGTCGTACGGTTTTGCGCGAAGAGATAGCCAAGATTGTCCATGTTGCCGATGAGGTGACCGGAGGAGTATTCGAGGGATTTGCTGCCGATGACCTGGTGCCTGCAAAAGCTGCTATCGGCGGTGTGGTCTCTCTCGGCGGCAGGGATCTCGTTGCTGGAGATTTTTCTTTCGAGCTTCGGGATGCAGAGGGAAATGTCGTAGCTACGGCGAAGAATGATGCTGAGGGCGCGTTTGAGTTCAGCGTGGATATCGATCGCACCGGCGTTTTCCAATATACAATCGCCTCCGTTCCCGGTGACCTTGATGGTGTGACGTATGACGAGAAGGAATGGCCGGTTCAGGTCGTCTCCAGTTCAGAAGATGGGGTCCTCAGCGCAACGGTGGCCTATCCTGACGGCGAGCCGACATTTGAAATGACATATGAAGGTTCGACTGACGTGCCTGAGCCTAGTCCAGATCCCGACCCCGACCCCGACCCTGATACTCCTGTCACGGAGGACGGCATTACGTTCGAGGTTGTCGAAGAAGGCGACGAGGGTGCCGAGTATGGTGCCGGTGCTTACGTGACAACCGTCGAGAGCGAGAACGGTGCGGTTGTTGTTCCAGCTGAGCTTAATGGAGCTCCGGTCGTCTCCATCTCGCTGGCGAATGAGCCGTCCATAACCTCCATCGATGTGTCTGCGAGCGGTGACACTCTGAAGAACCTTGAGGTTACCGGTGGCGAGCTGGAGGAGTTGAGCCTAGCTGGCTGCACTGCACTCAAGCAGCTGAATTGCTCGGGAAACGTGCTGGTACAGCTAGACGTTTCGGATTGCGCGTCGCTCGATAACATTGACTGCTCAAACAACTATCTGCAATCGATTGCGCTTCCGAGAAACGCTGGTTCGGCTTCCGTTTCCCTTTTGACGCAGTCGGAGGTTGAGCTTAAAGAGCTGGATTGCTCCCACAACCAGATTTCAGCGCTCGATCTTTCTGGTATCGACTCTTTGGTAAAGGTGGATTGTTCTTACAACCGTATTGAAGATCTTTCCAGCATTCAAGAGTGGGCGTCGGTGGAAGGCCATGAGGCGGTTTACGAGCCCCAGTTCTGGGATTCCGGCGATAAGACGGGTCTAAGCTACGAGCTGCAATATACGGACGCGGGCTATATCGAGGCCCATGTCACCGGCTGCTCCCTCCCGGACGGGGGCGGGGACGTCGTCGTGCCCGGCACCATCGAGGGCTGCCCGGTCGTCTTGGTCGCGATCGACGCGTGGGACGACGGCGGCGAGGCCCTGGTCGACGTGTCCGCCTGCGAGCGCCTCAGGGAGCTCAATGTCTATTCGCATTCCGACATCCGCCTCGACGCGTCCGGCTGCGCGGAGCTCGTCAGAGTCGGCTTGTCGGGCGGCCATGCCGCCCGGATCGACCTGGCCGGCTGCGCATCCCTGGCCGAGCTCTACCTCGAGGGCCCTATCGATTCGATTGACCTGTCCGGCGCGCCGGCCCTGGAGAGGCTCAGCCTGCTCTCGACCCGCCTCTCCGCCCCCCAGCTGGCGGAGGCCCTTGAGGACACCCCGGCGCTCGAGTACCTCAGGTACTCGGGGACCGGCGGCGACCTCGTCCTGCCCGGCCTCCCGGCGCTGACCTCCCTCGAGTGCCC
>NZ_NFJE01000006.1:0-176432 GCF_002159695.1 Collinsella sp. An271 | reverse complement strand
CGTTGGTCGAATCGGTGAAAGTACGTTGGTGCGATCGGCGGATATACGTTGGCGGAATCGGCGCCGCCCGTTGGCCTAAACGGCGAATCTTAGATTAGCGGTAACAGCGTGGCGCGGGCGGTCCGCGAGGACGTGGAAGCACTACGTGCTCTCCCCCGACCCCGGCTCCCGCGTCGACCTCGCCACCCTGAGGGGGCTCGCCGTCGAGTGGGCGTCGGAGCACTTCCCCGACCACCAGGTCGCCATCGTCTACCACGACGACAACGAGGGGCGCATCCCCCACGCGCACGTCGTGGTCAACAACACCTCGCTCGAGACGGGGAGGAGGCTACAGGTCCCCGACCCCCTCGAGCTCAACCGCTCCTTCCAGCGGCTCGAGGCGGAGCGCGGCCTCTCCCACCTCTCGAACGAGCCCCTCGCCCGGCCCACGGCGCGGGTCAGGCGGAGCCGCGGGGAGCGCGCGGCGGAGGCCCGGGGCGAGAGGTCGTGGGTCGCCGACATCCGGGCGAGGGCCGACGTCGCGAGGGCCCTCGCCGCGTCCCCCGCGGAGTACCGCTCGCTCCTCTCAGCCATGGGCGTCGAGCTGTCGGACGCCGCCAGGAGAGGCCTCAGAAGGGACTGGGTGTACGCCCTCGCCGACCAGCCCTCGCGGCGCATCCGCGGGGAGCGCCTCGGCCTCGACTACGGAAGGGCGTCCGTCTGCGCCGCCGTCATCGGCGGGGCCCCTCCCATCGACCGCGGCGCGGCGATCCGCGCGGCGAGGGGGGCCGTCGCCGTGGACGGCCGCGCGGAGCTCGACCGGCTCGCCGACGCCGCCTCCACCATATGGAGGCGCAGGGCGCGCAGCCTGGCGGCGCTCGACGGCATGGCCGCCGCGGCGGAGAGGGCGGGACGATGCGGGGAGGCGGAGGCGCTCAGGCGCGCCCGCGAGTTCGCCGCCGAAAAGGGCCTCCTCCCCCAGAGGTCCGAGCGGCCGCGGAGAAGCCCCGTCCGCGACGGGGGCGAGGCGGGCCTCCCGTGCCGGAATACGACGCGGGGCAGGAGCCCTGAACGGACCCGAGACGAAGGGAGGGGGCAGCGTTGATCGTCGAGATCGTCTACCGCGACAGGCCCCACAGCGTGTTCGAGGTGCAGCCGCCGGGGCGCGCGGAGGAGTGCGTCGCGACCGAGACCAGGCTGTCGCTCGAACCCGACGGGCTGTGGATCGAGGCGGACCGCTACGAGATGGGCACGGCGGGGGACGGGGCCGCGCCTGTGGCAGTGCGGCGGCGCTGGTGGCGCCTCCTCGCCGCGAGCGCCGAGGAGCTCTCCTCCGCGGAGGCGGTGATCCGCGACGGGAGGACGGCATGGTGGAGGCTCGGCGACGGCTTCGTCGACGACAGGCTCCTCGAGGCGGCGGACCGCAAGTGGTCCGAGCACGGGGGCGGGAGCGCCATCGGCAGGGTCCTCAAGGTCGACGCGCTCCTCGAGCGGGCGAACCCGTCCGCGCCCCTGGAGGAGCGGTGCGCCGCCATGGGGGTGACGCCCGAGACGAGGGACGCCGCGGCGCTCGCCGCCGAGGCTCTCGGGGAGGAGGACTATGAGGATCTTGCTTAGGGCGGCGCGCTGGCTGTTCCGCGCCGCATTCCGCTGGATGTAGTGAACACGCCGCCGCCACGGTATGATTAGCTGGCGGGAGGGGCCGTCCGTGGGGATCGATCGGTTGGGCGGCCCCTCCCGTCGTCCCGACGCGAATCCGTGTCGCGCTCGTCAGATGGACTGTAGCGCCCTCAGCTCCGCCCACTGCCAGACGAGGCGCAACTCAGCACGTTTGATTAAACGGCGCCCGTCCCCCTGCCTCATGATTAAGAGGCAATCAGGAAAGGAGAGGAAATGCCTTCAGCCGCGACGGCCCTGAACGCGGCGGTGAGCTACATTGAGAGCCGACTCGGGGAGCCTCTGAGGCTTGACGAGGTTGCGGAAGCGGCGCATTACTCGAAGTACCACCTGAACCGCCTCTTCTCCTCAGAGGTCGGTACGAGCCTTCATGACTACATCGTTCGCAGGAGGCTCACCGCAGCAGCGCGCCTGCTCATCGAGGGGGAGAGCATCATCGACGTCGCCATGTCGTGCGGCTACGGAAGCCAGCAGGCGTTCAGCTCCGCTTTCAAAGCGATGTACAAGGCGACGCCGGGCGAGTTCCGCGACCGCGGCAGGTACTATCCGCTCCAGCTCAGGGCGGTCGTGGGCGGCAGAACTCACCGCGGCAACAGTGGCGGCTATGTGGTGAGGCTTGCGACGCCGCGGGACGTGCCGCTTTGGATGAGGGTAGTGGCGAGCTCCGTCGACCTCCTCCCCATGCTCGACCCCGCCGACCACACCGCCCGCCTCGCCGGCGCCATCGCAGACGGGAGAGGACTGGTCGCCCTGGACGGCGACGAGCCCGTCGGCGTCGCCGCGACGTCCCCCGACGGGTCTTCCATCGACTGTCTCGCGGTCAGCCCGCGCTACCGGGAGCGAGGCGGATACGAGGCGCTCGTCGGCCGGGTCGCCAAGACGGCCCAGGGGGAGGTCGTAGTGACGACCTTCCGCAAGCGCGACAGGGCCGACACCGGCCAGCGGCGGGCCATCGAGCGCATGGGGTTCTTTGCAGACGAGCTCGTCGTCGATCAGGGGTACCCGGCTCGAAGGTACGTCCTCTCCCCGGCAAGAGGGGATGAAGGAACATGGATCTTCCCATACAGCAGCGACACTGGCGGGCCCGGGCGGGCGTCTTTCTGACGAGCCAGTGCGTCACCCTGTTCGGCTCGAGCCTCGTCCAGATGGCGATAGTCTGGCATGCCACCCTGCTGACGGGCTCGGGCGTGTGGGTCGCCGCATTCTACGCGTGCTCGTACCTGCCGCAGTTCCTCGTCTCGACCTTCGGAGGCGCGCTCGCCGACCGAGTCGGCAGAAAGCTCCTGATTGGCGGAGCGGACGCGCTCATCGCACTCGCGACGCTGCTCGCCTGCCTCCTCATCCCTGAGATTGAGGGGGCGGCCGCCATGCCATCCCTCCTTATGCTTTCCGCACTGAGGTCGATAGGCGCCGGAATCCAGACCCCCGCCGTCGGCGCCGCGATACCAGACATCGTCCCCGACGACGCGCTGCCCCGTTACAACGGCATCAACGCCGCCATGCAGGCCACCGTGCAGCTCGCCGCGCCCGCCGCCGCGGGAGTCCTCCTGTCCTTCGGCGACCTCAGGTCGGTCATGCTCGTCGACGTCGCCACCGCGGCCGCGGGCATCTCGCTCCTGTCGCTCGTGCCCATACCCAGGCCGAGCGGAAAAAGCGAGGCCTCGGCGATCTCCGAGGCGGCCGAGGGCATCCGCTACGCGCTGTCCCGCAGGGAGGTCGCCCTGCCCCTCGGCGTGTACGCAGCCCTCACCCTGCTGAGCATCCCCGGCGGCTACCTCGCGGGCCTCTTCGTCAGCCAGGAGTTCGGGGGCGCTTGGTGGAGCCTCGCCGCGGTGGAGATCGTCGGGTTCCTCGGAATGGCCCTCGGCGGGCTCCTCGTCGGAAGGGTCTCCGCGGCGGGGCGGGGCGTCGTCGCGGCGGGCCTCGGCCTGTTCGGCTCCATGTCCATGGCCATGGCCGCGTCCGACTCGCTGCCCCTGCACCTCGCGCTCATGTGCGTCTACGGGATCGCCCTGAGCGTCACCCAGGCGTCGGTGACGACGATGATCCAGAGGGGCGCCGACCCCGCTATGCGCGGAAGGGTGTTCGGCCTGGCGAGCACCATCTATGCCGGCTGCCTTCCCGTCGGTATGCTGGTAATCGGCCCCGCATCCGACCTCGTCCCACTGCGCGCCATCATGGCGGCGACGGGCGCACTGAGCGCGTTCCTGGCAGCCATCCTCTTCCGACATGGGCCTCGAAACTAATCTTGGCGGGAGGGGCCGTCCGTGGGGATTGATCGGTTGGACGGCCCCTCCCATAGGTTGTCGTGCGTCGTTAATCGCACTTCGGCAAGCGCCCAGACTGTATTTCTACGAGACTCTTGCGCACCCTCTCAGCGGGCCAGTCCCACCACTTAATTGCGAGCAAGCGCTCAATCGTCTTCTCGGAGAACCGGTAACGAATTAGCTTTGCGGGAACCCCTCCCACAATCGCGTAAGGAGGAACATCCCGCGTTACCACCGCTCGGGAGCCGATGATCGCCCCATCTCCAATGGTGACGCCTGCCATTACGACCGCCTCGTACCCAATCCAGACGTCGTTGCCGACGACGATGTCGCCCTTGTTGTCCCACGCCTCCGCAACGTTCCCGACATCGAGCCCCCACTCCTCATAGAAGATTGGGAACGCGTATGTCGAGAGCGATCTCAGGGAGTGGTTGGCGCTATTGAAAAGAAACCGAGCTCCGCACGCTATCGAACAGTACTTGCCAATCGTGAGCCGGTCGTGGTTTACGGGATAGTGGTATAGGACATTGTTCTTCTCGAAAAGCCTCGGATCGTTGGCGAAGTCGTTGTAGATTGTGAAGTCGCCAACAGTGATTGTCGGATCTTTTACAACGTTCTTCAGATACACGGTCTCCCGGTCAAGAGACCGCGGGTAAACCAGTTCAGGATTCATGGTGACCACCTTCGAATTACTGCAAGGAACAACCTTCCGAGCAAAATCGTATGTCTGTCACCGCCAGGGCTCTATATACGAAACGGTACAGAACCGTTATGTAGACGGGCGCGCCGTTGCCGGCGCGCCCTGATGTCATCTCGAGTAGAGAATCTTCTTGATAGCGTGGACGCTTAACCCGTAGCGCTCCGACAAATCGCACAGCGACTCGCCGGACGCCCGAGCCTCCACAATCTCGCGATTCCTCGCGTCGAGCTCCATGCGATAGCCACTGCCCTCGCCCCAGCGGACCTTGTTCGATTCCTCTTTGGGAACATAGACGTAGCCACCCTGAATAAAGCTCTGAAGCTCCCTGACCAACGACTCGGGAAGCAAGTCGCGGGCATTCATGTATTTCATGCAGGCTTCCTCCTTGGTTAGAAACTCACAAGCAGCAAAGCCAGCATCTCCATCACGACGTTATCTACTCCATGCAGGCGTCGTCCCATGCTGGCCCTGCATGGAGAAGGCCTTCGTTGCGCTTCGTCGCACTCACCCCCGTCAGCTCTGTCGCATCAGCATCGAACGCATGATACAGCAGCAGGTGATGGAGAGCCGCTATGTAAGCGTCAGCTGCTTGCGTCCCTAGAAAAGCGCTCCAGGTACGCTACGCCCACAGCACACGGCAGCACAGGGGAGAGCGCCTGGGCGGCGAGGATTCCCGGGTAGCCGAGGGCCGGGACGAGCAGGGTGGCGAGGCCCACGCGAACCACGACGGCGTCGAGCAGGGCGTTCACCGCCGCGAGCCGCGGCGCGCCCGTCGCCTGGGCGAAGGAGTCGAGCGCATACATGGCGGCGTAGACCAGGCTGTTGGCGGAGCAGCAGGCGCGCAGGTAGAGCGCGCCCGCGGCCACGGCCTCCGGGTCATCGGCGAAGAGGCCCACGAGCCGCGGGGCGGACGCCTGCACGAGCAGGACCACGAGCGCCGTGGCCCCCACCGAGACGGCGATGCCGGCCCGGGCGTAGGCGAGCGCGCGCTTCCGGTCGCCGGCCCCCTCGCAGCGCGCCGCGGCGGCCGACACCGCCTGGCCGACCGACCAGACGGGCATCCCCGCGAGCGTGTTGGCCTTGGTGGCCGCCCCCGCGCCGGCGACGACCGCCGTGCCGAAGGCGTTGGTCATGGACGTGATGGCGAGGTACGAGAGGTTCACGACGACCTGCTGGAAGGCCGCCGGCGCGGCGACGCGGGCGAGCGCCGCGAGGTCGCGCGCGACCGGCCGGGCGGGCAGCGCCGAGCCGCGCCTCCCGGCGAGCACCGCCAGGGAGAGCGCCGCGGCGAGCGAGGAGGCCGCCGTCGAGGACCACGCCGTCCCGGCGACGCCGAGCGCGGGCACGAGCGCGACGCCGCCCGCGCAGTTCACCGCGGCGACGGCTACTGCGAGCCACATCGGGGTGCGGGCGTCGCCGCGGGCGCGCATGACGGCGCCGGCGGCGAAGAGCAGGAAGGCGCCGGGCAGCCCCGCCGCCCAGACCCGCGTGTACGCCGCGGCGTCCGCGAGCGCGTCTGCCGGGACGCCGAGCGCGCCGTAGAGCGAGCCGGCGAGGAGCGCGCAGGGCAGCGCGACGGCGGCAGAGAGCGCGAGCGCCGCGAGGAGCGCCGCCCCCTCCGCACGGGAGGCGCCGCGGGGGTCGCCCGCCCCGAGGCGGCGCGAGACGAGCACCGTGGCGCCCACGGAAAGGCCGAGCGAGAGCGAGTTGGCCACGAAGCCGACCATCGTGGCGTTGGCGAGCGCGGCGAGCCCCCGCTCGCCGACGAACGCCCCCACGACGAGCATGTCCACGACCTGGTCGGCGGACTGCAGGAGGTTGGCGCCGAGCGCGGGCAGCGCGAAGCGCGCGAGGTTCGCGGCCGGGCGGCCGCGGAGGAAGTCTATTTCCTTCATCACATGTTCCTTTGCACGATCGAGACAAAAAGGGCCGCGGCAGCAAAGCCGCGGCCCTCGGGCTCGAACCGTGCGCGCACGATAGAATGAGCCGGCGTCTACCAGACGTCGTCATAGCCGTGCGCAGGTTGTGCCGTCAGCTCCTCGCGACTTCCTGCCGAAGATCACGGGGAGCGGTTCCAATCTGGAACTCACCAATCTCGAGGTACAAAGGAGATTCCCTCCATCAATAAGGATACGCGTGCATTCTACTCTCGCGAAGTCCCAAAGACAACGTGCTGGGAATCCCCGCGGAGAGCAATCGGCTGGATGGATGCATCCACCGTAGTCAACCCTTCCGTACGGAGGATAGGGCGGCACCGCGAGACCCCAAAACAAGAAGGGTTAAGGAATCGAATCCTCGCCAACCGTCTCGCTGTCGGTGGGGAAATCGACAGAATCGCATATCGTTTTCGATGCAGTCTCGACTAGTGCCTTAAGGTCCTTGTAGTACTCCACAGCCTTAGGAATCTTCATTATCTCAGGCGAGGATTCTACAGTTAAGGATGTGGGTACCTCGATTGGAGCAAATACAGCGTCATACAAATCGCCCAGTCTCAGCTCTGGATTCTCTAAATCAATAGAGAAGCCCTCCACTCCATCAAATGTGATTTTCCCGTTGCTGAGGACGACGCGAAGTGTCCTGTGCTCCGTAGCGCTTGAGGCGCCTTCTGACGACATCAGCTCCTCCTTCCACCGTATCGGCAACGATTCCGAGAATCGAGTAATCCGCGCACTCGTACTCCAGCGCGCCACTTCTGACCGAAATCCTCCCTGCTCCATCTCTCCCCAGAGCGATGACATTGTCTGCATCGAGGTTCACAACAAACTGGGGATTATGAGTGACAATGATGACCTGTCTCTTCTGTCTCATCTTGGAGAACGCCCGGATGACGTCGTTTCGGATTGCAGTCTGTGATATCTGGTCCTCCGGCTGGTCTACGAGATAGATACCCTGCTTTTCGTCTCCCGCCATCAGGTCGAAATAAATTCGACCATACAACCCGGCAGACGGCTCACTGTCAAGGCCAATCTTCTCGTTCGTTATCTTCCCTCGCTCCGAGATCAAATCAACTGCGGCGTCCAGCTGTCTCTTCATCTCCTGAGCCCACCTTTCGGAGGGAGGCTTGTTCACAGAGAAGCTAGACGCAACCTTTTCCGAGGTGAGGTCCGTCTCGCCCTCGATACCTCTGACAATTATGGGAAGTGGCGTCTTGTTGAAAATACCCCCTAGGAGCGAAATGCAGTAGTCTCGATCGATCTGTTTTATGTTGAGCTCTGAAACAAACTCGAGGTCTCCGACCGGAGTCCTTCCGATTCTCACATTGACGCCCTCGGGGTTCATCGGCTGCGCCTTTCTGTGCAAGCGCAAGGCAACCGCCCTTGCGACCTGGGCAGCCGCCACGTCAAGCTGCTCCCTGTAGGCGTCTCTCGAGTTCTCTTCGTCGGTCTTTTCCTGTTGGAGACGGCCTTTAAGTTCATTGGCGATGCGACGGACAACCCCTCTTTTCTCGTTGTCAAACTTACGGCATGCCATCTCTCCTTGGCCGAGCGCCAGAAGACGATTAAGTGCTTCCACGGCGTCGTCGAGGTCCTTCTCCGCGTCAGGTCCGAGCTTCGAGAGAACCGCTCTATGATTGGTTTTGATAGCAGCAACCTGGTCTCTGACGGATTCAACGGCACCGTTGAAGCCCTCCACATCCTTCGTCTGCTTTGCGCGGAGCGAGCCGGCGACGGCCATTCGATCGGAGACCTCGTGAACCTCGAGCGGAATTATCGTCTCTTTGAGTCGGCCCATGAAGTCGTTGTACTCGACCTTCGAGGCGAGGGCATCCACGCACGATTCGAGATGCCGCTTCAAAGCTCCCTTGACTACGTCGAGATTCACGTGCTCCTGAAAGTAGCGGTCGAATCTGCTGCCCTCTGTCCCCTCGTGTAGCTCCTCAAGTGCCCCACGGATGCTGCCTTGGTCATCGAACCAAAACAGCTGAGAAGGACTAATCCTGCTTTTTACCTCTATCTTTTCGCGCCTGCAGTATTCGCTATATCCCTCTTTGAGGCGCCTGGCATCCTCCCCGTCGCCGTAGAGGCCGGTCAAAACGTGGAGGATCATCGACTTGCCGATCGAGTTGTCCCCGATGACGACGTTGACCCCAGCAGACATGGGAATCGAGCAGGGCTCCCCGTCGATGACGAGGTCGAGGCTGTCCAACTTCGGCGCAGCAGGATTGAAGAACGAAGCGTTTCCGACCTTGATGCGCGATGGGTCGGTAATGGACATGACAAGACCCTCGAACGTCGGGAGGCATTTCAGGGAGCAGAACCCAACCTCGTCCTCCCTCCCGCGAAAGCCGGCTGAGGAGAGCGGGTAGGCGTCCCAGTCATGGCAGTCGCTCCCCAAGACGAACGGGACGTCCGGCTTCGTGTACCGCTCAACCAGGTTCCGCATGTCGACCTCGTTCCGCCTGTTACGGATTTCTACCGCGTCGATGAACTCGGTGAGCACGATCTCGTCGGCACGCTCGGCCCCTAGGCTGCTAACGTCGTTCCTTTGCTCCCTTCCCACGGACTTCTCGTGCCCGATGAGCACCGTGCTCAGGCCGATGTCGCTGAGAATTTGAGAAAAACGTTGCGAAGAAAAGGCGCTCTTGTCCTTGTTGTCGTACTCCGGCCTTCCCCCTGCTGTCTTAGGGATATGGCTGTCTAGAGCCTCGATCAGGTCGTCTGGACCTCGATCGTCGAAGATCGCGACTACGTGAATCGGAGTCGGCCGATCCATGTCGTCCGGGAGGGCGACGGTGAACTCAACGCCCGGAAGGACCTTCCTTAGCGCCCCATGCCCCTCTTTCGACTTCAAGGCGCGGTACATCTCGACGTCGAAGCAATCGTGGTCCGTAATTGCACACATGTTGATGGAGAGCTTGGGATCGCTCATCTTCTCCACGAGCGTTTCGACCCTGTCGGGCGTGCAGCGGGCGAGCGCCTCGTTTCCCGCATCCCGGGTGCGCACACTCGCCGCCGAGTGGATGTGAAAGTCGACGCGTGCCGGCCTTGTCACAATCTTTGGGTCGTCCATGGGCATGTCCCCCGTATGCTCTTGCGCCGTAACTCGGTATTCAGTTTTATTCCCCGAACATTCACGCCCGAATCGGGCAATGAGCCCCCCTATGGTATAATTTGTATTACTTTGACTACCAGAAGGAGCGAACATGCAGCACCGCGCGAGCGAGGAGGACGGGCGCTTCACCGCGCTGACCGCGAAGGTCGGGCCGAAGGGCCAGATCGTGATCCCCAAGGACATCCGCGACACCTTCGGCATCGAGCCGGGCGACACCGTGCTCGTGCTCTCCGACTCCGAGCAGGGAATCGCCCTGAAGCCCGTGAAGGGCAACGAGGAGATGTTCCGGAGGCTGTTCGGCGGGGCGCTCTCGCTGGGAGAGGCCTAGGGCCGGGCGGTCTTCCCGAAGGGGCCACGGCCTCTTTTTTCTTTTGCCGCATAGGTATTACTTGTATTACTGGTTATACCTATGCTATCCTCACGGTACAACAAGTATAACTTGTGCTACCGAAAGGAGGCAGCGATGGAACTGACGGGAGGGGGCGGCGCGCCGCTCCTGAGGGTGGCGGGGCTCCGCAAGCGCTACCCGTCCTTCGAGCTGAGGGACGTGTCGCTGGAGGTGCCCGCGGGCAGGATCGTGGGGTTCGTGGGGCGCAACGGCGCCGGGAAGACCACGACGCTCAGGTGCGTTGCCGGGGCGGCGCGCGCGGACGCCGGGACCGTCGAGGTACTGGGGAGGAGCGCCGAGGGCGACTGGGCCCGCGCCAGGGGGCTCATGGGAATCGTGCTCGGCGGGGCGCTCTACTACGAGACGAAGACGCTCGCCGCGATCGCGGGCGTGTCGTCGCGGATCTTCGACTCGTGGGACGCACGGACCTTCGACGCCCTCGCAAGGCGCTTCTCGCTCGACACGGGCAAGCGCGTGCGCGAGCTCAGCCAGGGGATGCGCGTCAAGTTCGCGCTGGCGCTCGCGCTCTCCCACGGTGCCCGCCTGCTCGTCCTCGACGAGCCCACGAGCGGTCTCGACCCGCTCTCGCGCGACGAGCTGCTCGACCTGCTCCTCGACCTGGTCGCGAGCGGCGAGCGCGGCGTCCTCTTCTCGACGCACATCACCTCTGACCTCGACAAGTGCGCCGACGACATCGTCCACATAAGGCGCGGGCGCGTGGAGGCCGCCTGCCCGCTCGCCGAGTATCGGACGCGCTACCGTGTGGCACCAGCGGAGGAGGCGCGGAGCGCGGGCGCCCGTGTCCTGGGGACGAGGCGAACCGCGTCCGGCGAGACCGCGCTCGTCCCCGCCACGGCGGGGATCGGCGAGGCTGCCGACCTCGAGCAGATCATGACCCACCTGGACAGAGAGGATGGCAGATGAGAAGCAAGGTCCCCGCGCTCGTGGCGAAGGAAATCCGCCTCGTCATGCACCCGATGACGCTCGTGGTGCTCGGACTCTCCGCGCTCGTGCTCGTGCCAAACTGGCCCTACGCCGTCATCCTGCTCTACGCGTGCCTGTGCCCCTACTTCAACGCTCAGAGCGCCCGCGAGCAGCGCGACCTGGACTACGTGGCCACGCTGCCGGTCTCGCGTCGCGAGGTGGCCGCGGCGCGCGTCGCCGCCACGGCGCTCGCGGACGCCGCGTGCGTGGCTCTCATGGGGGCCTTCTCGCTCCTGCGCCCGCTCGTCGGGACGCCCGGGGCGGTCGTCGGCATGCCCCCGAACCTCGCCTTCCTGGGCTTCTCGCTTCTCACCTTCGCGGTCTTCGACCTCGTCTACTACGCGCTCTACTTCCGCGACCCCTCCAGGGTCGGCGTGCCGCTCGTCGCGGCGAGCGTGCCGGCACTCGCGGTGATGCTCGGCTTCGAGGCGGCGCCGTACCTCTCGCCCGCCTTCGCGGAGCTCCTCGCCCAGCCGGGGCTCTCGAACCCCGGGGCGCAGCTCGCGGTGCTCGCCGCCGGCGCGGTCGCGTTCGTCGCGGGGCACCTCCTCGCCGCCCGGCTCGCCGGGAGGGCGTTCGAGCGGGTTGACATCTAGCCGTCGACTGGAGGACATGGGCCGGGGCCCAACCGATCAATCCCCACGGGCTCCGGTCCGCCAGAAATTGAAGACGCCTCGCCGAGGTAGCTCACAGGAACCTTGGCGAGGCGTTCGTCATGACGATATGTCAGGCGGTCATCCTATTTCGAAGCCCTGTCCCTCCGGTCAGCGTTGCCCGCCGCCACGCAGCACGCGTAGGCGACGAGCGTGACCGTCGAGGAGAGGACCGCGGCGACGGCGCAGGCGATCACGGTCTCCATCGCTTCCCTCCCCTCGCATGGGCCTTGGGGCGGCGGGGTCCGAGCAGGGCCGCGCCGGCCCCGGCGCGGCGGCGGGAGCCGAGGGCGATCACGACGTTGCCGTCGTCGACTCGTCGCGCTCTCCCGCGTGGCACCTCAAGGCGCGCTGCGTGCGGCGCGTGCGCGAGCTCGGCGAGGGCGCGCCGGCGGTGCGGCTCACGCTGGGCTCGGTCGAGCGCACGACGTGGGCGGCGTCGGCCGACGTTGCGGCGCGCGTGACGGCGGTCGAGGAGACGGCGGCCGCGGCCTCCGACACGGTGGCGTCCTACGAGGACCTGGGGAGCGAGGAGTTCTGACATGGCTGAGACGAGCACGTTCGCGCTCGCGGGCGACGGCCTGCGGCAGGTGACGTGGGACGAGTGCGACGCGCCGCTGGGCGGCCGCTTCACGGCGTCGCCTGCCGACGCGGAGGGGCGCGGGCTCGCGCTCACGGTGGCGCGCGGCGGCGAGGCGGTGGACCTCACGGGCGCCACGGTGTACCTGCTGTGGCGGCACCGGGAGCGGCGCGTGCGCGGTTGCGAGCCCTTCGAGGCGGTGGACGCGGAAGCCGGCAGCTTCCGAGTCTTCTGGCCCGCCGCGATGGCGTGCGCCGAGGGCACGGTGGACGCGCAGGTGATGGTCTGCCAGGACGGCGAGGCGATATCCACGCTTCCCTTCTCCGTGCGCGTGGCGCAGGCGCTCACGGGCACGGGCGAGGGCGGCGACGACGGGTACTCGCTGTTCCTGGAGGCAATCGAGAAGTTCGAGGGCGCGGACGCCCTCATCTCCGACGCGGTGGCGAAGGCGCAGCAGGCGGCGGACGTCGCCGCCGAGGCGCTGGAGGACGCGCAGGGGGCGTCGGGCGCGGTGGCCGCGGCGAACGCGGCCGCGAGCGCGGCGAACGCCGCCAAGGAGGGGCTGCTCGCCGCAGCCGAGCGCGGTGACTTCGACGGGGAGCCCGGCGCCCCGGGCGCAGACGGCGAGGACGGAGCCCCGGGCTCGGACGGGCAGGACGGCGCCGACGGCATGAGCCCGACCGCGAAGGTCGAGCAGACCGAGGCGGGCGCGGTCGTCACCGTGACCGACGCCACGGGCACCACCACGGCGACGCTCACCCACGGCTCCAAGGGCGACAAGGGGGACGACGGCGAGAAGGGCGACAAGGGGGACCCGTTCACCTACGCCGACTTCACGGCCGAGCAGCTGGCGGCGCTCAAGGGCCCGAAGGGCGACCCCGGCGAGGACGGGGCGGACGGCGCCGACGGCCAGGACGGGGCTCCCGGTGCCGACGGGCAGGACGGCGTGAGCGTCACCCACTCGTGGAGCGGCACGGTGCTCACGGTCGTGAGCGCGAGCGGCACGAGCTCGGCCGACCTCAAGGGAGAGCAGGGCGAGAAGGGCGACCCCTTCCTGTACTCCGACTTCACCGAGGGGCAGCTCGAGGCGCTGCGCGGCCCGCAGGGCGTCCAGGGCGCGCCGGGCGCGGACGGCGCGGACGGCGTTGATGGCCAGGACGGCGCGCCGGGCGCTGACGGCCAGGACGGTGTGAGCTGCACGCACTCGTGGTCGGACTCCGTGCTGACCGTGACGAGCGCGAGCGGGACGAGCTCGGCCGACCTGCGCGGCCCCAAGGGCGACCCATTCGAGTACTCCGACTTCACATCCGGGCAGCTTGAGACGCTGCGCGGCCCACAGGGCGCGCCCGGGCAGGACGGGCTGGACGGCCTGGACGGCGAGGACGCGCAGATCGTCGGGGCGACCGCGACGGTTGACGCCTCCACGGGCGCGCCCTCCGTCACCGTGACGCTCGGCGGCACGCCGGGCGCGCGCACCTTCGCGTTCGCCTTCTCCGGCCTCAAGGGCGAGACGGGAGAGCAGGGGCAGAAGGGCAACCCCGGCGAGGACGGTCAGGACGGCGCAGACGGCGCGCCGGGGGCGACGCCCGACCTCTCGGCGTACGCGACGAAGGAGTACGTGGCGCAGCAGATCGCGGCGCTCGACGACCTCTCGGAGGTTGAGTTCTGATGGCCATGGGGACGATCGGCAAGGACGTATTCACCGACATCGCCAACGCCATCCGCGCCCAGAACGGCGAGACGGACACCTACCTGCCCTCCGAGATGGCGGCGGCGGTGCTCGCGCTCGACGGAACGAGGGATGGCGCGCCGTTCCAGGCGGCGGGCTCCACGGGCACGGGGGTGATCTCCGACTCCGTGTTCGACGCCATAGCCGGCGCGATTCGCGCGCAGAACGGGCTTACCGAGACGTACAGGCCGAGCGAGATGGCGCCGGCAATCCTCGCGCTGACATGGGACGTGGGCGTGAAGATGCGCGCGATACTGCTCGCCGACGGAACGCTCGAGTTCAACTACCGCGACGGGCGCTCCTCCGACGTGCCCGGCGCGGTCATCTTGGATGCCTGGGAGGTTGATGCCGCCGGGTACTCCTCCGCGAGCGCGCGACCTTGGGACGACGTGAAGCTGGACGTCACGCGGGTGGGGTTCGACTCCGACTTCTCACAGGGCGGGCTCACGAACGGGAACCACTTTTTCTCAGGGTTCGGGAGCCTGGTCGAGGTCGAGGGCTTCGAGGAGATGCAGGGCGTCGGGAGCTTCAACCAGGCGTTCTCGGGGTGCGCGTCGCTCGAGACGATCTACGCGACCGAGTGGGCTCCGAGCTCGAACCCGTCGGGCAGCCTGCCGTTCTACAGCTGCGGGCGGCTGGTGGGCGGCGGGGGCTACGTCCCCGACTCGACGGCAAGCGTCTCGCACCTCACCCTAAACGAGAACGGCGTGCTGACAGATCCCGCTGCGGACGCGCGCGACTGGTTCAACTGCTACCTCTACGACGATGGGGAGCTGGTCCTCACCGCCTCCGCCACGCCCGCGACGGGGCGCACGCTGGTCACGGGCGGTCACCTGTGTGCCCAGGCGCGCTACGACTCGGTCGGGTACCAGCCGTGGTACGACCATCGCGACGACGTGGAGGCGGTCGCGATTGCGGCCGACATGGGCACCTTCGACGAGGTGAACACGAACTACTGGCTCTACGGCCACCAGTCGGTCGCCGAGGTCTCGGGCATGGGGAACCTCGGCGGTGTGCGCCAGATGCACCACACCTTCAACAGCTGCGACGCCCTGACCGAGATCGGCCTCTCGGGCTTCGACCCGTCCTCGCTCGAGAGCCTGGACTACACCTTCGGCGGCTGCAGCGCGCTCGTGACGATCTGGGCGGACGCCGACTGGGCGCTACCGGCAGGCGTCTCGGGCTTCCAGACCTTCTACCAGTGCACCTCGCTCGTGGGCGGGGCGGGGACGACGTACGCGAGCTCGCGAGCGGGCTACCAGTACATGCGGATCGACGGGGTCGGGGGCGCCGGGTACCTGACGGTGAAGGCAGCCACTTAGCCCGGCACCCCTCCGGCGCGTGCGGCGCCTGCGCCGCATGTGCCGGAGGGGTGGACGCGCCGCCGGATTCCGCTGGGGATGAGCCCGCCTTGCGGGCGGCGCGAGGGGCGGGGCTTTTCGAGTTGGCTATTCGTCCTCTTGGCCCCAGTATTCTTCGTGCGAGTCATAGATGTTCGCTGAGGAGATGCTGTTCTTATGCCCGCACTCCGTGCATTTCCATATGTACCTGTGGTCATCGAATCCTGGTTGGGTGTTGAGGTACGCACCGCATCGATCGCAGTACCAGTCGACGTCTGGGAATCTATCGCTCATCCATGCCCTCCTCTTTTCGTTGTGCCTTCTTACGGACATCTATTTCCTGGATGTGGTGCTAATTAGTCTCCGTAACGCTCGTTCCAGCAATCGATACACATCGTCCTGCCGTCTTGCTCGGTTATAAACGTTGCAAGGTATTCTCCTCCGCATATAGGGCATGTGTAGAACACCGCGTCTCCCGAGTCCTCGTAGGTGTGCTGTTCAAGGGCATCGTAATTAACATTCTCGTCGTAGATCACATCGTCCATCGCATCCTCCAAACCGAGTTTCTTTGTCCCATATTCTTCTGAGCACCTTTTTGAAGTGCCTGCCATTTGATTATTCATTCATTTTACCTGCTAAATGATGCATTTGTGACCGTAGCGGATACTCCTTTCCAGACGGGACGAGCCTGTCTGGAAAGGGGGTGCGTATGGAGTCGGTAATCGCTGCGCTGGTGACAGGCGTCCTCACTCTGATCGGCGTGCTCGTGTCTAACTCGCGCAGCCGCGCGGTCATGGAGGTGAAGATCGACAACCTCACGAGGCAGGTCGAGAAGCACAACTGCCTGATCGAGCGCACCTACGCCCTGGAGCAGGACGTCGCCGTCGTGAAGACGGAGATCGAGAACCTGAGGAAGGTGAAGTGAGTGAGCGAGTTCCTGACGAGCAACGAGTGGCCGTGGCGGCTGGCGCGCACGATCGTCCAGGGCGTCCTGGGCGTCATCGTCGCGAACGTGGACATGCTGGTGGGCTGCGCGGTGCTGGAGCCCGCGTGGCGCGCCGTGGCGGTGGCGCTGGTGATGGCGGTGCTGTCGCCTGTGATGGCGGAGCTGGGCGCGGGAGGCAACGAGGGGAAGGAGCCCTCCGATGAGTGACGAGGCGACCATGGAGCCGACGGCCGAGCAGCTGGCGGCGATCGAGCAGGGCCCCGAGGGGGCGCCGGACGACTTCGAGGCGGAGGGCGGTGAGGGGCTGTGAACATCGTCGAGTTCATCCAGGCGAGCGGCGCGAACTACACGGCGGGGCGCGGCGGCCGCGCCATAGACGGCATGGCGGTCCACTACACCGCGACCTCGGCGAGCGCGCACAACAACCTGGTGTACTTCTCGCGCCCCGGAGCGGGGGCCTCGGCGCACCTCTTCGTGGACAAGGACGGCGCCATCCGCCAGTCGGTGCGCCTCGAAGACACCGCCTGGGCGGTCGGCGACTTCGCCGAGAACCAGCGGACGGTCTCGGTGGAGGTCGTCTCCGCCGGGGAGGACTTCACCGACGCGCAGGTGGCCGCGCTGGCGGAGATCTACGCCTACCTGCGCGCGACCTACGGCATCACGCGCGTCATCCGCCACTACGACGTGACGGGCAAGCGCTGCCCGGCACCCTACGTGGACGCCGGCAAGTGGGCGGCGCTCAGGGCGCGCATCACGGGCGGCGGCTTCGGCGCTGCCGCCGGCGGCGGGAACGGCGGCTCTGCGCCGTCGGGCTCGGTCGCCGAGCTCGCGCAGGCGGTCATCCGGGGCGACTACGGCAACGGGGACGCGCGGCGCGGCGCGCTGGGTAGCCGCTACGACGAGGTGCAGGCGGAGGTGAACCGCATCCTGGGCGGGGGCTCCGCCTCGGGAGGCTCCTCCTCGGGCGGCTCAGGGGCCGACATCGAGGCGCTTGCACAGGCGGTGATCCGCGGCGACTACGGAAACGGGGACGCACGACGCGCCGCGCTGGGTGCGAGCTACGACGCCGTCCAGGCGCGCGTGAACGAGATCCTGGGCGCTGGCGGCTCCTCCTCCGGGGGCTCCGGCGGCGCCGACATCGAGGCGCTCGCGCAGGCCGTCATCCGCGGCGAGTACGGCAACGGCGATGAGCGCAGGCACCGGCTGGGCTCGCTCTACGACGCCGTGCAGGCTCGTGTGAACGAGATTCTGTTGTGACGCGGGAAGACGTCGCCTGGGGCGTGGCTACGGCGCTGGCGATGCTGCTGTGTCTGTGCGTGCTGCCGTTCCTGCCGCTGCTCTGGCTGGTCGGCAGGCTCGATTCGTAACGTTCTGTCACTTCACAAAGGTGTTCACAAAAGACGGGGCCGTACCAGAATCGACTTCTGATACAGCCCCTTTTTCTCGCCCCGCTCGCCGCCAGGGGCTTCCCAGCACGCGTGACCTCCCTGTATAATGGTTTCGTGAAGAGGCTGTGAAGCCTATCGGACATCAGCATGCGAAGGGCCCGAGGCGACGTCCTTCCTGCCTTTCGCGAGGCGCGGCGCGCTGCCGCCGCGCCATGACGGGAGGCACCAAATGAAACAGCGAATCGTATCCATCCTGCTCACCCTGGCCATGTGCCTGTCCCTGCTCCCCGCCACGGCGTTTGCGGCGGAGGGCGATAAAACCATTATGCTGGGGACAAGTGGGATCAGCGGCTATGACAGCACAAACGGCTACGACTATATCTATTACGGCAACTGGTCTGCGCCGGACAACTACACCACTTCCGGCCCTATCAAATGGCGGGTTTTGGACGACCAGACCAACACAGGGGAAACCGGCCTTTTCCTGCTCTCCGACGGACTGCTTGGAACAGGCTATTATGGCGGTGTATATTTCGATAACACAAGCCCGTATAGCAACACATGGCAGGGCAGCGACGCGCAGGCGTGGTGCAATACCTTTGCAAGCAGTAATTTTTCCACAGGCGAACAGGGCGCGGTAATTGCAACCACGAAAAGCGACGAGGCGTTTACAAGCAGCACAAAGAGCGTTCCGTTTGCAGCGTCTGAAAATATCCTGAACGAGGACAAGGTGTTTTTCCTCTCGGCGCAGGAAGCGGAAAACGGCGCATACGGTTTTGCCAATGATAACGCACGTATTGCCAATTATGGCGGCAGCGCCTGTGCGTGGTGGCTCCGCTCGCCTTACGCCGGCTATACGGACGGTGCGGGCGCGGTCTACGGCTATGGGTATGTGGACTTCATCACCGTGAACGATGACTGGGCTGCTCGTCCCGCTTTTAATTTAGATCTGACATCTGTCCTCTTCACATCTGCCGCCGCAGGCGGCAAAATCCCCGCCGCTTCCAGCGGCGGTAATCAAGGCGGCGAAGCCGGCGACGCGATTTTTGAAATTGGCGATTATGACGGCAGCGAATGGAAACTGACGCTTTTGGATAATAGCCGCAATTTTGCCGTAACGGAAGAAGCCGCCAGCGGCAAGCCCGGCGATACCATTACGCTCAATTACACCGGGGCGACCACCGGAACAAATGAATATATCTCCGTTATCATTGCGGATAGCAGCGGCGCACAGTATTATGGCAGAGTGGCGCAGCCGGCCGAAGCAAGCGGCACGGCGGAGGTCACCATTCCCGCCGGCCTCGCGGCGGGAACCTATACCCTGTATGTGTTCAGCGAGCAGTACAACGGCGGCGAACAAGACGATACCAAACTGACTGATTACGCCAGCGCGTTTGAAACGGTTGCACTTACCGTTTCCAGCGATACCACCGCGCCCACGCTGACACCGGGCAGCGCGACCCGCAACAGCGACACCACCGCTACGGTGAAGTTTACCAGTAGCGAAGCTGGCACCTATTACTATGCAGTCGTGGAAAGCGGCGATACCGCCCCGACCATAGACACCACCGGGGAGGGAACTTCCTGCATCAGCGGTGAGCAGACCATTTCCCTTACAAGCCTTTCGGGTGCGGGCGCAAAGGATATTTACATTGTGGCGAAAGACGCGGCGGGGAATGTCAGCCAACCGCTGAAAATCACCATACCCGCCTATATCGCACCCAGCTACGGCATTTCCGCGTCCCCGGCTGCGCTGAACTTTGGCAGTAAAACGGTAGACTATACGGAAGCCCCCGCCGCGCAGACGGTAACGCTCACAAATACGGGAAACCAAAATGTAACGGTTGATCTGCCTACCAGCACGAACTACATTATTACAGCGGGAGAGGGCTTTACGAATGATACCGCCACCCTTGCCTCAAATGGTACGGCTGCCTTTACCGTCCAGCCTAAAACCGGGCTTGGCGCGGGCGACTATTCCGAAACGCTTACCATTTCCGGCAGCAACGGCACCAACGCAAATGTGCAGCTTTCCTTTGCCGTAACGGAAACTGCCCCTGTTACTTATACCCTTACGGTTGAGTTAAAGGGCGGCAGCGGCAGCACAACAGGCGGCGAGTATGCCGAGGGCGCAGTTATCCATATCGACGCAGGAAGCCGCAGCAATTACCGCTTTGACAGGTGGACTTCCTCAAACGGCGGCAGTTTTGCCAGCGCTTCCAGCGCAAGCACCACCTTTACCATGCCCGCAGTCGACACAACGATTACGGCAAATTGGCGGTACATCGGCGGCGGGACGACACCCAGCAATCCCACCAAGACCCCCAGCCAGCAGGCCGTGGACAAGATCGAGGACGCCAAGGACGGCGACACCGTGGAGATCGCCCTCCCCGCCGGCCAGACCACGCTGGACAAGGAGGTGTTCGAGACGCTGGCGGGCAGGGACGTGACCCTGGAGGTCAGCGTGCCCGGCGGCGCCGTTTGGACGGTGCACGGGACGGACATCCCCGAGAACGCCGCCCTGGTCGACATCGGCATGGGCGTGTCCATGGGCACCAGCACCATCCCGGTCGACCTGATCAACGCCGTCACCGGCGAGGTCGGCACGGTGCAGCTCACCCTCCAGCACGACGGGCCGTTCGGCTTCACCATGACGCTGACCGCCCCCGTGGGCGCGGAGAACGCGGGGCTCTGGGCGAACCTCTACCATTACGACGAGGACGCCGGGAGGATGGCCTACCGGTCCTCCGCCGTGGTGGGCGCCGACGGCAACGCGTCCCTGCCCTTCGACCACGCCGGCCAGTACGCCCTCGTGCTCGACGACAAGAGCCACGAGCTGCCCTTCACCGACCTCGAGGACGGGGCGTGGTACCTGGACGCCGTGGGTTACGCCTACCGCCACGACCTGATGGGAGGCTACGGCGGCACGTCGCTCTTCGGGCCGGACGACGGCCTTCTGCGCGAGCAGGCGGCGCAGGTCGTGTGGAACCTCATGGGTGAAGGCGACGGGTCCAGGCCCGCCGCGCCGCACGCCGACGTCGCCCAAGGCCAATGGTACTCCCCGGCGGTCAACTGGGCGGTGGACGCGAAGGTCATGGACGGCTACGACGCCGACACGTTCGGCGTGGGCGACGCGCTCACCCGCGAGCAGTTCGCCGCCGTGGTCGCGAAGGCGGCCGGCGCCGACGTCTCCGCCGCGGACGCCGCATCGCTCGACGTGTTCTCCGACGCGGAGGACGTCAGCGGCTGGGCCGTCCAGACGATGGCGTGGGCCGTGGAGGCCGGCGTGATCGAAGGCGTCGAGGGCGAGGACGGATCCCGCTCGCTCGACGCGACGCGCGCGCTCACCCGTGCCGAGATGGCGGCCATGGTGATGAACGCCGTCGACAAAGGCGTCTTGGCCTTGCCCTCCAAGCAGAACGCCTGAAGCAGCTCGCCTATGGTGCCGCTCTGAGGGGTCGTCCGCGGCACCATAGGCACCCCTTCCCATTCGCCGCCCGCGCACGCCGCTGCGGTTGCGTAGCGGGCGGCGCTTTGCGACGCGCAACCGCGATTGCGGCGGCGCTTCCCGGATGTTCATCTCGTCGTTCGCAGCGTTTCCTTTCATCGTCGTCGCGGCGTCGTCGTGCGCGTGCCTTCACGTCTGCAGCGTCCAGCGTGGTCTTGCCCTCGACGGCCATGCCCTTTTGTCTTCGCCTGCCGAGCGCGAGGCCGTGCCCTTCGACGACCGAGCCTGGTCGCTTTCCCATTCGCCAGCCTTGTGCCCGCGTCGGGTCGAGGGCGAGACGCCTTCGACGTCGTCCCCTCCGCGCTCTGCGCTCGGAAGCGTGATGGCGCCTGGGTGGGCTCCGCGATGGACGAAGACCTCCTTCCCTCGAAGGCGTGCAGCCAATCGATCTGACGTTTGGACGCTACAGCACGAAGCTGTCTCCGCGCGGCGTATCTTGGGAACTTTTCCAACCGGACGTTCCGTATTCGCTGCGCTTCCCGTTTCGAAAACTTCTACGCCGCCAACGATACGGACAGCTCTGCGCGAGCTGACCGATATCGACCAGCCCAAGATGCTTGCACTGCGTCGCTCTCGCACTGTCCGGACGCGCCCGTCAGATGAACGGCAGCAAGCCATCCAAGAAAAGGAGATCGAAATGTCCATCAACCGCGTCAACCTCACCGGCAACCTGACCCGCAACCCCGAACTGCTCAAGACCGCAGGCGGCACGTCGGTCCTCGAAATCGGCATCGCCGTCAACGATCGTCGTCACAACGCCCAGACAGGCGAATGGGAAGACTACCCGAACTTCATCGACGTCAAAGTCTTCGGCCTCCGCGCCGAGGGTCTGGCGAAGATCTTGGCCAAGGGCATGAAGATCGCCCTCGAAGGCAAAATCCGTTGGAGCCAGTGGGAGCACGAAGGCCAGAAGCGCAGCAAGATCGACGTCATCGCCGACGAGATCGAGCTGATGTCCCGCCGCGGCACCGACGCCGTCGCAGACGAGGCGCCTATCGACAATCCGCTGGCACCCGAGGACATCCCGTTCTAAGCCCCGCATCGAAGGGGCTGTATCAGAAGTCGATTCTGGCACGGCCCCCTTTCTTATGCCCCGAGTCTCCCCAGCCATATCGAGACGAAGCGATATTTGGGCATCTACCTGCGGGTATGGTATAACTGACCCAGCATTACGCCGAGGTCTGGAGGCCCCATGAGCGAGCCGAGGTTCAAACCCTGCATGCAGCGTCAGCCGATGCTGCTCCCGCCCGACGTCTCGGACCTGATCCCCGGGAACTCCATGGTGAGGATCGTCGACGCGATCGTCGACGGGATGGACCGCCGCACCCTCGAGTCCGTCTACCCCGGCGGCGGCGCTCCCGCGTACGACCCCGCCATGACGCTGAAGGTCGTCCTCTACGCCTACGCGTCGGGCGTCTACTCGAGCCGCCGGATAGCCCGGGCCGCCTCCGAGAACATCTGCTTCATGTGGCTGACCGGCATGCGCCCCCTCTCGCACAGCACCGTCAACCGCTTCCGGAGCGAGAGGATCCGCCCCGTCTTCGAGGAGGTCTTCTCCGAGGTCGTCTCCGTCCTGGCCGAGGCCGGGCACATCACGCTCGACACCTGCTTCCTCGACGGGACCAAGATCGAGGCCAACGCCAACAAGTACTCGTTCGTGCGGAAGAAGTCGACGGACCGGTACCAGGTCGCCCTGAGGGAGAGGGCCCACGCCCACCTGAGGGCGGTCGACGAGTGAGCTGTACTCTTTTTCCGGACACGGGGACCTCAGGGGCCCGGTGTAAGCTTTATTCACTTCCGGAAAGAGAGGATGGGGACATGGGGCAGAACCCAGCATCCAAGTACACCCCCGAGTTCAGGCGCGAGACCGCCGACTACGTTATCTCGTCGGGCAGGCCGATCACCGAGTGCTGCCGGGAGCTCGGCCTCAACTCCAAGACCGTGAACAAGTGGGTCGTCGAGCGCAGGCGCGAGCTCGCCGGGGAGCCCGGCCCGAAGGCCCCGGACCCCGAGCTGAGAAGGCTGCAGAAGCGGGTGCGCGAGCTCGAGATGGAGAACGAGTTCCTGAAAAAAGCGGCTGCCTTCTTCGCCCGGACGCAGGGGTAGCCGAGCGCTACCTGCTGATGGAGGCGGAGAGGGCGAGCTTCCCGGTCAAGATGATGGCCCGGCTGCTCGGGGTGAGCCGGTCGGGCTTCTACGAGTGGCTGAAGAGGACCGTGCCGCCCGACCCGTGGTCCGCCGGGCGCGAGGCCGTGGAGCGCGCCTGGCTGCGCTCGAGGGGCCGCTTCGGGGCCCGGCTCGTGAGGGCGGAGCTCATGCGGGAGGGCGTCCGCCTCACGCTCTACCGCGTGCGGAAGATCATGTCGGAGCTGGGCATACGCGGCGTGGTGAAAAACGCCCGCAAGGCCACCACCGTGGCCGACCCGGGCGCGCCCGCCAGGCCGGACCTGGTCAGACGCAATTTCCGCCCGGCCGTGCCGACGACCGTGCTCGTCGGCGACATCACCTACCTCAGGACCGGCGAGGGGTGGCTCTACCTGGCCGTAGTCATCGACCTGTGCACCCGCATGGTGGTCGGCTGGTCGATGTCCGAGCGCATGACGGCCGACCTGGTGGTGTCGGCGCTCGACATGGCCAAGGGGGCCGGCTACGTTGCCGGCGGGGCCATATTCCACAGCGACCGCGGCTCCCAGTACACCAGCCGCCTGCTCGCCGACTGGGCCCGCGCCAGCGATGTGAGGCTCTCAGTGGGCCGCACGGGCAGCTGCCACGACAACGCCGTGGCCGAGTCCTTCTTCGCCACGCTCAAGAACGAGATGTACTCGCTGCGCGGCTGGGCGACGCGCGCCGAGGCCCGCGCGGCGGTGTACGGGTTCATCGAGGGCTACTACAACCGCTCCAGGCCCCACTCCTCGATCGGATACGAGGTGCCGGCCGAGCGGATGGCGGCCTTCATGGCCCGGTGCGACGCCGCCTTCGCCGAGCCCGAGGAATCCCTTGAGCCGCTGCCGCTCGCCGCGTGATTCCCGCCGTTCCCGTGTCCGAAATCTTGAAACAGATCAGAGCTCGAGGAAGAGGAGGAGCGCCTCGCCCCGGCGGAGCCCGAAGAGGTCGACAGCGCCGCGATCGCCGAGGCCGCGCGCAGGATCGACGAGCGCCTCGCGGCGAAGAGGGAGAGGGGCGAGGGCGGGGGCGAGGCGGCCCGCGCGCTCAAGCGGGCCTCGCGCGCCATCGAGAAGGACTACCTCCCGCGCATGGAGAGGCACGAGGGGCAGCAGGCCACCTTCGATGGCAGGGGCAGCTTCTCGAAGACGGACCCGGACGCCACGTTCATGCGCATGAAGGACGACCACATGGGCAACGGCCAGCTGAAGGCGGCGCACAACGTCCAGGCCGGCACGGAGAACCAGTTCGTCGTGGACACCACGGTCCACCGGCGCCCCGGCGACACCGCCTGCGCCATACCCCACCTCGAGCACGTCAAGGCGAGGGGCTGGGCGCGCTCCCGGGCAGCATCGTCACCGACGCGGGCTACGGGAGCGAGGAGAACTACTCCTATCTCGAGGCCGAGGGCGTCGAGGCGTTCGTGAAGCACAGCGAGTTCTACGGGGAGCGCAGGAACAGGGCCTGGCGCGAGGACGAGATGCGGCCGGCCAACTGGGAGTACGACGAGGAGGCCGACTCGTACACGTGCCCCGAGGGCAGGGCGCTGCCGTTCACCGGCACCCGCAGGAAGCGGTCCGAGCTGGGTTTCGAGAGCGTGGCGAGGCTGTACACGTGCGGGGACTGCGGGGGCTGCCCGCGGCGGGGAGACTGCATGAGGTCGAAGGACCCCGAGGCGCGCAGGCAGGTCGCCGCGAACCCGAGGCTGGCCGAGTACAGGCGGCGGGCCAGCGCCCTGCTCCACACGGAGAGGGGCTCGGCGCTCAGGAAGAGGCGGGGCGTGGACGTGGAGACCGCGTTCGGCGACATCAAGAGGAACCTGGGGTTCACCAGGTTCACGCTGAGGGGGCTCGAGAAGGTCGAGCTCGAGTGGAGGCTGGTCGCGACGGGCCACAACATACGGAAGATGTTCCTCGCCCGGACGGGGGCGGAGGCGGGGGCGTAGGCCCTCGGCCGCCTCCTTCTCGCCCCGGGTCACCGAACATTCTGAACGGGGGGCAAACGAAGAGGGGCCGTACCAGAATCGACTTCTGATACAGCCCTGTTGGCGTCTAGATGGTCGGGAACTCCCTGTGCCTTGGCCCGTCCAAAAGCATGCGGCACCACCAGTCGCGATCCTTGTATCCGCTCTCTCCCAGCATGTCGAGAAGGCGCGTCTGCTCCACCTCCCCGAGGGCCGCGAAGCTCTCCCTCATGTCGTCCTCCATGGCGACCTTGCTTCTGATCATGTCTCCCAGAATCTCCTTGAGCTCGTCGAGCGTGAAGCTCTCGGGGGAGATCTCCACGAGGTCCGCCCGGAAGTGCGCGAAGTCCTCGAGTTCTATCATTTCCTTAAGTTCCGTCTCGTTCAGCATGGGCTTCTCCGTTCTACATTCGATGGGTTGTCGCCCTGCCTCCGCGTCTCCTAAGCCCTCTTCCATGGAAGAATTCGTGGAAGAATCGTCCTGAAGGGAGCGTTTCCAAGTGATAGAAAGGGTTCTTCTCGAATCGAGAAAAACCCTTTTCTACCTGCGAAAACGTTGTTATGTGTCAGAACCTGTCGAAAAGTGTTTTATGGGGAAAATCACTCCCACTCGATCGTCGCGGGGGGCTTCGACGTGATGTCGTACGCCACGCGGTTCACGCCGGGAACCTCGGCCACGATGCGGCTCGAGATCTTGCCGAGCACCTCGTAGGGCAGCTTCGCCCAGTCTGCGGTCATGGCGTCGCTCGACTCGACGGCGCGGATGATGACCGGGCGCTGGTAGGTGCGCTCATCGCCCATGACGCCCACGCTCTTGATGTCGGGCAGGACCGCGAAGTACTGCCAGCAGCTGTGCTCGGAGTTGCGCTCGCCGGTCGCCTCGAACAGGCGCGCGTTGTAGGCGTCCAGCTCCTCGCGCACGATGGCGTCGGCGTTCTTCAGGATCTCGAGCTTCTCGGGGCTCACCGCGCCGATGATGCGGATGGCGAGACCGGGACCCGGGAACGGCTGGCGGTACACGATGTGCTCGGGCAGGCCGAGCGCCAGACCCAGCTCGCGCACCTCGTCCTTAAAGAAGTGGTCGAGCGGCTCGATGAGGTCGAAGTGCACGCCCTCGGGGAACGGGATCAGGTTGTGGTGGCTCTTGATGGTCGAGGCCTTGCCGCCGGTCTTGCGCGCGCCGGACTCGATGATGTCGGGGTAGATGGTGCCCTGGGCCAGGTACTTCACGCCGTCGAGCTGCTGGGCCACGGCGAAGAACTCCTTCCAGAACTGCGTGCCGATGATGCGGCGCTTCTCCTCCGGCTCGGTCACGCCGTCGAGCAGCGCGGCATAGCGGTCCTCGGCGTGCACGTGGATGAAGTCCACGTCGAACTGCTTGGTGAACACCTCTTCGACCTGCTCGGGCTCGCCCTTGCGCAGAAGGCCGTGGTTGATGAACACGCAGGTCATCTGGCGGCCGATGGCACGCGCGCCGAGCGCGGCCACGACCGACGAGTCCACGCCGCCGGACAGCGCCAGGATCACGCGGTCGTCGCCGACCTTCTCGCGGATCTCGCGGCTCATGGTCTCGACGAGGTTGTCCATGGTCCACGTCGGCTCGATGCCGCAGATGTTGAACAGGAAATTCGACAGGATCTGCTGGCCGTACTCGGTGTGGCGCACCTCGGGATGGAACTGGGTGGAATACAGCTTGCGCTCCGGGCACTCCATGGAGGCGACGGGGCACACATCGGTAGAGGAGGTGACCACGAAGCCCTCGGGGGCGCGGCTCACGGAATCGCGATGGCTCATCCAGACCGTCTGCTCGATCGGCGTCGCGTTGAAAAGCGCGCTCTCGCGGTCGCGCTCGATCGTGGCGGGGCCGTACTCGCCGATATCGGAATGGGAGACCTCGCCGCCGAGCACCGCGGCCATGGTCTGATGGCCGTAGCAGAAACCGAGCACCGGCAGACCGAGATTCAGGACCTCGGGGTCGATAGTGGGCGCGTCCTCGGCGTAAACGGATGCAGGGCCGCCGGACAGGATCAGCGCCGCCGGATTCATGGCGCGAACCTCGTCGGCCGTGATGTCGCACGGAACGATCTCGGAGTACACGTGCAGGTCGCGCACGCGGCGGGCGATAAGCTGGCCGTACTGCGCACCGAAGTCGAATACGAGGACCTTGCTCCCCGTCTGATTGGAAGAAGCCTGAGCCATAGAACTCCCCTTCTGCATGTTTCGCAAGACGACGCCTCGCCGTCCCCTCTCACAAACGTCATCATGATACACACTCGCGACCAGCACATATGACAAAACAGGCCATCTGAAGGAGAACTGCGCAACATCGAAATCCGGCGCAGCGGCAGATCGGACCTAAAGCGGCCGGAAATGCCCATTCTGCTGTATCTAGCACCCTTCTTATCAGGCTGACCGAGCGCGAATCGAGCGAAAAGGCCGTCCCGACGCCGCTTGGGAGCGCCAGCAATCTTTGGCCCGAAGCGGGCGACGGTGAGAAAATGGGTCACAATACTGTCGACGAAACCATCCCGAGCTTGCCACGAGGAAGCGCCCATGAAGAACATCTTGCTCATCGCAACAGGCGGCACCATCGCATCTGCCGAAGACGGCAACGGTCTTTCGCCCTCGCTGACCGGCGAGCAGCTCGCCGAGGCGGTGCCGGAGATCGCCTCGCTCGCGCATATCGGCATCCTCCAGCTCATGAACATCGACAGCACCAACATGCGCCCGCGCGACTGGCTGCGCATCAGCTCCGCCATCGTCGAGGCCTACGACGCATACGACGGATTCGTCGTGCTGCACGGCACCGACACCATGGCATATACCGCAGCCGCGCTGTCCTACCTCATCCAGGACAGCCCCAAGCCGATCGTGCTCACCGGCTCGCAGAAGCCCATGTGCGACTCGTTCACCGACGCCAAGCTCAACCTGTACCAAAGCCTGCTGTATGCGACCGATGAGCGCAGCCGCGATGTCGTCATCGTGTTCAACGGGGCGGTCATCGCCGGCACGCGCGGCCGCAAGCAGCGGACCATGAGCTTCAACGCCTTCAAGAGCGTCAACTACCCCTCGATCGCCTACGTGCGCAACGACCGCATCATCCGCAGTGGAGACGCCCTCGCTCGCGCGCAGGGCCTCGCCGCGAGCAATCTGGCGCCCACGACCACGCCGCGCTTCTTCACCACGCTCGACGAACGCGTCTTCGTGCTCAAGCTCACCCCGGGCATCGACCCGTCCATCTTCGGGCTGCTCGAATCCAACTACGACGCGGTCATCCTCGAGACCTTCGGCATCGGCGGCATCCCCGAGTACGAAGGCGCGACATCGGGCTCCCCTTCGTTCAGGCAGGCCATCTTCGACTGGGTCGATTCGGGGCGCACGGCGGTCGTGACCACGCAGGTCCCCGAGGAGGGGCTCGATCTTGGGGTCTACGAGGTCGGGCGCGCATACGCCGACCATCCCGGCATCCTCAAGGGCGACGACATGACCACCGAGGCGCTCGTCGCCAAGACGATGTGGGCGCGCGGCCAGTCCTCCGACCCCGACGAGATCAAAAGGCTCTTCTATCGTCCGGTCAACTTCGACCGCCTGCCGCCGCTATAGAAAAGCGCGCCGAGAAGGCTCGGCGCGCCCCATGCGGCATGCGTGCATCTCGCTAGGAAGCGCCGATCGGCTGCCCGCGGGCTCAGTGTTTCCGGCATCCACAGAAAACTGCATATTATCACTATAATATGCGCAAAAATGCATAGACCCGCCCACTTCACAGGGAGGCGATTCGGGCGGGGTCGAGTTTGTCACTGTTTTTGAGGCACCTTTGCTCAGCCGGCGGATAACCTTCGATATTTCCGCAGGATTCAACTGGGCAAACTCCGAGGGCTGCGGCACCTATGGAAAAACGGCATCGAAAAACAGTGACAAACTCGCATGCACGTTTTTGCACGGCCCGACGAAGGACCGGTCGAAGACGATCCGCTCCCGCGCGACCCTGCCACAGGGCCCCGCATCCGCCCGGCACGGGGCCGACCGGAGCGGAATGAATTGATCGGTGTTTCCCTAGAACACCAAGGGGTTCGTCCCCGACAAGGTGACGTAGAGCAGGTAGAAATTGGCCACGTTGATGACCGCGGTCGTGATCACGCCGCTACGCAGGAAGCGCTCGGCCGTGCTCACCGCCATGATCATGGAATCCTTGGCGTGCTCGGCCGCCTTGCGCATCGTCTGCACGTAGATGCCGAACCCGAACGCGATGGCCATCACCGGCGGAATCAGCATCTCGTAGCGGCTGCCCCAGCGAATCACCTCGCCCGCGGAATCCCAGCGCATGGGCACCTGGTCGGGCAGGCCGGGAATGACCGCGAGCGCGATCACGGTCGGTACGAGCGCCAAGACGATCGTGGCGACACCCAGGTATCCGGCCTTCTTGCCGTACTTGAACATAGAGAACTTGGACATGAGAGCTCCTCGCGAAAACGGGATGACACCGCAGCCGAGCGCGCGGGCGCGACAGGGCGCGCGCTACACGTTGAAGCGGAAATGCACCACGTCGCCGTCGGCCATGACGTACTCCTTGCCTTCCATGCGCAGCTTGCCGGCCGCCTTGGCGCCCTGCTCGCCGCCGAGCTCGATGTAGTCGTCGTAGGAGATGACCTCGGCCTTGATGAAACCGCGCTCGAAGTCGGAGTGGATCACGCCGGCGGCCTGGGGCGCGGTGGCGCCGATGCGCACCGTCCACGCCTTGACCTCCATCTCGCCCGCCGTGAAGAACGACTGCAGGCCGAGCAGCTTGTAGGCCGCCTGCGCGAGCACCTCCAGACCCGGGCGCTCGAGTCCGAGCGTCTCCAGGTACTCGGCCGCCTCCTCGGGATCGAGCTCGGACAGCTCGGCCTCGACCTTGGCGCAGATGGGAATGGGCGTGACACCGTCGATGGGATCGAGCTCCTCACCGAGCATGTCCTCGTCGACGTTGGCCACATACAGGATCGGCTTCATGGTGAGCAGGAACAGACCCTTGGCGGCAGCGCGCTCCTCGTCGGTCATGTCCAGCGTCGCGGCGCGGTTGCCCTCGTTCAGCCACTCGACCAGGCGCTTGGCCACGTCCAGCTTCGGCATGAGGTCGTGGTCGCGCTTGGCCTCCTTCTCCAGCTTGGGAAGCTGCTTGTCGAGCGTCTGGATGTCGGCGAGGATGAGCTCGGTCATGATGGTGTCGGCGTCACCCGCCGGATCGACGAAGTCACCGGTACGGCCGACCTCGCGCATGACGTTGGGATCCTTGAAGTAGCGCACAACCTCGCAGATGGCATCGGTCTCGCGGATGTTGGCCAAAAACTGGTTGCCGAGGCCCTCGCCCTCGTTGGCGCCCTTCACCAGGCCGGCGATGTCGACGAACTCGACCGTCGCGGGGACGATGCGGCCGGGGTGCACGATATCGGCGAGCTTCTGGAGACGGTCGTCGGGCACGTCCACGATGCCGACGTTGGGGTCGATGGTGGCGAACGGATAGTTGGCGGCCAGACCGCCCTTCTTGGTCAGCGCGGTGAACAGCGTCGACTTGCCGACGTTGGGCAGACCGACGATTCCGATAGACAGGGCCACGGTGTACCTTCTCTCAAACGAAAGCGCCCCGCCGGCAAGCAGCAGGGCGCCTGAACCTTCCGGAGTATCATACTAGCGCAACGTCGCACGGTACAAGGGCGCAGCGGTCAAGTCCCCATCCATGCGCGACACGGGCGCGCTGGGTCAGTCGGCCATCTTCTCCACCGAGTCGAGGACCTTGGTTAGGGTCTTCTTGGCCTGAGCCTTGGTCTTCTCGACCTCGGCATGGGTCTTGGCCGCCTCCGCCGCGCGGCGCTCGGACTCGGGATCGGGAACGACCAGATCGCTCGCATCATGCTGCACCATCGTAAGCGCGTGCTCCTCGCACACCTCCGCGCACAGCCCGCAGCCGACGCAAAACGTCGGCTCGACGGTGAAGCGGCCGGCGCCGACCAGGTCGGTCGCGTGCGTGGGGCAGATGCGCACGCACTCGCCGCACAGCGTGCACTTGGAGAAATCGCACTCGGGCGTGCTCACCTGGATGTTCTGGGCGAGCTCGGGATGCTCCTGCAGGGTGGACAGCACGAGCTGGCGCCCCTGCGTCAGCACGCGGCGACGCTTGGCGGTCGTGGTGCCGCAGGCCTCCTTGAGTGCCTTTTCGAGCGCGGAGATCTTTTTCGTATGGTCGCGCAGGCGCTGCGCCACCGATGTCACGGCGGCCGTGGCGGGATTCAGCTTGCTCACCGCGAGGCCCGTGGTCTTCATGATGTTGTCCATGAACTCCTTGCGCTCATACTCGCGACGCTTCTCGCACTTGAGGCGCTTGGGATCGACCTCCAGCCCGAGGCCTGTGCCCGCCCACTCCTCGGCGGTGGCGATGGCGTCGCCCAAGATCTCCTCACCCGTCGTGTTCTTGCAGTTCGTGCAGATGTCGAGCGGCAGGTACACGCTCACGTTGGGATAGTCAGCCATGATCGAGAACCACACCTCGGGCTTGACGTCCCCGATGCAGGCGACGACCACCTCATTCTCACGCGGGACGCGGCGCAGGGCGCGCGTGCACGTCACGTACGCCGTCTTGTAGGCGGCCGCGGCGCCGGCGATGGCGTCGTACAGGCGCTTGGGCTGCAGGCGCTTCGCGGAGATGGCCTCTGTGGGGCACACCGACGTGCACAGGCCGCATTTGCGGCACATGTCCTTGATGTCGATGCTGAACTCCTCGATATCGATCGCCTTCACCGGGCACGCGTCGATGCACGCGCGGCAGCTGCTCTTCTCGTAATTGCACAGCAGGCACGGGATCGAGTTGCCGCGCGGCTTCTCCTTGTAATCGGCAGGGTTCCACTGGGGTGCCTCCTGCTCCCCCGTCCCCATGATGGCGTCAGTGACGCCGCCGAGCGGATTTTTCAGGGCGCTGATGCCCTTGCTGATATCGATAATGTCATCGAACAGATCGTGCTGCTCTGCCATGCGAATCTCCCCTGTGCTCTGCAGATGGGCCCTCGGGCCACAGTACACAATTGCCTCATTGTACCGTGCCCGACGGCCTTGCGACCGATAAGGGAACAACTCCATGTCGAAGATGCCCCGCGAGGCAGACGCGGCATACGCGAGGGGCGCCCCGCTCGCTCGTCTCGAACGGGGCGCTCCTGAACGGAAGGCCATCGCTATCGCGGCACCTAATCCACCGGGCCGCGATAGAACCTGCCGAAGAAGTCCTCCGAGCGGAACACGTTGATCACCGCGTGGTCGTCATGCGCCCGCACGAGCGCGACGATCTCGCCCACCTCGTAGGACGACACGACCGTCTCGATGATCCAATACGTCTTGCGGCTGTAGCCTCCGATCACCTCGAAGCACGAGGAGCCGTGGCGGAACTTCTCCGTGTACGCCTCGAGAACCTCGTCGGGCTTCTTGGTGGTGATGCGCAGGGTCATGCGGTCGTAACGGTGGTAGAACGTCTCGATGGTCTTGGTCGAGATGAACTGGAAGATGATCGAGAACGCCGCCGAGGTCCAGCCGAACAGGTATCCGAAGATGAGCAGCATGACGCAGTTGCCCGCAAAGATGAATCCCCAGATGGACTTGCCCGTCTTGTTGGACACCATGAGCGAGATGAAGTCGGTGCCCGCCGTGGACGCGCCGCCGCGCAGGGCGATCGCGATGGCGAGGCCGTAGATAAAGCCGCCGAACACCACGAGCAGGACCGGCTCGCGCAGCATGGGGTCGAAGTCCATGAAGCGCAGAAGCGTCGAGGACAGGAATACCTGGATCATCGAGAAGACGACGAAGCGCTTGCTGATGCTTTTCCAGCACAGGATGGCGACGGGGATGTTGAAGACGATCATGCCGACCGACGTGGGGAAGCTGAACCCGAACATCGAGGTGATGCGGTCGACCAGGATCGCCAGGCCCGTGAAGCCGCTTGAAAGCAGGCCGGCCGGCTGCACGAACACCTGGATGGCATAGGCCTGCAGAAACGCGGAGACGATCACGGAGCACAGCGTGATGACGCGGCGGACGATCGCGCGGCGCCTCAGGCTCTTCAGGCGCTCGAGCTCCTTTTTGGCGTCCACGACAACGGGGGCGTTCCCGATGCGCTTTTTGCCCTGGCGCATCTCGCGCTCGTGAGCGCGGTCCTTGATGCGCGCGCGGGCGTCCGCATCGCGCACGTAGGTGCCGCCGTCGGACCTATCCCAATCCTCAGCCATCTCTACCCTCCGGCAAGACAAGACAAAGCTGGTCACTTCCGCCGCACCATGATAGCCGAAAGCCCCCGGCAGGCACCGGAAGACCGCCGACCGACCCCTATTTCCGCCAAGCGGCGCATGGCCGAGCCGCCTGAATGGGTCATTTGGGGACGGGTTCGTTCCAACCCAGCCTCCAAGAGCGCCGTCACGGGCCCGAACGCGAAAAGGCTCCGGGAGGATTCCCGGAGCCTTTTCGATCGATATGCTCGAGCCTATTTCGGCTTAGTACATACCGCCGCCCTGCGCGTTGGCGGTAGCGGCAGCGATAGCATCCTCAAGCTGCGTGTTCTTCGGCACGTCGGTGACGGTGGCCTCGGTGATGAGGATCAGGCTGGCGACAGAGGCGGCGTTCTGCAGGGTGGTGCGGGTGACCTTGACGGGGTCGAGCACGCCCATCTCGATCATGTTGCCCCACTCGCCGCTCGCGGAGTTCAGGCCCTCGCCCGCAGGCAGAGAAGCGACCTTGTCGACGACGACAGCGCCCTCGTAGCCGGCGTTCTTGGCGATGGTGGCGACAGGAGCGGTCAGCGCCTTCTTGATGATGTCGATGCCGATCTGCTCCTCGGGGTCGGAGATCTCGATGCCCTCGAGCGCCGGGATGGCGTCCATGAAGGCCACGCCGCCGCCGGCGACGATGCCCTCCTCGACAGCAGCGCGGGTCGCCTGCAGGGCGTCCTCGACGCGGTGCTTGATCTCCTTGAGCTCGGTCTCGGTGGCAGCACCGACCTTGATGACGGCGACGCCGCCGGAGAGCTTGGCCAGACGCTCCTGGAGCTTCTCGCGGTCGAACTCGGAGTCGGTGTGCTCCAGCTCGCCCTTGATCTGGGCGACGCGGTTGGCGATGGCCTCCTTGGTGCCGGCGCCACCGACGATGGTGGTGTTGTCCTTGGAGACGGTGACGGACTTGGCGGTACCGAGCATGTCGGCGGTGATGTCGGCGATCTTGATGCCGAGCTCGTCGAGCGCGGCCTGGCCGCCGGTCAGGCAGGCGATGTCCTCGAGCATGCGCTTACGACGGTCGCCGTAGCCGGGGGCCTTGACGGCGCAGACGTTGAGGGCGCCGCGGATCTTGTTGAGCACGAGGGTCGGCAGGGCCTCGCCGTCGATGTCCTCGGCGATGATCAGCAGGCTCTTGCCGGCGCGGGAGACGGCCTCGAGCACGGGCATGATGTCCTGGACGTTGGAGATCTTCTGATCGGTGATGAGGATGTAGGGATCCTTGAGGCTGGCCTCCATGCGATCGTTGTCGGTCACGAAGTACGCGGAGACGTAGCCCTTGTCGAACTGCATGCCCTCGACGGTGTCGATGGTGATGTCGAAGGTCTGGCCGTCCTCGACGGTGATGACGCCGTCCTTGCCCACGACGTCCATGGCGTCGGAGATCTTGGCGCCGACCTCGGGGTCGCCGGCGGAGATGGTGCCGACAGACGCGATCTGCTCCTTGGTCTCGACCGGCTGGGCCTGCTTCTTCATCTCGGCGACGACGGCGTTGACGGCCTTGTCGATGCCGCGACGGATGGCCAGCGGGTTTGCGCCGGCGGCGACGTTGCGCAGACCGTCGTTCACGATGGCCTGGGCGAGCAGGGTCGCGGTGGTGGTGCCGTCACCCACGGTGTCGTTGGTCTTGGTGGCGACCTCCTTCACCAGCTGGGCGCCCATGTTCTCGATGTTGTCCTCGAGCTCGATCTCCTTGGCGACGGAAACGCCGTCGTTGGTGATGGTCGGAGCGCCGTAGGAGCGCTGCAGGGCGACGTAGCGGCCCTTGGGGCCCATGGTGACGGTGACGGCGTCAGCCAGCGTGTTGACACCCTTGGCGAGCTTGGCGCGCGCGGTGGTGTCGAACGTAATATTCTTAGCCATGTTCTATTCCTCCAAGTGATGATTCAAATGAGAAAGCGAATGCGACTTGTGCTACTCGACCACAGCGTAGATGTCGTCGGCACGCATGAGGAGGTAGTCCTCGCCGTCGACCTTGATCTCGTTGCCGCCGAACTTGCCGTAGATGACCTTGTCGCCGACCTTGACGTCCATCGGCACGCGCTCGCCCTTGTCGTTGAGCTTGCCGGCGCCCACGGCGATGATCTCGCCGCGCTGCGGCTTCTCCTGCGCGTTGCTTGCGATGTACAGACCAGAGGCGGTCTTCTGCTCAGCTGCATCCGGCTTGATAAGAACGCGGTCTCCAAGCGGCTTCAGGCTCATGCTGATTCCTCCTTAGTGCGCTGGCGAGCTCTTTTTGCCCAGCTCGTACCAGCCTTGCCTTACGTACGCCATGAATAATACCCACCTGACCCGACTTATACAACGCAAAGTCAAAAAATCTTAAGTATCGGCACTTAGATTTCTTCAGTGCTCAAACATGCGGTTGCATAATCACGGCCTTTCGCCGCGTTCGGCATATACTGGTGCCAACCCGCACCCACGGAAGGATCGAAGCATGGAAACGCACGCCGCGCATACGCCCGAGCAGATCACGAGCACCATCCAAAGCCTTGCCGCCCAGATCGAGCCCTATGTCATCGAGCAGAGGCGGTATTTCCACGCCCACCCCGAGCTCAGCCTGCAGGAGTTCCAGACCACCGAGGCAATCGCCCGCGAGCTCGACGCCATGGGCATCCCCTACACCCGTCCGCTCGATACGGGGCTCGTGGCGACCCTTGCGGGCACGGCGCCCGACGCCTACGCGGCAGACGGCACCCCGCGCCGGCGCATCCTGCTGCGCGCCGACATCGACGCCCTGCCCGTCACCGAGCGCACCGGAGAGGAGTTCGCGAGCGTGAACGACGGCGTCATGCATGCCTGCGGCCACGACTGCCACATCGCGATGATGCTCGGCGCTCTGCGCATCCTGAGCGCCATGACCGACGACATCCACGGCGAGATCCGTATCGTCTTCCAGCCGTCGGAGGAAAACGGCTCCGGCGCCAAGTTGATGATCGGGGCGGGCGCCTGCGACGGGGTGGACGGTGCCTTCGCCATGCATATCTGGAGCGAGGTCGACGCGGGCACCATCAGCTGCGAGCCGGGCCCGCGCATGGCGAACACCGACTGGTTCCGCATCGACATCGAGGGCACGTCGTGCCACGGCGCCATGCCCCAGCGCGGAGCCGACGCCATCATCGCCGCGGCGGAAATCGTGAACGCGCTCCAGACGATCGTCAGCCGCGACCTCAACCCCTACGAGCCGGCGGTGGTCACCATCGGGGAGATCCACGGTGGCACGGCGCGCAACGTCATCGCCGGGTCCGCATACCTGACGGGCACGGTGCGCACCTACAGCGACGCCGCCCATGACCTCATGCCCGGCCTGATCGAGCGCATCTGCACGCACACGGCGATGGCGCTCGGCGCCGAGGCGAGGCTCACCGACTACACCATCGCCAACTACAAGGTCGAAAACGACGACGAGGCGAGCGCGCGGTGCCGCGAGGCCGTGACCAAGGTGCTCGGCCGGGCGGGCATCGGATCGTATCGCGGAACGCTCTCGGGCGAGGACTTCTCCGAGTACCTGCGCCGCGTGCCCGGCGTGCTCGCGTTCGTGGGAACCCGCAACCCCCAGATTGGCGCCACGTGGGCGCAGCATTCCTGCTATTACAAGGTCGACGAATCGGTCCTGGTGCAAGGCAGCATGCTCGCCGCGCAATACGCCCTCGACTTCCTCGCGGAATAGCCGGCAGGGCGCCCGAAGCGGCGCCCTGCCCAGGATGCAAAGAACCGCGCCGAGCGCCCGGCGGACCGATATCCATCCCCCTCATCCCAGCCAGCGCGGGGAAGACAGGAAGACGACATCCGCCTCCATCCCGGACGGCGGCACCTCGGAAAAGAGCAGGCCGGCGTCGCAGGGGTCGGCCAGGCGCACGAGCCAGACCGCCAAAAACGCGCACGCGATCAAAGCAAGAAGCGCCACGCAGGCGCGCCATGCTGCCCGCAGCAACGCATGCCGAGCGCACCGGGCGCCCCCGGTCGCGACGAGCATCGAGGACAGCGCGCCTTGCGCCGCCGCCAGAAGGCCCGCGATCGGAACCATCCAGAACAGCGGATGGTATGCGAGCGCGCAAGCGACGTCACCGCTCAGAAACGCGAGGTATGCCCTCGTCATGCCGCAGCCCGGGCAGGGGACGCCCGTCGCGAAGCGAAAGACGCAGCCGATGCCGGAGACCGTCAACGCGCCCACGGCCAGAACGGCCGCCCCGCACGCGGAAAGGGCCCGGCGGCACGCATCCGCGCCGCCGGGCCCGCGCATGTCGGCCAACCGTCTGACAACGCCCATCATGATTGATAGACGACGCCCGCCCGCGCGTTATACGCGGCGGCGAGCGCATTCGCGTTCTTCACGATGATGCTCATCGCGACGATGGGCCCCGCGCAGCACAGCAGGCATCCGGCGTAGTTCCACACCAGCAGGGTCGTCCCGTTCTCCTTGAACGAAAGGCCGTAGCGCGGGGCGTTTCTCTGCAGGCGGTTGCCGATCTTGTAGTACCACCAGGCCGTATACAGGCCGCCGGTCAAAAGCGACAGGACGATGAACACGGCCATGCCCGGCGTCTCCTCGCGATCACCTCCGCACGTGATATTGGTGTCCTCGGCGATCTCGTGGAGTGCGATGTACCAGTAGACGCCGCACGTCACGATATTGAGCAGCAGGACCATCAGGGTGCTGCGTCTATCGTTCAGGGCCCGAGCGCTACCCATGGGTGCGGGAGGCGCGAACCCTCCCGAGGCAGCATATCCTTCCGCACCCCCGGAAAACGGAGCTCCCCCATAGCCTTGCTGCTGATACCCCTGCTGGTAGGACGGCTGCTGGTAGGACTGTGCGTACGCTTGCCCCGCCTCCCCCTGGTACGGCGCGATGTCCGTCGCGCCCGCCTGGGCCTGCGGGGTGGTCGCCGGCATGCCGCACACCGGGCAGTACGCGGAATCTTCAGGTACGGGGGAGCCGCAATTCGGACAGATCATGAGCGTTTCCTTTCCACGTGGTTCAGATTCTCAGCGTCGTGGCGAACCGATGCGCGAAGGGCAGCACGCAGTCATGCTCGGTCTCGTCCTTCCACGACGGGGCGAAACGCTGCGCCCAGTACCCGACGGCCCGGTATCGGACGATCGAGCCGCACGAGACGCAAAACGCCGCGAGGCCGACGAGTGCCGCCAAGACGACGTTGGCGCCAAAGCCGCCGATGGGGTCGAACAGGCCCGTCCCCACCATGCCGAACGGAAGCACGTCGAGGGCATCCGATACGAGCGACAACGCCAGGTTGCCCACCATGACCGCCGCGATGGCGGCCAGACCGGGGACCACGGACGCGCAGAACAGCTTCCCCGGCTCCTTGCGGAAGACGGCGAGCACCCCCGCGAGCGAGAACGCGGATTCGAGCCTTCCGGTCACCACCAGATGCATCGTCATCGCGTCGGTGAACATGGTGAGCACCACCGCCAAGCCGATGGCGAGGACATGGAGTGCGATCGAGATGACCCCTGCTATCAGCGAAACAACCGTCCCGAGTACCGAGAACCCCACGCCGTAGGAGTCCCAAAGCAACGTCGCCCCCAAGCCGATGCCCAGAAAGCTCAGCGCCCAGGCGATCAGACCGGGGATGGCGCTCACCACCACCGCGACAAGGTGCAGCGCCCCGCCGAAAAAGCCGAGCGACAGCAATGAGGTGCGCGCGACGGGGGCATCGGCGTCAAAGCCGTGCGGCGCGGAGAGCTCGCGCCCCCAGGCCACCCCGTAGCCGCCGCAGCACGAAAGCAAGACGACAGAGCATGCGAGCCCCACCGGGCCGATGACGGTCCCGGCCACCGGCAGCGAAGAAGCGAGAACCGAGGCGGCGGCGACCGCGGTGGGAAACAGCGCGCTCCGAACGATGCGGCGCAGGCGGCAGGCGCCGCCCACCGCGTCGTCGATCGCCTGGGCAAGACAGCCTTTCGCGCGAGAGGCGGGCGCCGCCGCCGAGCAGTTCCACCCGGGCATCGACGTCGCCTGCGCCCCGTATCCGCCGGCGAATGCGGCAGACGGGCCTTGCGGGGATGCGCCTCGATTCCGCCCCGCAGGGCCCGGCGGCGGCACCGTATGCTCGTTACATCCCCCGTTCGCATCAGCCGCGACGTTGCCCGATCCGCACACGGGGCAAAACCTGTTGCCGTCCGCCACGTACGATCCGCATGCGTTGCACCTCATACCGGTCCCCTTTCGTCTCGTCGGTCCCGCATGTAGGTGCTCAGTATATGTTCTGATTATTTAATTTTGTGTACTATTGCTATTTTGCAGCTAATATCGCGTTTCTTAACGATATCCGACAAACATCCGACACCCATGCAAGCCGGGGGACGCACCTCCCGCGTGCAAAAATGCACGCGGGAGGTACGTCCCCCGGCTTGCATGCAAAAGCCCCGGCGGCAGTTCAGGTCCTGCCGCCGGGGCTTGTCGGATTCACGAATAGGCAGATGGCTTAGAACGCCGCCTGGACGGAGTCGCCGAACGTGTCGGCCAGGTACTCCTTGAACTCATCGGTCGTCAGCACGTCGACCAGCGCCTTGATGCGCTCATCGTCCTCAAGCTCGGGCCTCGTCACGATGACGTTGGCGTACTCGTTCTTGATGACGTCGGAGTCGGCGCTCTCCTGGGCCACGGCGTCCGCCAGCGTCAGGCCGGCGTCGATGGCGTAGTTGCCGTTGATGACCGCGAAGTCCACGTCGGCGAGCGTGGAGGGCAGCATGGCGGCCTCCTGCTCGAGAATCTCGACGTTGTGCGGATTGTCCACGATGTCGTTGGGCGTCGCGGTGATGCCGGCGGACTCGGAGAGCGTGATGACGCCGTGCTCCTGCAGAAGCAGCAGCGCGCGGCCCTCGTTGGTGGCGTCGTTGGGAACCGAGATGGTCGCGCCGTCGGCGATGTTGGCGAGGTCGTCCGACTTGCCGGCGAACACGCCCATCGGCTCGAAGTGGATCTTGCCCACGTTCACCAGGTCGGTGCCGTTCTCCTCGTTGTAGTTGTTGAGGTAGTTGATGTGCTGGAAGTAGTTGCAGTCGATCTCGCCGGCGGACACGTCTTGGTTGGGAAGGATGTAGTCGGTGTACTCCTTCACCTCGAGCGTGATGCCCTGCTCGGCGAGCTTGTCGGCAGCGAAGTCGTTCAGGATCTCGGCGTGCGGGCTCGGGCTGGCGGCGACGGTCAGCGTCTGCGAGCTGCCCTCGGCAGAAGAGCCGCCGGCAGCCGACGTGTCACCGGAGGTGCCGCACGCGGCCAGAGATCCGACGCCGACGACAGCTGCCGCGGCGGCGATCAGGGAACGACGGGAGAGAGCGATGTTGTTCAACATGGTAAATACCTTTCTTGATTGAGATTGTTGGAGAAGCGGTCGTCGCTAGACGCCGCGGTGGTCGACCTTGCGCGCGGCGATGTCGCACACGCTCTGGATGACCTGCACGATCACCACGAGGATGATGACGGCGACGATCATGACCTCGTCGACGCGACGGTAGTATCCGTAGCGCACGGCGATGTCGCCCAGGCCGCCCGCGCCGATGGCGCCGGCCATGGCGGTGTAGCCCAGCACGGAGATGAGCACGACGGCGACGCCGCGCACGATGGAGGGCAGGGCCTCGGGCAAAAGCGCCGAGAACACGATGCGCGCCGTGCTCGCCCCGCACGCCTCGACGGCCTCGACGGACTCACGCGGCACCTCGGCGAGCGACTGCTCGATCATGCGCGCGATGAAGGGCGACGCGGACAGCACGAGCGGCGGGATGGTGCCCAGGATGCCCGACCCCGTGCCCATGATGAGGCGCGTGAACGGGATGATGAACACCATGAGCACGATGAAGGGGAACGAGCGCAGGATGTTGACGACCCAGCCCAGCACCGCGTTGAGCGCGGGCGCGGGGCGCAAGGAGCCCGGAGCGGTGAGGTAGAGCACCACGCCGAGCGCGATGCCGATGATATATGAGATCAGCGTGGGCACGAGCACCATGACGATCGTGCTTCCCGTGCCCTCGACAAGAAGCTCGCCGTACTCGGCGATGAAGGCGTTCGCGGCATCAAGCATCCCAATCAACCCTTTCGAGCAGCACCTTCGCGGCCTGAGAGGTGGGGTTGGCGAACACGTCGGCCACGCTCCCCTTCTCGACCACGCGGCCGTGCTCCAACACGACGACATTGCGGCAGATCTTCTCGACGACGCTCATCGCATGCGTGATGACGATGACCGTGACGCCCGTTTTACGGTTGATCTCGCGCAGCAGCTTCAAAATCGTGTTGGTGCTCGCCGGGTCCAGCGCGCTGGTGGCCTCGTCGCACAGGATGTACTCGGGGTCGCACGCGAGCGCGCGGGCGATGGCGACGCGCTGCTGCTGGCCACCGGACAGCTGCGAGGGGTAGGACGGCGCCTTCTCGCGCAGGCCGACCATGTCGAGCAGGTCGAGGGCATACGCGCGGTTCTCGGCCGTCACCTTGCCCGTCGCGGCGAGGAACGGGAAGCACACGTTGTCGAGCACGGTCTTTTGGGACAGCAGGCCGAAGTTCTGGAAAATCATGGCCACGCGGCGGCGATAGCTGCGAAGCTCCGCGCCGGACAGGCTCGTCACGTCCTGCCCGTCGACGACGATCTGGCCCGACGAGGGGCGCTCCAACAGATTGATGCAGCGCACGAGCGTGGACTTGCCGGCACCGCTCATGCCGATGATGCCCATGATGTCGCCGTCGGCGATATCGATGTTGATGTCATCGAGAGCATGCGCGACGCCCGAGGCGCCATCGAACTCTTTGCACAGATGTTTGATTTGAATCACGAGAAAAACTCCGCCCGATGATGGTTCGCGAACTGAGGCGGGCCGTCTTCTGCCAAAGACGACCTAATGAAGGCGCCCGGTCTCCCCATGCCGGCGGGTTGCGCGCGGCATAGCAAAGTGCCCGGGCGAGGGCATCATCATAACCATCATCATATGTGCGGCATTCGTAAACATGCAAACTACAGTAACAGGGCTACATGTCCGATGCAAGCGCGAAACGGCTGTGAAACAAGAGGACGTGACAGCGAGATAGAGCAGCCGGCACCCCGGGACGGATCGCCGCCCCGGGGTGCCGGCTGCTCTATCGTGCTGTCACGCGCGCGGCGCTACTCCGCCGCGGCCTCCTGGGCGCGCTTGTGGCTCGCCGCGTACTCCTCGCGGGTCATGACGTCCTCGATGCGCAGGTTGATGCCCGCCACCTCGAGCCCCGTCATGGCAGCCAGGCGCTCGGTGACGCGCTCCTTGACGTCCTCGAAGATCGCGGGCGCGTACGCGCCGTACTCGATGATGACCGAGATGTTCACGATCACGCGGTTGTCGTCGGTGACCTCGACGGACACGCCCTTCGTCAGGTTCTCGGCGCCCAGCGTCTCCTGCACGAAGTGCATGAGGTTGCCCTTCATGCCGAGCACGTGGGCAGCCTCGCGCGTGGCGATGGCGACGATCTTCTCGATCACGCCGTTGGAGTAGGTCAGCGAATCCTCGGAATCGAGCTCATCGTCGTCGAACTCCCCGTCGTCGGCCATATCGTCGTCCGCCGGCTCCTGCGCGTCGGCGACGACGACGCCCGCCGTTTCGGCAACGTCGATCTCGGCCGCCTCCGGCTCACCCGTCTCCACAGCAACCTTGAGCTCGTCGGTCATGGGTGCTCCCCTTTCTGCTTGCGCGGACGCGCCGCGATCCTGCTACGTTCCGTACGCAAAAGGCAGGCCTAGCGCTTTCCGCCGAACAGCCTGCTGAAGAAGTTGACGATGCCGTTGTCGCCATCGCGGATCTGGCCCAGCGTGGCGCCCACGCCGGCGAAGATGGCGATGACGATAGTCGACCACAGTCCGATCGTCAGGATGAGGACGGCGAGCACGAACCCGATGAAGCCGTACAGCACCGTGTAATGGTGCGTGTCGGCGTATGCCCACAGCGATGCGCCCAGCCCCTTGATGAAGCCGACGGCCTGGTCGCCGAGGGCGCTTCGCGCGTGCGCGGCCTGCTCGGATGATGCATCGGATGCCGGCGCCGCCTGATCGTCGGCCATCGGCTCCTGCTCGATCGTCAGCTTGGGCGCCGCCTTCTTGGCGCCGGAGTGTACGGTATCGCTCACGCTAGACCTCCTTGGTCACGATCGTGGTCTTGCTCGGCAAAAAGCGGATGCGGGCGACGACGCCGGGCGTGCCGAGCAGCGCCTCGCATGCGGTCTCGACACGGCGCTGCATGCGCCGGGCCAACGCGTCGAGCCCCTGGTCGGTAAAGGCGATGGCCTCGACGGTCAAACGGACCTCGTCGCGGCCCTTTCCGGCAACGCGTCCCTCGACCGACTCGATGAGCACGTCGTCCTCGCCCGGCGCGGCGCGGCGCGCGGCCGAGGCCAGGGCGGTGAGGCTCACCTCGATATCGGGATTGCCCGCCGGATGCACGCAGGTGATCTCGGGCCGCTCGGCGAGCGTCATGATCGCGACAACCAGGATCCCGAGACCCGCGATCGCCGCGCACGCGAGCGACGCGACATGTCCCGCGGGCGTGTCGAGCACGCGGTCGATGTGGCCCAACGGCACGCCGGCGCGCTCGGCGGCGAACACGCCGCACACCACGATGCCGGCCATGAGGAACAGGACCGCAAGGACCTTCCTGAACGCGCGCATGCGCCAGCCCCCTTCCGAGAGATCGAACGTGAGAACAGCTTAGCAGACGACAAACGCCTCGTGCGATCCGAGTTGCGCCGAGGCGCGCAGCCGTCCCGCTCGTTTTCGTATACCCGAAGGCGCGCTTCCGCCGCGCTCGATCGCGGAATACGCAAAAGCCGGGCCGCGATGCGCGGACCCGGCTTTCATCATCCACGACGTGGACGAGCGTGCGCTACTCCTCCTCGAGGGCGGCGACGACCTCGTCGGTCATGTTCATGGTGTGGTAGACGTCCTGGACGTCGTCGAGCTCCTCGAGACGGTCGACGAGGCGCTGGACCTTCTTGGCATCGGTGGGCGTGACATCGGTCGGGGTGGTCGGAACCATGGTGAGCTCGGAACCCTTGACCTCGATGCCCTGCTCCTCGAGACCCTTGGAGACGGCCATGAGGTCGCCCGGGGCGGTCCACACGACCCACTCCTCGCCGGCGTCCTCGTAGTCGTCGCCACCGGCCTCGGCGACGGCCATCATGAACTCCTCCTCGTCGCCCGCGGCGCCGTTGGCCATCATGTTCTCTTTCTTATCGTTGGGGTCGACGATCTCCTTGGCGACGATGACCTGGCCCTTGCGCTCGAACTGGAAGGCGACCGAGCCGCTGGTGCCGAGGTTGCCGCCCGCGTGGCTGAACGCGGAGCGGACGTCGGCGGCGGTGCGGTTGCGGTTGTCGGTCAGGCACTCGACGTAGACGGCGACACCCGCGGGACCGTAGCCCTCGTAGACGATGTTCTCGTACACGGCGGCGTCGGCGCCGGTGCCGAACGCCTTGTCGATAGCGCTCTTGATCTTGTCCTTGGGCATGGACTGAGCCTTGGCCTTGGCGACAGCGGCGGCAAGGGAGGCGTTGTTATCGGGATTGGGGTCGTTGCCCAGGCGGGCGGCGACGGTGATGTTACGGGAAAGCTTGGAGAAGAGCGCGGAGCGCTTAGCGTCCTGCGCGCCCTTGCGGTGCTTGGTGGTGGCCCACTTAGAATGTCCGGACATGCGAGACTCCTTCGTACTTACGCGAGCCGGCGACGCGCGGTGCGCAGGGCCGACCTTTAGAAACACACGGACGGTATGATATACCGAATGGCGGACGCGAAAAAGCCCCCTTGCCCATGGCCACGCAATGAGCACGCAAGCACATGCACATCGGGGACGTACCTCCCGTATGCAAACTCGGGGACGTACCTTCCGCGTGCACTTTTGCAAATCGGGGACGTACCTTCAGCTTGCACGCTTGCGCTGAGGGAGACGGCTCCGTAAAAACCGCTTCGAAGAGGATGCTGGCTCCTGCCGGCTTTTTTCACGGTCGAAAACTGGCTACATGACCTCTTCCGACGTCCCCTCACCCGTTTTAGGGGATCGCGCATCATTTTGAGAGGGCCCCTCCCCCGGAATCCGCCGCGAACATACAAGCCGATACGGTGAAGGCCTGTCCCCCTCGAGCAAAAGTGCAAGCCGAAGGTACGTCCCCGAATTTGCAAAAGTGCAAGCGGAAGGTACGTCCCCGATTTGCATTTTGAACGTAAGCTTTGCGGTCTCATTTTTGCCCTGCTACATGGTAAAACGTTGCTTGCAAAATTTTGAAAAAAGACCCTTGCATCTCGCTGGGCACATGGATATGATGCAGTGCCATCCACAGGGGCATGCGCGAGCCCCCGTGGCCCTAGTTTTTGTTTTTCTCGCCAAAAGCACCAGCTTTTGACCGTGGGAAGGATGGGGATTATGGGAACGCAGAACCCCGCGTCGCCGCAAGAAGCGGCAGGCACGGATTCGGGCCCGCACCTAGAGCCCGGACGTGCACACCGAGCCGGAGACGAATCCGGCAATCTTATCGAAACAATCAGAACATCGACAATCGACCAGACGCTCGCCATGCTCGGCGTCGGCGCCGGCGGCCTCCCGTCCACGGAGGCGACGGCACGCCAGCAGCGCTACGGCAAGAATCTGATCGAATCCGGCAAGAAACGCTCGCCCATCATCGCATTTCTGTCCAACTTCACCCACCTCATGGCCATATTGCTGTGGGTGGCGGGCATCATCGCGTTCATCGCGGGCCTGCCCGAGCTGGGCGTTGCCGTATGGCTCGTCAACATCATCAACGGCGTCTTCAGCTTCTGGCAGGAATATCGCGCAAGCCAGGCGACCGAAGCGCTCAAGAAGATGCTGCCCGCCTACACCAACGTCATCCGCGACGGACAGGAGCAGAAGGTGCTCGCGGAGGACCTCGTCCCCGGCGACATCATGCTTCTGGCGGAAGGCGACAAGATCTCGGCCGACGCCCGCGTGATCGCGAGCTCGGATCTGCAGGTGAACCAATCCACGTTGAACGGCGAGTCCAACCCTTCGCGCAAAACCTCGGACGCCGTCCTCGAGGAAGGGCTCTCCGCAGCCGAGATCCCCAACCTCGTCTTTGCCGGCACGAGCGTGTCGGAGGGCAACGGCCGCGCCGTGGTGATCCGCATCGGCATGGACACCGAGTTCGGCAAGATCGCGAGCCTGACCCAGAACATGGAGGACGCCGAGAGCCCGCTGCAGCGCGACCTCGACCGCCTCACCAAGCAGGTCACCGTCTTCGCCATGTGCATGGGCATCATCTTCTTCTCCCTCTCCATGTTCGTCGTGCATGAACCCTTCGCGCAGTCGTTCATCTTCGCGCTCGGCATGGTCGTCGCCTTCATCCCGGAAGGCCTGCTGCCCACCGTGACGCTGTCGCTCGCCATGGCGGTGCAGCGCATGAGCCGCCGCAACGCCCTCGTCAAGAAGCTCAGCTCCGTCGAGGCGCTGGGCTCCACAAGCGTCATCTGCACGGACAAGACCGGCACGCTCACCCAAAACGAGATGACGGTCAACCACCTGTGGACCGCGTCGCGCGAGTACGAGATCACCGGCGTTGGCTATGCGCCCGAAGGCGCCATCGAAGCGGGCGGAACGACGTATCGCGCCGTCGACGACCCCGATCTGGAGCTTTTGCTGGAAGGCGGGCTTCTGTGCGGCAACGCGCGCCTGCACGCCCCCGAAGAGGAGGGCAAGCGCTACGAGGTCTACGGGGACCCGACCGAGGCCTGCCTGATCGTGTCCGCCCAGAAGGGCGGCATCGACCCCGCTGAGCTGGAGAGCCGCATGCCGCGCGTGAAGGAGCTGCCCTTCGAGAGCCGCCGCAAGCGCATGACGACCATCCACAGCCTGGAGGACCCCATCGACGGGGCGACGCGCATCGCCTTCACGAAGGGCGCCCCCAACGAGGTCGTGCGCCTGGCGGACAAGATCCGCGTGGACGGGCGCGTCGTGCCCATGACCGACGAGCTGCGCGCCCGCATCATGGACGCCAACGACTCCTATGCCGCCGACGGCCTGCGCGTGCTCGCCGTGGCCTATCGTCCCCTCGGCGCCGAGGCGGAGCGCCAGGGCGTGCCCGCGTCCATGAGCGCCTATACGCCCGAGACCATCGAGCGCCACCTCACCTTCGTGGGCCTCGAGGTCATGATGGACCCGCCGCGCCCCGAGGTCGCCGCGGCCGTCGCCGAATGCCGCCGCGCCGGCATCCGCATCGTCATGATCACCGGCGACTACGGCCTGACCGCCGCGAGCATCGCCCGGCGCATCGGCATCGTCGACGGGGGCGACCTGTCGGTCATCTCGGGTTTCGAGCTCTCGAAGATGAGCGACGACGAGCTGAAGGAAAAGCTCGCCGGACAGGTGGTCTTCGCCCGCATGGCGCCCGAGCAGAAGCTTCGCGTCGTCACCGCCCTGCAGGAGATGGGCGAGATCGTGGCCGTCACCGGCGACGGCGTGAACGATGCGCCGGCGCTCAAGAAGGCCGACATCGGCGTCGCCATGGGCGTGGCCGGCACGGACGTGGCCAAGGAGGCCGCGGACATGATCCTGACCGACGACAACTTCGCCTCGATCGTGGCCGCCATCGAGGAGGGTCGCGCGGTGTACAGCAACATCCGCAAGTTCCTCCTCTATATCTTGAACTCCAACGCGCCCGAGGCCGTGCCGAACGCCGTGTACCTGCTGTCTGGCGGCGCCGTGCCCCTGCCGCTGACCACCATGCAGATCCTGACCATCGACCTGGGCACCGATATGCTGCCCGCGCTGGGTCTTGGCACCGAGCCCCCCGAGGGCACCGTCATGGACCAGCCCCCGCGCGACCCCAACGAGCGCCTGCTCAACCCGCGCGTGCTCGTGAAGGCCTTCCTGTGGTACGGCCTCATGGGGTCGATCGCGGCGATGATCGGCTACTTCCTGGTCAACATCCTGAACGGCTGGCCCGCCGTGCCGCTCGCCGGCATCGGCAACGACGCCGACCCGGTCTACATCCAGGCGACGACCATGACGCTCGCGGGCATCGTGTTCGCCCAGATCGGCCAGGTCATGAACTGCCGCACCGAGAAGACCTCGGTGTTCAAGATCGGGCTGCTCGCCAACCGCCAGATCGTCATCGGCATCGTGTTCGAGGTCGCCCTCATCGTGTTTTTGACGGTGTTCCCGCCGCTCCAGAGCGTGTTCCATACCGCTCCGCTCGCCTGGCAGGACTATGTCTTCCTCTGCTGCATCCCGCCGGTGGTCATCGCCATCGAGGAGGCGCGCAAGGCCTGGCTTCGCCGCCGCGACGCCCGGCGCGCCGCGCGGCAGGCGTAGAGGCGCACCCGGTTTTCGGGTTTTCCCTTATGCAACGCGGGGAGCGCGCACTCCCCGTCTTTTGAAAGGTGATTAAGATGAACGTGATCGTTGTAGGAGTCGGGTTTCTGGGCTCCGGCCTGGCCGAGCGCCTGTCTCGCCAGGGCTTCGAGGTGACCGTCGTCGACCGCGACCGGGCGGCACTCGACGCGCTCAGCCCCTCGTTTACCGGCAAGAAGGTCTGCGGCGTGGGCTTCGACCGCAGCGTGCTCGAGGAGGCCGGCATCATGCGCACGAGCGCGCTGGTCTCGTGCATGGGCTCCGACGAGGCCAATATCGTGGTCGCCCATGTGGCGCGCAGCATGTTCCGCGTGCCCCGCGTCATCGCGCGCCTGCACGACCTGTCCAAGGCCGAGACCTACCGCAGGCTCGATATCCAGACCATCTCCCCGAACGACTGGGGCATCTCGCGCATCTGCGAGCTGCTGACCTACCAGCAGCTCGACGGCGTCTACGACATCGGCTCGGGCGACGTGCGCCTGGTGCGCGCGGACATCCCGGCGCTGCTCGACGGCTCCACCGTCCGCGAGCTCACCGCCATAGGCGAGGTCCAGATCGTCGGCATCTCGCGCAACAACGAGACATTCATACCGACCCAAGGCACCGTGCTCGCCAACGGCGACATCATCTACGCCGCCGTCACGTCCTCGGCGAGCCGCAAGTTCAAGCAGATGCTCGGCATCGGAGAGTAGGCGATACTATGCAGATCATCATTGCGGGCGGCGGAAAGATCGGCGCCCACCTGGCATCTCAGCTGTGCGCCGACGGCGAGACCGTCACGATCATCGAGCAGCGCGCCGAGGCGGTGGAGCGCCTGCGCCGCTCCTGCCCCGATTGCACCATCATCGAGCAGAGCGCCTCGAACCCGCGCACGCTCGAGCGCGCCGGCGTGCACATGGCCGACGTCGTCGCCGCGGTCACCGGCCAAGACGAGGTCAACCTCGTGGTCTCCATGCTGGCCAAGATGGAGTTCTCGGTGCCGCGCGTCGTCGCGCGCGTCAACGACCCGGCAAACGCCTGGATGTTCACGCCGGTCAACGGCGTGGATGTCGGGGTGAACCAGGCCGAGATCATCACCCGCTTCATTCGCGAGGGCATGAGCCTGCGCGACATGCTCACCCTGATGAAGCTCGGCCGCGACGAGCACAGCATCGTGCAGACCACGGTCAAGCCCGGCTCGAAGGTGGAGGGCATGCCGCTTTCCCAGATCACCTTCCCCGATCAGACGATCGTGGTCGCCGTCGACCATGGCGGCGACCTGATCGTGCCGAACGGGCGCACCGTCCTGCGCGCGGGCGACGAGACCGTGCTGTTCTGCAGCCGCGAAGGGCGCGACGAGATCCGACGCATGTTCGCGTAGCGTAGCCGCTGGCCGCAAAAAAGCGGCGGCGCGTTTTGGGGTCCGTCCCAAAACGCGCCGCCGCATCTCCTGTTTACGGGTCGTTTGGGGATGGGTTGGAACGAACCCGTCCCCAAACGACCCGTTCAGCGTTCTAGACGTAGGAGCGCTGCGGGCGCTTGGCGCGCAGCGCGTAGACCAGCAGCACGACGCCCGCGACCACCAGCGGCAAACTCAGCAGCTGCCCCATCGTGATCACACCGCCGAAGAGGTAGCCCAGCTGCGCATCGGGCACGCGCACGAACTCGACGAGGATGCGCGCGACGCCGTACCACGTGATGAACACGCCCATGAAGGTACCCTGCGGCAGCAACGGCTTCTTGCGCGAGAGCACCTGCATGAAAATGAACAGCAGCACACCCTCGAGCATCGCCTCGTAGAGTTGCGACGGATGGCGCGCGACGTCTCCCCCGCTCTCGAAGACCACACCCCAGGGCAGGTCGGTCGGCTTGCCCCACAGCTCGCCGTTGACGAAGTTGGCGCAGCGGCCCAAACACAGGGCGATCGGCGCGCCGATGACGGCGAGGTCGGCGATGGTCCATGCGGAGAGCTTGCACAGACGGCAGCCGATGATGCCGCCGATGATGCCGCCGACAAGGCCTCCGTGGAAGCTCATGCCGCCATGGTTGGTCGCCAGGATCTCGAGCGGGTGCTCGAAATAATATCCTTCGCCGTAAAACACGATGTAGAACAGGCGGGCGCCGATCAGAAGACCGAACACCACGCCGATGACAACGGTCATCAGGTCGTCGACGGAGATATCGAACCCCCAGCGCTTCTGCGTGCGGTACATGACGATACCCGTCAGAATCGCCCCGAACACATAGGCGAGGCCGTACCAGTAGATGGTGATCGGACCGGCGGAAAACGCGATGGGGTTGAGGCTGTGGTACAGCTCGTTGAGCACGATGCCCCTCCTGAAGGTCGCAAACGGTAGATAGGACTGCCGCCGGGGCGGATGCGCGCCCCAGACAGCAAGAGGGCCGCGCGCGGCGGCCCCGGGATTGCTGCGATGCGCGCTCGATTAGAACGGCGCGTACTCGTCGTAGATGTCGGACATGCCCGGCATCTCGTTGACGGCGACCACGCGCGTCACGCCCGGCACATGCTCCTTCAGGATGCGCTCGATGCCCATGGAGAGCGTGAGCTGGCTCATCGGGCAGCCGGCGCAATGGCCGGTGAGCTCGAGCGAGACCACGCCGTCCTCGTCGACGCCGTGATATTCCATATCGCCGCCGTCAGCCTGAAGGTTGGGGCGGATCTCCTCGAGCACGGCAAGCAGCAGCTTCTCATTAACAGCCACAGGGGGCTCCTTTCATAACATGTACATGCGAGGTTATGGTACTACAAGCTCTTACCCAACGGCGCCTCTGTACAAACTCAACGCGGAGCACGGCTGCTGCTTTTTAGGGCGGGGCCGTTTCTACTCATGACGGCCCCGCCCAAAACGTGCCGGCTTTAGCCCATAAGGCCCGTGGCGACCGTGGCCAGGGCGACGATGACGCCCACGATGGACTCGCCTCCCAAGATGCCCGATGCCACCACGACGCCCGTCTCCTCGGCAGCCTCGTCGTCGGCCCCGCGCGCCGCGCAGACCCGGTCGTAGACCCAGCGCACCACCGCGCCGAGCACCGTGGAGATGGACATGTAGAACGGCAGGTAGACGCCCAGGCCGATCATCATCGACGGAATGCCCGCGACGTAAAGGACGGCGCCCGCCGCAAGCCCGATGACGAACGCCGGCACGCTCGGGATGCCCGAGACCATCGTCGCGACCACGTTGGCCTGCGCGGACACGAACAGCGCATCGGCCCCGAACGCCTCGGGGCCGTAGGCGGTGACGAGCGCGACCATGACCGCGACCGCCACGAACGTGCCCAGCACGGCGCCGATCGCCTGGCCGAACCACATGGAGCGCGGACTCGTGCCGATGATCTGGCCGGTCTTGAAATCGCTCATGACATCGCCCGCAAGGCCGCACGCGACCGCGATGACGCCGGCGACGAAAAAGAGCTGCACCTCGGTCGCCTCGGAGAAGGCGGCCACGAACAGCAAGACGATGAGGCCGAAGATCTCCATGGGATCGATGCCGGACTGGCCGACCGACTGCGCGCTCATGATGGCGCACACGAAGGAGAGTAGCACGACAACCATGGCGACCAGCGGGCTCAGCCCCAGCACGAAGCATGCGACGAGCGCGGCGGAGGCGGCCATGAGGGCGAGGACGCCCGCGTCGTAGCGCGAGATGAGGCGGGAGATGAAGCCGTCCCCGCGCGCGCTGCGGCCGCTGCCGGACGCGCGGGCGCCGCGCACGAGCGGCAGCGCGATGTCGCGCACGACCACGCCCGCGCCCGATCCCATCATGAGGCCCATGCCTAGGCTGCTCACGATGCCCTGGGCGGTCGGGATGTCCCACACGCCCAGCATGCTGCCGCCCGTCACGATGCCGAACCAGCCCACGACCGCGCCGACAGCCCAGTAGATGATCGAGCGCCGACCGGCCAAAAACCCGACGGCCCAGCGCATGGGCGACATCTGGATGCCGAACGCCACGCCCGGAACCGGCAGCTGCGCCACCAGCGACGGCATGAGGCCGAGCACGTCGCGCACGACGCACCATGCCCCCGCGATCGCCATGGACCCGAACAGCTTCTTACCCGTCGAGCCGCCGGCGCGGCTCGCGAGCAGCGTCTCGGCCGCTGCCACGCCGATGGGGTACTCCAGGTCGGACTCCTCGACGAAATGACGCTGGATAAGAGCCGTGCACACCAGGCCGAGCAAGGTGCCGGCAAGCGCCACGGCGAGCATCTCGACCCAGCTCACCTCGTCGACGAGCCCCAGCATCCAGGCACCGGGAATGGTGAACGCCAGACCGCCGGCGACCATGGAGCCCGCCGACATGATGACCTGCGTGATATTCGCTTCGTTCAGACTGGTGCGCCCCACCGCGCGCAACAGCACCAGCGCGGTGATGGACGTGAAGATCGTCGGCCACGGAAGCGACCCCATCTTGAGTGCCGTGTAGACCGATGAGGCCGTGATGATGACGCAGCCGACGCAGCCGATCAGGATGCCGGCCAGCGACAATTGCCCGCGCAGACCAGCGCGGTCGCTCGTAGAGCTCATGTTGTTCTCCTTCGTATATCCGCTCCCCCTCGTGCCGGGAAGTCGGGTTACGGCTCGGACGCATGAATTATACAATGGTGCAGCAGAAACGGAAGTCCCGCCCGTGCACTTCGGCGGGCCGCCATACATGAGCAAAGGAGCGCCATGGATACCGTGCTGACCGTCGATGTGGGCAATACGACCACGCGGTTCGGGCTGTTCGCCATCGAGGGGGGCGACGAGGCGCTCGAGCTGCTCGGCTCCTGCGAGCTCACCACCCAGCAGCCGCTCACCTTCGACGAGGCGCGCATCCAGATCGCCCATGCGCTGTCGCTGCTGCCGGATCGCGCCCCGACCGGCTCGATTCTCTCCTGCGTGGTCCCCGCGCTGCAGGACACCTGGCGCCGCGCGCTGGGGGCCGACGGACGCGCGCGGCCGCTCGTGGTCGGCCCCGGCCTGAAATCCGGCGTGCGCATGAACTACGACGACCCCTCCGAGATCGGACCCGATCGCGTGGCCGACGTGGTCGCCGCGCGCGCCGCCTACGGCGCGCCCGCCATCGTCATCGACCTGGGAACGACGACGAACTTCGAGGCGATCGACGAGGGCGGCGCGTTCGTCGGCGGCATCATCGCGCCGGGCGTGGCCCTCGGCGCCCGCTCGCTCACGCAGGCCGCCGCGCGCCTGCCCATGATCGAGCTGCGCGCGCCCAAGCGGGTCGTCGGCCGCAACACGCGCTCGGCCATGCAGTCGGGCGTCGTACTCGGCGAGGTCGCGCGCATCGACGGCCTGCTCGACGCCATGATCGCCGAGCTCGGGCTGTCAGATGAGGCGACCCTCGTCATCACCGGCGACGGCGCCGAGACAATCGCGGCGCTGCTGCGCCATCGGACGGTCGTGGACGACACGCTCACCCTGCGCGGCCTCGCGCTGCTGTGGGTCGCGAACCGTAAGTAGAACAGGGGCCCCACAGGCCACCTTCGGGAGATGCGAGATGGAACGGTCGCCGCGCCCAGCACCATCCATGCACTCGGCACGGCGACATCAAGCGTGGAATGAATCAAGCTGCGTCTCCCGGAGAGCACAAAAACCGTCATGCGGCGCAGGTCGCATTCGCGTTGACATCTTCGATCGCCCGTCTCAAGCGCGCAATCGTCTCAAGGTCGAAAAGGTCCACAATACTGCCACGTGCATCGAAGGGCGCCCCCTGTAGAACACTCAGATCCTTCATCATGCCGTGCTTGACGACATAGCGAACGATCTCCTCGATGAAAAACATCTGGTCGACGCTCAAGCTCGAATCGTTGATAAAGTCAGAGAACGCATCATTCGCCGCCTTCTGATCGAGGCCGACAATCGACCGCACCAGCTCGCCAAGCGGCTCCTCACCATACGTATCCGCATACTCGTCTTTCGTTCCCAACTCAGACCAAAGCAGGCGCTCGAGTTTTCTGAGGTCGTAGTTCGAAAGAGGGAGATTCTCGTGAATCTTGCTGATGACCTCGTCATCCATATGTTGCCTGACATAGTAGGCAACGCGCTCGCGATAATTGCCCAAATCGACCCCCGCACTCGTGGTGTCCGATGCATAGCGAGAAGCCTCGATAACTTCGTCTTCAAACGAAGTGAACACGACCTTTTGGGCCGACGGGGAAATGAGCGGAACAAGCTCTCGAACGATCTTTCTTGCATGCTCCCAGTCAAGCACGCCATAGTGTTCAAGCGCCTCACCACTCATCAGCTCCTGCAGCAAGGCTCCCGCGCGCTCGACGGATGGAACGGTCCCGCAGTCTTGAGAAAGCGTCGCCGCTATCGCCTTGACCTTGCCGGCATAATACGACGTGCGCCTCCTATCTTGGGAAAGGACGGCAGCTTCGAGACCGTACACGAGAGCATCGAATCGCAGGGAACGCCCGTCGCCCGCAAGAGGCGGGACGATAGGAGCGACCTCCCTGGCAAGATCCTCCACATCGTTATCGCCAAGAACGGTGAATGCACCTCGCACCGAGAATCTCTCAATGTACTTGTAGTGCAGGCGCACCGCCATTGAGGGCTCATTGCCCGAAGCAGGGCGAAGGGCACCAACGCTGCCAAGCACATCGTCAACGAGGGTTCGGCGAAACTCCTTTAGGCCATCGGTCTGAAACGCCACATCCTGCAATTGCTTCGTGATGTTTACCTTGAGCTCAAAGATGCGCTGCTGAACCGACTTCGCGGCGGCGTCATCGGAGCCCTTCTTGCCCCCACCGAAGAACTTGAAATTGCCTCCCCAATCGAAAATGAGGAACTGACGCTTATCTTCTCCGTCCATCAGACCTTTACACAGACGAGTTCCGCGTCCGATCATCTGGTTGAACTTCGCCTTGCTCTTCACCGGTTTAAAGAATACGAGGTTAAGCAGCGAGGGAACGTCGATGCCGGTGTCGAGCATATCAACGGATACCGCGATACGGGGCAATCCATCGGCTTCCGAAAGCTCATCGATCAACGCCTGTGCATACTTGACGTGGTTGTCGACAACCGCGCAATAGCCGTCAGGATAGTATGGATACCGTCTTCCCCACACCTCGCGTATCGCCTCGGCATGGGCATGACTCCGCGCAAAGATGATCGTTTTGCCTATATTCTGTCCATAATCGACTTTTAGGCCCTTGTCCATCAGGGCGTCAAGGACTTTACCGATCGTCTCCGAGTTGAAAAGCCATCGATTCACCGCGCTCGCGCTGATCGATTCGGGCATCTCCCCTTCAAAATCGACGAACTGCTCTTCGTATGCCTCTTTCTCGGAATCGGACAGCTCCGCATAGGTGATACCGCGATCCATGATCTTCGTTGTAGCATCTTCGACTTCGTAATCGACGAGATAGCCATCTTCCACAGCCTGTTTGAGCTCGTAGCCATATGTCGGATCGCCCTCGGCGAGGCCAAACTCCGCATAGGTGTTATGACTTATCTCGTCTTTCGGCGTCGCAGTGAGTCCAACTACATACGCATCGAAATAATCGAAAATATCGCGATACTTGTTATAAATTGAACGGTGTGCCTCGTCGACTACGATCAGGTCGAAATGTCCCGGGGTAAACATGCGAGCGCCATCATCCAAGTGCGTCTCATCGACGCAGTTGATGATCGTCTGATAGGTGCTAAACACCCCGCGCGCATAGGGGTCGCGATCCTTGGAGCACATGTTTGTAACAGGGAGACTCGGAAGATTCACGACGAAAGCACGATATGCTTGGACAACCAGGCTGGTACGGTCGGCCAGGAAGAGCATGTTTTTGATCCAGCCGTGGCGTGACAGCACGTCCACGAGCGAAATGACCGTTCGCGTCTTCCCGCTACCGGTCGCCATCACCAGCAACGCTTTCCGCTGCCTATCCCGATCGAACGATTCGCAGACCGCCTTGATAGCCTCTTTTTGATAATAGCGTCCGCTAATATTGTCATCGATCGTTATGCTTGCCAGTGAGGCGCGCGAAGCCCGAAGATTGAAGAGCTTTTCTAGATCGCGCTTGGAATAGATTCCGGAAACGGAGCGTTCCGGATAGTCCCCATCGATAATGCGCGTATCGAATCCATTGGTGAGAAAGATGACCGGACGTCGACCGTACTGCCCCTCGAGGATATCGGCATAAAGCTTTGCCTGTTGGCGGCCCACAGCAGGATCAACACATGTCTTCTTAGCCTCTACAACAGCCAGAGGCCTACCGTCGTCACCGTACAGGACGTAGTCCGCAAACCCAATCCCGGCAGCGTTTGGCATCCCCTTGAGCTCAACTTCGTTGCGCCAATCTTCCCCTTCCGTCCATCCCGCGGATGCCAAGTTCACATCGATGTAGAGTTTTCGCGTCTCAAACTCAGATGGATCTGTGGGTTTGGGGGTGTAGGTGGTTTCGCGCTCCTTGCGTCGCTGGGTAAGCTCATCGGCAAGCTGGCAGTTCTCCCGCTCAAGCTCCTCAAGAGGTTTGGTCTCGCTTGTCGCAGACACCTCGATCGTGGATGCCGCAACAGAAGCGACGCTTTTGGGCCTTTGAATGAAACCGGCATCGAAATCCTGCTTATGATATGACGTTGGATTCATATAGCAATATGCAACGAAATCCAGGACGTAGAACAGGTTCTCGAGACAGAGCACCGCGCCTTTAGCAGCAATCTTCTTTTGGTTGTCATGAGCTGCGATGTTTCCCGCCTTACGGATAAAGGCAATCCTTACGTCCATGCCTTGCGGGAGCATGCGCTTAAATCCGGGCGTACTGACAAGCGTGGCAAGGTTGTCTTTCCACGGTCGCTCAAGGCTTTTGTCTACTGAATAGATCCATTTGACAGCAACTTCGAGTGCACGGCGACATGCCAGTACACACAGCTCAGGTGCAACCGAGAACGCATCCTCCGCGGTCTTGGCAGCCCGTGCGATATCGTCAAATCGCTCGTCGTATGTCAGAAACTCAAAGTTGCTCATGCCCATATTGTATACAGGCTTTTCGCCAAGAAGTTCAACAGCTCGCGGCTAACCCGCCGAGCGGCTTCTTGCGATTTGTCGACCGACTCGGCGAAGGCGGCGAACTCGCGTTGGAGGGAAAGAGGGGGAGTAGGAATAATCAGATGCGAAAGATGGGTTTTTGAAATATTACTCATGGACTTTTGTGCGCCATGAGCCAGCTTCTTGATTTCCTTTGAAAATGGAGATGACCCGAGCAGGTTCACTAAGTAGACTGCATCGACATCATCACGGGCATGCATCCGGAACACAATATCCGGAAACATCATGCTCCCTTCGGTTCTATCTACAAGCACGCATGACCCCACAAGTTCTGGAGTATTCTTTCTTGCCATCAAAATATCTCCAGTTCGCACCTCTTTCTCTGGCGAAAATGCCAGCTGAGATCCAATTGCCTTGTTCTCTTTCTCAAGGTATCTACCACTCGATAAAGCGCTCAACTTCAGAACCGCCGGCATATCGGGAGCAGAACGGGGACAACCTTCGCAAACTGGACTTTTTCCTGTCTCTATTCCATGCACGCAAGCTCCCAATGGACGGCAATCCCAGCGACTCCTCATCTCTGCACAGTGGTCCCCAAACATCTCGATAAACCGGGACTGCACCAATCGGTAAAGCCCGTTTCTTTGTCCGCATCTCTTTTCGATTAACAGTTCAATTTGCCTCAAACTATCGGCTATTGCCTTTTGATGGTCTTTCGAATAATAAGGAACTAATTTATGGCTATATTTGTTAAAATAAATATGCGGAATGGTCGCCCCTGACCTTTCTGATCCTAAGCGCAAGGATTTAACAAGGTATAGCAGATACCTGCAGTCGACGTTACCTTTTGGAATAAGCGCTTGCATCGTACCGAGAATTGAAGAACCTCCTTCTGCAACGAACGCGCGCCCAACCCCTGCACCATCTTTTACCACCACAACATATGGCTTAGGATGCAACTCACGCTGGGAAAAACCAACGATTCCGGATGCCCCGTAAACAGGGTGTTCTCCCTTAACCAAAAGATCTTTCTGCCGAATTCCGGTTGTCTTGCCAATGCACAGATCCTTTAGCTGACACAGCTTAGGAGCTTTCACGCTGCCACCCCCTGAAACCGGGATTGGCAACTACGCTATGTACCGACGATGCGAATTCCGCACGTTCCGCTGGTCGACCATGGCGTACTGCAGGGTGGTGTCTATTTTCTGATGCCCCAAAAGGACCTGCACCTGTTCAATAGGCATCCCCTTATCTATCGCACGCGTTGCGAGCGTTCTCCTAAACTTATGCGGATGCACTTTGTTGATGTCGAGCCGTCTCCCCAATTCGCGTAGCCTGATCTCAACACCGCTAATCTGGAGACGCCGGAACGGTTTGCATAGGGAGATAAACAGGGCTGGGTTATCGTCATCTCGAGATTCAAGATACGCCTGTAAATGCAACTTCGTGCGCGCGTCGAAATAAACCCTTCGCTCTTTATCGCCTTTGCCAAGCACGATGCATTCGCGCGCTTCAAAGTCCACGTCATCTCGATTGAGCCTTACCAGCTCGCCAACGCGCATACCCGTCGAAGCAAGCATGTCGACTATCGCCAAATCGCGCAACTCCCGGCAACCGTCCCGCATGCGCTCAAGAGCCTCGTCGGTGTATGTTTCCTTTACAGTCTTCGTTGACTTTATTTTTCGGATTCTCCGGACAGGGCTCTTGAGAATATAGTCCTCGACTTCAAGCCATGAGAAGAAACTGGACAGGATGCGCCGGACGTTGTCAATTGTCGTTTTCCCCGCTCTGCTCGTAAGCTGATAGCTGGAGAGATAGGCTCGGAGATCATCTGTCGTAACCCTGGTGACCACCTTGTTAACATTAACAAAGAACCGCTGAATGGTAGCCGAGTAGTACCTCAGCGATTTCTCTGAGCAACCCTCGAGGCGCTTTGCAGAGACAAAACGCTCGAGGTACTCATCGTTCGAAAGATGCGCACGTTCTAGTGGCAAGTTCTCGACATCGAAAAGACAGTACTCCAGAACTGCGTGCAGCCTCTCCATCTGCGCATTGTCAAGAACTTGAACCATAAGTCGCTCGATATCGAGCATGAGTGACTGCTTACCCTGCATGACTGGCCTCCTTTTATCAACGTGAGACCAGTGTAGAAAGAGATACGCCCTATGCACCCCACCGCCAAAAACAGGCGGCGGGGCGCCGCATCAACTCTCAACCGAAGTACTCCTGCATGAGCGCCTTTTTGAGCGTTTCAAGCTTCTTGATCTCTCGCTTTATCGCAACTTGCGATTTGTCGACCGACTCGGCGAAGGCGGCGAACTCGCGTTGGAGGGAAAGAGGGGGCACAACAACCTCAACCATTCCAAGTGATGCTTGGTTTATTTTGTAGGTGCCGTTCGTGGTTTTCGCTGAAGACTCAATCTGTTCGCGAACTCTTGCCTGCTTCCACGCGATACGTAAATAGGGAAGAAGGACCTTTTCCTGGTCGATCCTTACCGCAATCATTGTGTCGGGATAAACCAGGTCATCCATGGCTGCTGGCGCGTATTCCCCTACACCAACAAGGCTTTTATTTCCATTACCACGGCAGACATAGAAGCACCCATCGGCAACACGCTTACCGGCAGGGGGATCATCTTTGAAAAGGCCCTCTTTCCAAGCACTCACGTCAAAATTCCCCTGCGTAATTGCGGACAGGGTTAGAACCTTCTCATGATGGTCGCCATTCTTTGATGGGGAAAGGCCGTTCTGCATCGTGGTGGATAATTCGGAAAGGGGGTGCGGAGGATAGCCTTTATCCCCGAACATATCGATAAACCGGGATTTGGCTATTTCGCCGAACATATCGAGCTGATGGCTGCGCATCTCTATCAATCTAGCAATCAACTCGAATCTTTTAGCGAGCAGATTTTGACATGTAACTGTGGGCAAGGGAATTAAGAAATCCTCTAACTGCTTCTTTGTAACTGCCTTGAATGTGCTACCCGTCCCCAGTGCTTCAAGTGCATCCCTCCTAGCGCGAAGCAAATTCTTCAAATATACGACATCCAGCGCGCCCGACTTCGGCCGTAGTGCAGCAATACCCCTCCCTATACAACACTTACATGATGCAGTATTCACGGCACCAATCGGAGCTCGCACGCTCAAAAGAATATCGCCCGTCAAAGCAACCTTTTTCGGAGCTTTGCACCATACTCTGGCCGTTGGGCACTCTTTACCGAAATCAGTATTTCCCTGGAAAAAGGGCAGTCCGATGCTATCGCCATTATATGTTTCAGTTTTTGGCGACTGCCCCATTGTCAGCTGGCACACATCACCAAGCCTCACCATAGGCCATTTAGCCAATGTGATCAGCCTCCTCGTGGAAAAGCACTTCCCAATAGCCATTTTTGCGCGCTCCAACTCGCTTAAGCACACCCTTTCCTGAAAGTGCGGAAAGCCTGCGGGAAACAGTTGCGCGCGCCATCCCCGTCTCAGTCGCTATCTCCCCGTACGTGGCGCGTGGAGCACGTTCCAGAAATGCCAGAATCATTCGATCCTTTTCGTCCAGTCTCAAAGTCTCATTTATAGTCTCATTTATAGTCTCATTTAACGTGCCATCAGTGCCATGCACCGCGCTTTCCGTCTCACCAGACGTGGCAACATCATCATTCAGCCCCAGGGCCTCTTGCGAGAACGGAAACGTCACGCAGATGAAGTTGTCGTCGATTTCGAATGCATCTCGACCGTACGCATCGAGAATACGGCGCATGCCGGAACCCAACTGCTCAACCAACTCCATATCGCGGAACACACGCATGAGCTCGCGCGAACGCGGAACGCTCCGCCCCGCAAAGAAGCCCTCGAGGCTCTGTCCGGGGACAAGGCCGCCATATGATGACACCGTGATTCGATCGGAATAGATCTCCACCACCGGTGAGACCTCCATCGTCCAGTCATTGTGCACAACGGCATTGATGATGGCCTCGCGCAGGGCGGTCGCGTCGACGAGCTTTCTCTCGATACGGTATTTCGGCGTTATGCGCGCTTTGGTCGTATTCTCGACCAGCATCTTGTCGAGCACGCGATCAAGCGCCTTTAGGATGGAGCAATACCCATACTCCTCGTTTTCCAACAGGTAATACTTGTCTTGACCGGCGTATTTTGCCACCTTCATGGACACGCCGTTCTCATCTGCCAGCAGATACGCAAGCCAGTTGTAGGCACCGTCATCCGTGCGCAGGTCAAGCGTTTCCTCAAACTCGTCGTTGAGCTTGAGGCCATGCCCTTCGTAGTAGATCTTGAGCTGGGTAAACGTCAGCTTCTGGCGCGGAGACCGAATATTGCGAATGGTCGGGCGAGCACGACAAGCAAAAAGACCGTCGATCATCGCTTGTGGCATGGGCTGCACTGCAGACCCAACGCGCACGCTGCATCCGCGCTCGGACATGCCATAGCGTCTCTCGTAATACGGCTTGTCCGGGCCGCCGGAAACGATGATCTTAACGACGGGAACATCCTGCACACGCTCAACCGAGACATCGATGATTCCAAGCGTTGCAGGAACGATACCGTCTCGAATACGGCTCGCGACCCGCAATTGGATATCGTCCACATCCAAGCCTTTGATTGGATTGCCCTCATCATCAACGCCGATATAGATAACCCCGCCCTCAGAGCTGTTGAGAAAGGCAACGACCTCGCGCTCGAACTTATCGGTCAGCCCCACCTTATATTCGATGTGCGCGTCTTCGGGCACCATATGCGTCACCTTACCCGTCCTCGCCAGGCAAACCCTCCTCGAGCATCGCTTGCAGCTCGAGAAGGCCTTTTTGAATCTCGGCTTCGGAGGCGATCAAATCGGCCATGATCTCCGATGTGGGAGGGTAGTCCACCTTTTCGTATACGATTTCCTTGTACTTGTTGATCGATAGGTCGTAATCGTTCTCAACAATCTCCTCCTTGGGAACAACGAAACTTTTTTCTGTACGAGCGCGCGACGCTTCCCCGCTCTCGGAACCGTTTTCGCGCCAATCCGCGTACCGCTTGACGATGTCGGGAATATCGTTTTCGGAAACCTCTTGCCGCTTGTCATCCAAGCTGAACCCGTCTGCTTGCATATCGTAAAACCAGACGTCCCCGGTTCCGTCATTACCCGTTTTGGTGAACACTAGAATCGCTGTGGACACCCCCGCGTAGGGCTTGAACACCCCGCTTGGCATGCTGATGACCGCCTGGAGGCAGTTGTCTTCTATAATCGCCTTTCGAATCGCCTTGTGCGCCTTGGAGGAGCCGAACAGCACACCATCGGGAACGATGCAGGCGCATCTACCCCCCAAACGAAGCGAGCGCAGGAAAAGCGCCAAGAACAAAAGCTCGGTCTTCTTCGTTTTGACCAGCTTGGTAAGATCTGGCGAAACGATATCGGCATCGAGACTGCCCTTGAACGGAGGATTTGCCAAAATCACCGAGTACTTGTTGGTATCCGTATTCTGCTCGCTCAGGCTGTCTTTATACTCGATACGAGGGTTCTCAATACCATGGGACAACATGTTCATGGCACCGATTCGCAACATGGTCCGATCCATGTCATAGCCCGTAAACATCTCGCTGTTGTAGTGCCGCCTGTTTTCCGCGTTTCGAAACGTCTCGTCAAAATAGCGCCCGGCGACATACTCAGCCGCCCCAACCAAAAATCCGGACGTTCCGCACGCAGGATCGCACACGGTGTCCTGAGGCTTCGGATCCAGCAGCTCGACCATCATGCGAATGATATGACGCGGCGTGCGAAACTGCCCATTCGTGCCCGATGTTGAAAGTTTACTTAGAAGATACTCGTAAACATCCCCACGGATGTCCTTATCCTTCCAGTCGATGCGATCCATCTGCTCCACGACCTTCGAGAGCATCTGGGGCGTCGGAATCAAAAACAACGCATCGCCCATGTACCTGGAATATGCGCTGTCTTTATCGGCATGCAGCCCTTTGATAAAAGGGAAAACGCGGTTCTGCACGACCTCATACATCTGCGGTGCCGCCATATCGCGAAACACCGACCATTTGCATTGCTCGTTGCCACCGGCAAATATGCTGGAATAACTCAGCCCGAGGACCAGAGATTCCTTGCCGCGCCGGTTATCGACCTCGTCAAGATCGCGCACAAACATAAGATAGGTGATTTGCTCGATGACCGACAACGGATTGGTGATCCCACCCGTCCAGAATGTTTCCCACAGACTGTCAATCTTGTTGCGAAGCTCTCCGGTAATCACAAGCCCTCCTTCGGTCTATTCGCTTTGCCAATCATACCTTGTCGCGCAGACACATTCATGGCGGTGCCAACAGATTCGAAGTGAGAAGGGGCATGGATATAGCAGGCCGTTACCCGAAGCTCCCCAGCTAGACGCCCGGCAGCGAAGCGCTGATCTCCAGGATGTCACCGAGCTTGCGCGCGCGGATCTCTCCCCCGTGGCGCTCGACGATCGAGCGGGCAATGGACAGACCGATGCCGTATCCGCCGGCGGAGCGCTCGCGCGCGGCATCGGGACGGTAGAAGCGCTCGAACAGCTGGCTGGTCTCCCCTGCGGTGAGGCTCGACGCCGGGTTGCTCACGACAAGCTGCACCGACCCGCGCGTCACGGAGAGCGTCACCTCCACATCGCCGTGCTCGTCGCTGTACTTGATCGCGTTGTCCAGCAAAACAGACACGAGCCGCGTCAGCGACGCCTCGTCGCCCTTGACGACCGCGCCCTCGTCGATCGAGGTGACCAGATGCTTCTCGGACGCCTCGGCAAGCGGCAGGAAGTCCTCGACCCCGCGCTCGACGATGCGGCTCACGTCGACGTCCGAAAACGAGTCGCGCGAGTCGGGCTCGTCGGCGCGCGAGCTCCATCAGGTCGCCGATGAGCTCCGTCATGCGCCCCGCCTGCTTCTTGGTGCTTCTCGTCCACTGCGTCTCGCCGTCGAGCTCCTCCATCAGCTCCACGTTTGCCGTGATGATGGCCACGGGCGTCTTGAGCTCGTGGGACGCGTCGGTCACGAAGCGCCTCTGCCGCTCCAGGTTGCGGATATACGGCCGCATGAACCGCTTCGAGAGCGGCACGATGACGATGAGCGTCACCGCGATGCAGGCCGCCATGACGCTCGCCGATATCGTCAACAGCGTGTCGGCGGCCTGGAACTGCCTGAAGCAGTCGACGACGAGCGACCCGCCTCCATCCTCGTTGAGGTAGACGTGGTAGCGGTACTGACCCCAATAGCCCTGCTCGCGCCCCTCGGCCAAGATCTCCGCGGCGGAATCGCCGGCGGCATCGCGGTCGATGGCGGCGATGTGATCGGTGTCGATGGACAGCGTCGCGCGGTCGGCGTCGAACGCGACCACGAAGTAGCGCGTCTCGAACGGCGTCTCCAGCGTGATCTGCGGCTCCGAGTTCGTGGGAGGTCGGTCGGGGATCTCGCCGCCGTGGTCGTGGATCATGTCGCCCACGTAATCGACCTCTTGCGTGAACAGCAGGTAGTTCCATACGTTGACCACGGCGAAGATGGCGAGCAGCGCGCCGGCGATCGACGCCATGGCGCCGGCGATCAGCCGCAGGCGCAGGCGCTGCAGCTGATCGCGGCGGCGCCGTGCCCCCGCTATGCGACGGAGCGCGTCCATCAATCCTCCGCTTCGCCCTCGAGCAGGATGTAGCCGCGCCCCCGGCTCGCCTCGATGCGGCAGCTCGACTACACGGATTTGATCTTGCGGCGCAGGTAGGACACGTACGTCCAGATGACGTTCGGGCTGACGTACTCGTCATAGCCCCACACGATGGTGAGCAGGCGCTCCGCCGTGATGAAGGCGCCGTTTTGCCGCATGAGCAGCTCCATGATCTGGTACTCCTTGTTTGCGAGGCGCACCGACAGGTCGCCGCACCTCAACTCGAAGGTCGAACGGTCGAGCTCGAGGTCGCCGAACGACAGCACGCGCGGGAGCATGGTGGGGCTTCGGCGCGACAGGGCCCGCACGCGCGCCAGGAACTCGGACATGTGGAACGGCTTGGGCAGGTAGTTTACGGTATCGACCAGCGGCGTCACCCGTACGCCGTCGACCTCCATGGAGGGTACGCGCGCCATGCGATGGCGCACGATATGGTGCGAGTTATGGGAGGCTTCTTTGGTACCAGCAGCCGCATGCACGCGCGAAAGCAATCGGTATGAGACCGGCAGGCGATGCATCACCGCTGCGCTATAGGAGCAAAAGACGATATCCGGGCGAGATGCGCCGAGCGTCGACAGTATTCGGCGCATGCGTTGATCGGGCAGAAGCTGCTCCCATGCGTCCGCGCGTTCAAACATGCACGGGAACGGTTCCACCAGCTCACCTGTCTGCACGCGGCGTCGCAAAGCAGCCTTTTCCGCTCGCGTCGTCGGGCGGACAAGCATGGCGTCGTCACTCGTCTTCAGCATCATTTCATCTACACGTCGGCCAGCTTCTGTATCTCGCTTCATATGCCACCCCGTTCATCGGCTCCATCGTCAATGAATTATGTACTGCATTTATAGATATCAGTGAAACATATTGTATATATTGCATATAAAGTGGCCGATCATCGAACCATCTGACAGAATTCCGACAGAGCCCGATGACACAAACTGGGCAGTTTGGCACGCTAAAGGCCTTTATTAGGCCCCTTTAGCGTGCCAAACTGCCCAGTTTGTGTCATTGACCCCCTCGCTTGGACGTGCCGGGATGCTATCCCTCCTCGCGCGGGGCCCTGGGGAAGGTGCCGACGCGGCACCCGTTTATTTGAATAAACCCGGCCTTAAGAAGCCCTTACGTTCTTGTCATGGTTTATTGCCCTGAGATTGCGCGTACCTCCCCCTGCTAGACTTTCCGAGACTTACGGAGGACCGATTTTGCTGAGGAGAGGTATGGAACGTCAGCTTGCGAGCAAGCGCGACACCAGGCGCACCCTATGCGCATGCCTGCTCGGTCTGCTCTGCGCCCTGTTGGTCTCCGTCGATCTCGCCCCGGTGCCCACCAAGGCGGTCGAGGCGCTGTGGCCCCATGCCACGGGCGCCGTCTATATCGCGCTCGAGGTGCTCTGCTCGTTCCCCGGACGCGAGGACAGCCTGCTTGTCGTGGCGTTCGGCCTGCTGCTCGCCCGGCCGGCGGCGACCGTCTACCTCGATCGCAACGCGGACCGTCCCCGCATGCGGGGCGCGTCCACCTGGGTCGTGCCCGCCCTGTTCGCGCTCGCCATGGTGTTCGGGCGCAGTTTCGATGTCGCCGGCTCCGCCGAGCTCGTCTGCGGCGGCATTTCCGAGGGAATCAAGGCCGCGCTCAGCTTCATCGGATGGCTGCTGCTCGCCCGCATCGGCATCGTCTACCTCTTCCGGCTGCTCGACCGCGCCCGAGCGGCAGCCGATGCCGAACCGACCGGGTGCGGCACGAGGCCCAGCTCCGCATCCCGCGCCGGCCGCGCCGCCGCGTTCGTCTTCGACCGCCACCCTTTCGCGCTTCCCGCCGCCCTGCTCGCCCTCGCCTGGCTGCCATGCCTGATCGGCTACGCCCCGGGCCTTTTCATGTGGGACACGGGAACGCAGATCCTCCAGTGGTTCGGCCACCCCAACAACGCGAGCTCCTACCTCAACCTGATCGACCCGGGCACGACCATCCTCACGCAGCACCACCCGCCGCTCACCACGGCGCTCATCGGCTCGTGCGTCCAGCTCGGTATGGCGCTTTGGGGCAGTGAGAACGCCGGCGCGTTCCTGTTCACCTGCCTGCAGTTCACCGCCGTCATCTGCTCGTATGCCCACGCCCATGCCGCGCTCGCGCGAATCGGCTGCCCGCGGGCGGCGCGCATGGCGGCCTTCGCCTTCGTGCTCGTCGTGCCGGTCTTTTCGAACTACGCCGTCCTCATCACCAAAGACGTCCTGTTCGCGGCGGCGTTGCTCCTGTTCGTCACGCAGCTCGCCCTGCTCGTTCGCGCCCAGCGCACCGAGGGCGTGCCGTTTGGAGGCTGCGACATCGCCCTGCTCGCCGCAAGCGCCCTCGGCATCACCCTCACGCGCAACGGAGCGCTCGTCATCGCCGCCGCGGGAATCATCCCCGTGGCGATCGTCTGCCTGCGCGGCCGCCAGCGCGGCGAACCCCGCACCGGCGCGCGTCGTGGGCTTCGCGTCGCGCTCGGGACGCTCGGCGCGGTCGTCGCCGTCAACGTCGCGCTCACCGGCATCGTCTACCCCGCCCTCGGCATCACGCCCGGAAGCCGTCGCGAGGTCCTGTCCATCCCCTTCCAGCAGACGGCGCGCTACGTGCGGGAGCACGAAGGGGAGCTGAGCCAGGAGGAACGTGACGCCATCGGGGCCGTGCTCGACATCGATGCCATCGGCGAGGTGTACAACCCGAACAAGTCGGATGCCGTGAAGAACACCTTCAACGAGGACGCGACCGCCGAGGACCTTGCGGCCTATTTCCGCGTCTGGGCAAGCGAGTTTGCGCGCGACCCCGTCTGCTATCTCGAGGCGACCGCCGCCAACTACTATGCGTACTTCTATGCGGGCCATGCCTCCAGCTGGTCGTACACCTCGGATTTCAGCCGCGAGGTCATGGACTGGGAGATGCTCACGCCCTATTTCTCGTTCTCCGCGCCGGACCATCCGGTCGTGCGCGCGTTGGACGGCCTGTGCACGCTTTGGCGCGCCGCGTTCCAAAAGCTGCCGCTCACCACGCTGACCATGCAGGCGGCCCTGTACTGCTGGGGCCTGATCGCGCTGACCGCCTACGCCGCGCGCACGCGACAGGGCCGGATGGCCGTGGTGCTCGCCCCCATGTGGGCGGTCCTCCTTATCACCCTCATCGGTCCCTGCAACGCCGCCACGTACTTCCGCTACGCCTACCCGCTCGCCGTCCTCGCGCCCTTCGCGTTCGCGCATGCCGTGAGCGGCGCGTGCGCGCCGGGGATGGCGCCGACCGATCGCCCGCGCGCGCAGGTCCCGCAGGTTTCCGGCGCCACCGCGCCGGACGCGGCGTGAATCGGCCGATGCTTCATAAGAGAGGTGACCCGCAATGAACCGTCTTGACCGTCCATCCGATGCGCCGCAGCCGCCTGAGGCCGGCGCGGTCGCCCCGCGCATCGCCGTGCTGATCCCCTGCTACAACGAGGAGCTGACGATCGGCACCGTCGTCGATGATTTCAGGCGCGCCCTGCCCGAGGCCGACATCTACGTCTATGACAACAATTCGTCCGACCGCACTTCCGAGATCGCGCGGGAGCACGGTGCCATCGTCCGCTTCGAGCCGCGCCAGGGCAAGGGCGTGACCGTCCGGCAGATGTTTCGCGATATCGAGGCCGACTGCTACGTGCTCGTCGACGGCGACGACACCTATCCCGCCGAGGCCGCCCGCTCCCTGATCGAACCGATACTCAGCGGCGAGGCGGACATGGCGGTGGGAGACCGCCTGACGAACGGCACCTACGAGCACGAGAACACGCGTGCCTTCCACGCCTTCGGCAACAACCTCGTGCGCTGGCTCATCCACTGGATCTACGGATACAGCTTCCACGACGTCATGACCGGGTACCGCGCGTTTTCCCGTCTGTTCGTCAAGACGATGCCCGTGCTCTCGGTCGGGTTCCAGATCGAATGCGAGATGTCGATCCAGGCCGTCGACAAGCACTGGCGCATCCTCGAGATCCCCATCGCCTATCGCGACCGTCCGGCCGGCAGCTTCTCGAAGCTCTCGACGGTCTCGGACGGCATACGCGTGCTCGTGGCCATCGGATCGCTCTTCAAGGATTACCGGCCGCTGAAGTTCTTCACGCTCGCGGCCCTGCTCTTTGCCGCATGCGGCCTGGTGGCGGGCGTGCCGGTCATCCTCGAATACCTTGCGACGGCCTATGTGAGCCGCGTGCCCTCGGCCATACTCGCCGCCGCGCTCATGTTCTGCGCCGCCCTGTCACTCAGCACGGGCGCCATCTTGGACACCGTCGCCAAAGGCGAGCGCAAGCGCTGGGAGCTTGCCGTCTACGAGGTGCAGGAGCGCGCGAGGCGGCGCGAGGACGGGCGAGCGCGGTAGGCCCCAACGCTGCGCACGATCACGGGAAGACAGCTCGGGCGCACGCCGAAGGTGTGTCCCCGATTTGCAAAAGTGCAAATTTCAGGTACGTCCCCGATTTGAATGACCCCCTGCTCGGGTGGTGCTGCAAAAAAGGGCTCTTCGGTGGTTTCTGTGGGAGAGATTCCGGCATAGGCCCAGCTCAGCGGGCGAAAACAACGATCTGGAACTGAAACGGCCCCGGGAGGGGCCGTTTCCGCGTCATCCGCCTATGATTGCTAAGCCAAATTCAGACAACCGAAGAGGTGTGACGCATGAAGAGTCTACTACTTCTCGCCCTCGGTCTGGCCCGCACGGTCGTCCTGGGCGCGCGCATCGAGGCCGAGCGCATCGTCGTGAGCGTCCGGCCCTACAAGCGCGAGCAGCGCCGCTGCCCCGTATGCGGCAGGGCCTGCGACTTCTACGACATGGCGAACCGCGGGGCCCCCAGGCTGTGGAGGGCGATGGACCTGGCGCGCTCGGCCTGCTACCTGGAGTACGCGCCCTGCAGGGTGCGCTGCCCGGAGCACGGCGTGCGCACCGAGGCCGTCCCCTGGGCGCGGCACGGGGCGCGCTTCACGCGCGACTTCGAGGACTGGGTGGCGTGGCTGGCGGTCCGCTGCACCGCCTCGGCGGTCTCCGAGCTCGCCCGCGTCGAGTGGCACAGCGTGGGCGGCGTGTGCAGGCGCGTCTACGCCGAGCTGGAGGCCGCGCGCGGCGCCTCGAGGTTCGACGGCGTGCGCCGCATCGGCATCGACGAGACGTCGTACAAGAAGGGCCACAAGTACGTCACGGTGGTCGTCGACCACGACCGCGGCTGCCTCATCTGGGCGCACGAGGGCACCGGCAAGGACGTGCTCAACCTGTTCCTCGACGAGCTCACGCGCGAGCAGAGGCGCGCCATAGAGGTGGTGACCGCCGACGGCGCGAGGTGGATAAGGCAGCTGGTCAAGCGCCGCTGCCCCAACGCGAGGTGGGTCATGGACCCCTTCCACGTGGTCCAGTGGATGAACGACGCGCTCGACGCCGTGCGCTGCGAGGAGTGGAACGCCGCCAGGGCCGCCGCCAGGGCCGCCAGGCCCAGGCCCGAGGGCAAGCGCGGCAGGCCTGCCAAAGGCGAGCTGCCGCCCGAGGAGGTCAGGGCGCTCGAGGAGGAGGCGGCCTCCATCAAGGGCAGCCGCTACGCGCTCGTGAAGAACCCCGAGGACCTCACCGACGGCCAGAGGGCGAGGCTCGAGGCGCTCAAGAAGAGGGCCGGCTCGCGGCTGGTCAGGGCCTGGGAGCTCAAGGAGGACCTGCGGGCCGTCTTCCGGGCAGCCGACGGCTCCGAGGCCGCCGAGCTGCTCGACGACTGGATGCACAGGGCCGCCTACTGCAAGATCGCCAAGGTCGTCGCCGTGGAGAAGAAGGTGCGCCGCCGGCGCGACGACATCATCGCCGCAGTCGAGCTCGGCATCAGCAACGGGCGCGTAGAGGCCATCAACAACAAGATCAAGGTGACGGTGAGGATGGGCTACGGCTTCCGCAACACCGACAACCTCGTGGCCCTGCTCATGCTCAGGTGCGGCGACTGCCAGCCCCAGCTCCCGGGTCGCCCGGTGAAGGCGAGGAAGAAGGGCGTGAAGGGAGCGAAGAGCGTTGCTGCCTAGGCTAGCCCCTTGTCACACAAACTACCGAAGCCTCCAAAAAAGTGGGCCGTCCCGGTTGCGGGACGGCCCTCATGCAAGCTGTCGTATCAGAAAAACCGTTACTTACCGACGCCCTTGCCCAGGCGGTCGGCCACGGCGGCCACGGCATCCTCGGATACCGCACCGCACGCGCGGCAGGAGTCGCCGCGATCGTCGAGCGGGTTGCGCGTGTCGTCGTCCTCGGCGTGGTGCGGGCGGAACTTGGAGTCGACGGCGTCCATCTCCAGCGGCTTGATGTGCTCGAGCGTGAAGCCCTTGCCGGCGCGCATGTTCTCCTTGGCGACCGAGATCATGAGCTTGATGCGGTTGAGCTGGTTGACCTCGGAAGCGCCCGGATCGTAGTCCACGGCGACGATGTTGCTCTCGGGATGGCGGCGGCGCAGCTCCTTGATGACCGACTTGCCCACGACGTGGTTCGGCAGGCAGGCGAACGGCTGGGTGCAGATGATGTTCGGCGCGCCGTGATCGATCAGGTCGAGCATCTCCGCCGTGAGCAGCCAGCCCTCGCCCATCGTGTTGCACAGGGAGAGCACCTGGCTCGCCTTGGCGGCAAGCGCGCTGATGGGCTCGGGGCGCTCGAAGCGCTTCGACTTCTCGAGGATCTCGTCGGCGGGTCCGCGCATCCAGTCGATCAGCTTGATGAGGGCGGCCATGGCCGTGCGCTGCGTACCGGAGCTGCCGAGCTCGCCCTTATCGTTCTCGGCGCCGCTCATCGCGAACAGGAAGAAATCGAGCAGGCCCGGGACCACGGCCTCGCAGCCCTCGTGCTCGATGACATCGACCACATGGTTGTTGGCCGTGGGATGGAACTTCACGAGGATCTCGCCCACCACGCCCACGCGCGGCTTGGTCCCCTCGCCCTTGAGCGGCATGGTGTCGAACGCCCGCACGCTCTCGCGCACGAGCTTGGTGTAGCTGTGGCGCGTGAAGGTCGGCGCCATCTCGCGCGCCTTGGCCATGTACTTCTCGTACAGCGCGTTGGCCGCGCCCGGCTCGACCTCGTAGGGGCGGCAGCGGTAGAGCATCTGCATCATGACGTCGCCGTAGAGCACCGCGTAGACGGCGGCCTTCAGGATCTGCGGCGTCACCTTGAAGCCGGGGTTGTCCTCGTCGAGCTTCACGGCGGAGATGGAGATGACCGGGATCTCGGGGTGGCCGGAGTCCTTCAGCGCCTTGCGGATGAGCGCGATGTAGTTCGTCGCGCGGCAGCCGCCGCCGGTCTGCGAGATGATGACGGCGGTGCGGGACAGGTCGTAGCGGCCGGACTCGATGGCCTCCATGATCTGGCCCGTGACGAGAATCGACGGGTAGCAGATGTCGTTGTTCACGTACTTCAGGCCCGCCTCGACTGCGCCGCGGTCGGTGGAGGGCAGAAGCTCCAGGTTGTATCCGTTCTTGCGGAAGACCTCCTTCACCAGGTCGAAGTGGATCGGCGCCATCTGCGGGCACAGGATCGTGTAGCCGTCACGGCGCATCTGCTCGGTGAACTTGACCTTGGGGAACGCAGCGGAGGCGGCGCGGCGCTGCGCGGACAGGGCGTACTTGTGCGTGGCGAACACCGGTGCCTCGTCGCTCGGGGCGACCGGCGCGGCATCGCCCTGCTCGTAGGCCTCGCCGGCGGCAGCGGCCTCGGCCGCGCGCTCGGCCTCCTGGTCCTTCAAGGCGGCCATGAGCGAGCGGATGCGGATGCGCGCCGCGCCGAGGTTCGACACCTCGTCGATCTTGAGCACGGTGTAGATCTTGCCGGAGCCCTCGAGGATCTCCTGCACCTGGTCGGTGGTCAGCGCGTCCAGGCCGCAGCCGAAGGAGTTCAGCTGGATGAGATCGAGGTCGTTGCGCAGCGTCACGAGCTTGGCCGCGCGATACAGGCGGCTGTGGTACATCCACTGGTCCACGACGCGGATGGGACGGTCGGGCTTGACGAGGTGCGCCACGGAGTCCTCCGTGAGCACGGCGAAACCGAAGCTCGCGATGAGCTCGGGCAACGCATGGTTGATCTCGGGATCGTTGTGGTAGGGGCGACCGGCCAGTACGATGCCGTGGCCGCCGTGCTCCTCGATCCAGTGGATGGCCTCCTCGCCCATCGTCTGGATCTGCTCATGGAAGGCGGCGTCCACCTCGTAGGCGTAGTTGACGGCGTCGTCGACCTCGCGGCGCGTCAGCTTGGGCCCGCGCACGCGGCCGCGGCCGGCCTCGGCATCGGACACGCGCTGCTCGGCGAGCACCTCGTACAGGCGGCGCTTGAGCGCCACGCGGTCGTTATACGGCACGAACGGATACATGAACTCGATGTTCTTCTCGGCGAGCTCGTCGATGTTCAAGCCGAGCGCCGTGGGATAGCTCATGACAATCGGGCAGTTGTAGCAGTTGCCCGCGGCCTCGTCCTCCTTGCGCTCCTTGCGGATGCAAGGCATCCAGATGAAGTCCGGATCCTTGTCGATGAGGTTCATGATGTGACCGTGGGAGAGCTTGGCCGGATAGCACACGGACTCCGACGGCATGGACTCGATGCCCGCCTCGTAGGTCTTCTTGGTGGAGTCGTCCGACAGCACGACCGAGAAGCCGAGCTTGGTGAAGAACGCATGCCAGAACGGGTAGTCCTCGTACATGTTGAGCGCGCGCGGGATGCCCACCGTGCCGCGCGGGGCCTCGTCGGCGTCCAGGCACTCACGGTCGAACAGCAGCTCGTTTTTCTTCTTGAACAGGTTCGGGGCCTCGGTCTTGCTCTTCTTGTGCCCCGCGCCCTTCTCGCAGCGGTTGCCCGTGATGAAGCGGCGGCCGCCGCCGAAGTCGTTGATGGTGAGCTGGCAGTTGTTGGAGCAGCGGCCGCAGCGCGCGTGCTTCTGCGTAACGGTGAGGTCGGCGATCTCGCCGGCGGTCAGGATGGTCGAGACGCCGGTGGCGCCGGCGCGGTCGCGCGCGAGCAGAGCGGCGCCGTAGGCCCCCATGCAGCCGGCGATGTCGGGGCGCACGGCGTCAAGGCCGGTGAGCAACTCGAAGGCGCGCAGGGTCGCGTCGGACATGAAGGTGCCGCCCTGGACGATGACCTGGTCGCCGATCTCGGACGGGTCGCGCAGCTTGATGACCTTGAACAGGGCGTTTTTGATGACGGAGTAGGACAGGCCCGCGGCGATGTCGCCCACCGTGGCGCCCTCCTTCTGCGCCTGCTTGACGCGGGAGTTCATGAAGACGGTGCAGCGGCTGCCCAGGTCGACCGGGTTCTTGGCGCCGATGGCCTCCTTCGCGAACTGCACGACGTCCATGTTCATGGACACCGCAAAGCTCTCGATGAAGCTGCCGCAACCCGACGAGCAGGCCTCGTTCAGCATGATGTGCTCGATGACGCCGTCGCGCACGCGCAGGCACTTCATGTCCTGGCCGCCGATGTCCAGGATGAACTGGACGCCGGGGAGGAACGCGCGGGCGCCGCGCAGGTGGGCCACGGTCTCGATCTCACCGGAGTCGGCCTTGAGCGCCTCGATGAGCAGCGCCTCGCCGTAGCCGGTCGTGGTCACGTGCCCGATGGTGCAGCCGGCCGGGATATGCGCGTAGAAGTCGGCCATGATGGTCTTGGCCGTGCCGAGGATGTCGCCGTTGTTGTTGCCGTACCACGTGTGCAGCAGCTGGCCGTCCTCGCCCACCATGGCGGCCTTCATCGTGGTGGAGCCGGCGTCGATGCCGATGAACACGCGGGCGCCCGTATAGGTCGCTAGGTCGCCCTTGGGCACGACCTCGCGGTCGTGGCGCTCCCTGAACGCGCGGTACGCCTCCTCGTCGGCGAACAGCGCGTCGAGGCGCGCGACCTCGGAGCCCTGCGTGTCGCCGAGCGCGTCGATGGCCTCGATGAGCTCGGGGAACGTTGCGAGCTTGTTGGACTCGTGCGCCATGGCGGCGCCGCTCGCCACGAACAGGTGCGCGTTCTCGGGCACGATGCGGTGCTCCTCATCGAGCTCGAGCGTGATGTAGAACCGCTTACGCAGCTCGGAGAGGTACTGCAGCGGGCCGCCGAGGAACGCGACGTTGCCGCGGATGGGGCGGCCGCACGCGAGGCCCGAGATGGTCTGCGTGACGACGGCCTGGAAGATGGAGGCGGCGACGTCTGCGGGCGCCGCGCCCTCGTTCAGCAGGGGCTGGACATCGGTCTTGGCGAACACGCCGCAGCGGGAGGCAATCGGGTAGATGGTCGTCGCCTCGCGGGCGAGCTCGTTCAGGCCGGACGCGTCGGTGTGCAGCAGCGTGGCCATCTGGTCGATGAACGCGCCCGTGCCGCCGGCGCAGGTGCCGTTCATGCGCTGCTCGATGCCCTGGTCGAAGTAGATGATCTTGGCGTCCTCGCCACCGAGCTCGATGGCGACATCGGTCGCGGGGATCAGGGTCTCCACGGCGCGCTTGCTCGCGATGACCTCCTGTACGAACTCCAGGCCGAGCCACTGGCTGAGCAGAAGACCGCCCGAGCCGGTGATGGCGCAGGTCATAGGCGTGCGCTCGAGCAGGCCGGCCGCGCCCACGAACAGGTCGCGCGCGCAGGCACGCACGTCGGTGTGGTGGCGCTGGTACTTGGCGTAGACGATCTGGTTGTCGTCGTTCAGGACCGCGAGCTTGACCGTGGTGGAGCCCACATCGATGCCCAGGTGGAGCGTGCCGTAGGCGGCCTCGGGATTCCAGATGCTGCCCTCGGGGACAACACCGATCTTGATCTCGTCGCTCATTTAGTTCCCCTCGTTCTCGAGTTGCAGGTTGAGAAGCTTCATGCCGTATTCCGGCACGTTGATGTCGATGGGCATGCCGTACAGGTCGCCGGGGCGCACGAAGGCGATGACCGTCATGATGCGCGCCATGGTCTCGGGGCTCTCCTTGAGGCCGGTCTCGAACCAGCGCTGGATCACGCCGACCTCGGCGGTGACGACATAGCTGAGGTAGTAGTCGAAGAAGGCGCCCAGCGCACCGGGGAAGATGCCGGTCTGCATGCGGTCGGCGACCGCCGCGCGCGCCAGGTCGATGAGCTTCTTGATGAACGCCGGGTCTCCGCCGGGACCAAGAAGCGATCCGATGAGCTCGCAGTGCTCGCGCAGGTAGTCGAGCAGCTCGACGGAGCCGGGGGCGGGAGCCAGCTCGTCGATGGTGCGATAGAGCTCCGGCAGCGTCGAGGCGCCGATGCGCGCCACGAGCCCTCCGATGTCTTCGAGCAGGACGGACTCCACCTGCTCGACGAAATCGGGAATGTCCTTGTAATGGGAGTAGAACGTGCGCCGCGTCAGGCCCGCGCACTCGGTGAGCGACGCCACCGTGATGCGCGACAGGTCCTCGCCCGCGCTGAGCTGCCGGACGAGCGCGCCGAGCAGCGCGTGCTGCGAGCGCAGCGACCGGCGGTCGCACTTGAAATCGGTTTGTGGCATGCAGTCCTTTCGGTTGCAATTTCACTCCGTGTGCATTATTGCACAGCGTGTGCACAAATATACCTGCCTCGCCGCGCCGCACGGTCTCTGCACAAGTGTCAAGGCACGGTTAAGGAAAACACCAATCGACTAAGTTTGCACCAGCCGCTACCGGGGCATGCCCCATCTACCGCGCGCTCCGGGCAACGCTCGAATCGACGGTACGTATAGGTAACACCGCCCCATCGACGGTACGGTATGGGAACGTTTTTGGGTGAAAAACGTTCCCATACCGCACCGTCGATCGACTGGCGTTCCCATACCGTACACTCGATTGCCCGACCGCGTCCCCGATTTGTGCCGGTCGGATCAGCGTTTTCCTTGATCTGCGGCTCCTCACATGCGACCAGTGAAATCGCGGCATCAAAAGATGCCCTCACAAAAATGGGCACACTAGAAGGTAGTCACCTAGCGAGGAGATGGTCTTATGTCGATATGCGCCGCATTCGCCGTTCCGCATCCACCGCTGATCGTTCCCGGGGTCGGGCATGGGCGCGAGACGGGCATCCAAGCCACCGTCGACGCCTATCGCGAGGTGGCGCGGCGCGTCGCCGAGATCGCGCCCGACACCATCGTGCTCTCGAGCCCGCATTCGACGTCGTACCTCGATTACCTGCACATCTCGGGCGGCAGCGGTGCAGCCGGAACGTTCGCCCAGTTCGGGGATCGCGCCGACGGGAGCCGGGTCGCCTACGACCGGGAGCTCGTCGACGCGCTGTGCGAGGCGGCAGACGCCTGCGGCCTTGCCGCCGGCACCGCCGGCGAGCGGGACCCCGAGCTCGACTGGGGCGTGCTCGTGCCGCTCCACTTCATCCAGGAGGAGTACGCGCGCCGTCGCGATGCGGGCGACGACCTGCCGACGTACCGGCTGGTCCGCATCGGGCTGTCCGGGCTCTCCCCGCTCGACCACTACCGCTTGGGCCAGCTCGTCCAACACACGGCCGATACGCTGGGGCGGCGCTGCGTCTACGTCGCGTCGGGCGACCTGTCGCACAAGCTTGCCGAGGACGGACCCTACGGATACGCCCCCGACGGCCCCGCCTTCGACGAGCTCGTCTGCCATGCCTTCGAGGAGGGCGACTTCCTGGCGCTGATGACCGTGGACCGCGGCATGTGCGAGCGCGCCGCCGAATGCGGGCTGCGCTCGTTCCAGATCATGGCGGGCGCGCTCGACCGCACGCCCATCCGATCCGAGCTGCTTTCCTATGAGGGGCCCTTCGGCGTGGGATACGGCATCGCCGCGTTCACTCCCACCGGGGCGCACGGCTCGGATGCCTCGCGCGCCATCGGCGACCGGTACGAGGCGTGGCATGCGGCGGACATGGACAGGCGCCGCCGCGCCGAGAGCCCGTGGGTGCAGCTCGCGCGCTTCTCGCTCGAATCCTACGTCCGCGACGGGCGGCGTATCGATCCCAGCCGGGACCTGCCGGCAGATCTCGCCGGGGCGCTTCCCGACGAGCTGTTCTCGACGCGCGCCGGCGCCTTCGTCTCGCTCAAGATGAACGGACAGCTGCGCGGCTGCATCGGGACCATCCTGCCCGTGCGCGACAGCCTTGCCGAGGAGATCTGCGCGAACGCGATCTCGGCCGGATGCCGCGACCCGCGCTTCTCCCCCGTGGAAGAAGACGAGCTCGCGGAACTGGTCTACGATGTCGACGCGCTGTCGGAACCCGAGGCGATCTCAGGGCCCGACGAGCTCGACCCCGCCCGCTACGGCGTCATCGTGAGCGCGAGCCAAGGGCGGCGCGGGCTGCTGCTGCCGGACCTCGACGGCATCGACACGGTCGCGGAGCAGATCGGCATCGCCGCGCGCAAGGGCGGCATCGACCCGGACGACCCGAGCATCACGCTCGAGCGGTTCACCGTCACGCGCCACGTATAGGGAGACGCGGGCGCGCCTCGAGGCGCCCGTCGAAGGAGGGGACCATGGAAGCAGCTGCGTACGCAACCTGCGGCACCTGCCCGCACCGCTGCCGCCTGGCGCCGGGACGCCTTGGAGCGTGCCGGGCCCGACGCAACGTCGGCGGCGCGGTGGTGCCCGCAAACTACGGGCGCGTCACCTCGCTGGCGCTCGACCCCATCGAGAAGAAGCCGCTTGCGCGCTACAGACCCGGCACCTTCGTGGTCTCGGCCGGAAGCTTTGGCTGCAACCTGCGATGCCCGTTTTGCCAAAACGCGGAGATCTCGCAAGCTGACGATGTGGGCGTCCCCTGGCGCGAAATCGCTCCCGACGAGCTCGTCGCCATCACCCGCGACGCACGCGACCGCGATGGCCGCGTGATCGGAATCGCCTACACCTACAACGAGCCGCTCGTGGGATGGGAGTACGTGCGCGATTGCGCGCAGCTGGCGCACGAGGCGGGGCTTGTGAACGTCTTGGTGTCGAACGGATGCGTCGAGCCGAGCGTGCTCGACGGGCTCGCGGGGCTCATCGACGCGGCGAATATCGATCTCAAGGGGTTTACCGACGGGTTCTACGACGCCTGCGGCGCACCCGCGCACGCGCTCTCCCGCGTAAAGGGAGCCATCGCGCGCCTTGCGGCCGATCCCGCCTGCCATCTCGAGGTCACGACGCTCGTCGTTCCCGGCATGAACGACACCGAGGAGGAGATCGATGCGATGGCCCGCTGGCTCGCATCGCTTGATGAGGGACGCGGGCGTAACACCGTCACCTACCATGTCACGCGCTTCTTCCCGCGCTGGCACCTCACCGATCGTGGGCCGACGCCCGTGGATGCGGTCTACCGTCTCGCCGACGTGGCGCGCCGGCACCTCGAGCACGTCTACACCGGCAACTGCTAGAAACGCTGATTAAAGCATTCCGCTCACAGCAGCGGTGACGGGCAATCGTCTGAATCGACGGTACGCTATGGGAACGCGGGCCTGCCGAAACCGTTACAACCCGCCGGCGGCGTCCAGCGACTCTCGCCCGGATGCACGTTGTCGCGGAACTTGCCCACCATGGACTCGACCTTGAGGCGCCACACGGTCGTAGCCGGCACGAGCTTCGTGCTCCACGGGAAATCCTCCGCATGGTAATGGCGCATGAGGATCTTGAGGCCGTCGACCTTGCGCTCGTCGGGCAGGATCTCCACGGTGCCCCGTCCGATGACGCTGCGGTACCCCATGGTGCAGCTCATGCGCTTGTCATAGAAGATGAAATTGTGGTCGCAATCCATCTCGAACGTCGCACGCGCATCGCGAGCCATAAGGTCGAGCTTATGGCCTCGGTTCGCACTATGGAAATACAGGTATACCTGACCGTCCTCGACATCGACGCCGAAATTGAGCGGAACGATGTACGGATAGCCGTCATCCCCGTTGAGCGCCACACGGCACACGTCGCAGGCGTCGATGATGGCGAGCTGCTCGGCGCGGACGGTGATCTCGCGGTCTGTGCGGATCATGCTGCCTCCATCTTGTTCGTACAAGTATGTCAACGTCAAGTATAGCAAAATGGAGGCGATGGCCGGCACGCCCCGCCGCATGTACCCGTCCCCCATGGCGGGAGAAGGCACCGGGCCTATTCGATACGCGTGTAGCCGCCGCGGAGCTGTTGCGCCCGCACCGTGTCGACCATGTGGCGCGGCACCGCGTGGAAGGCACAGCGACCGATCACGTTGCCCGCAGCGCGCTTGGCGGCATCGCTGCCGTTGGCGGTCGCGTATGCGTGCTCGAAGCGCGAGAGCATGGCGATGTCGTTGCCGCCGTCGCCGTACACCGCGACCTCGTCCTCCGTGTAGCCGAAGTGGTTCGCGAGCCACGCGACCGCAGCCCCCTTGTTGACCGCGGGGTCGGTCAACTCGAACATCACGGGCGAAAACGGCGCGTTGACCACCAGGTCGGAATGCTCGGCGATGAACGCCTTGAGCTCATCGGAGCGCGCAGGGTCGCCGACACGGCAGTTGACCTTGCAGATCTCATGCTTGAGGATCTCCGCGAGCGGGGTCATGAAATGGATGCTTCTCTGCATCGCCTGGCGCATGCCGCGCATGGCGATGCGGCGCCACCACGGGTCTGCCGCGAACCCCGCATCGCGCACCTCGGCGGATGCGGTCGCGAACGTGCCGTCAAGCGAGATGCAGTCGAAGCAGATGTCGGGAAACGCGGGGATGAGCAGCTCGAGCAGCTCGGGATTGACCGGGAACGTCTTGAGCACGCCCTCGCGGCCCACGACGATCGAGCCGTTGGCGCCGCACATCTCGACGGGAAGGCCGTCGAAGCCGTGGTCGCGGTTGGACAGCATGGTGCGGCCGGTGGCGATGACGACGTGCGCGCCGGCATCGGTCACCGTGCGGATCGCGTCGGCGATAGTCCGGTCAACGTTATGGAACGCATTCAGCAGCGTCCCGTCCAAGTCAGTCGCAAACAGCTTGATCATACGCTCGTCCTCACATCTCTCGGTGCCCGCACGTAATGGTACCCCACTGTCCGGGAAACGCAGGCCAATTCATGGAGCGCGAGGCACCGGCGCGGCGTGAATCGACCGGTGCTTCCCCTGAGGAACCGCCGATCAAAGGGCTTCGAGCCCCGCGGCGCAAGCGTTCGAACGTACGCTATAGGCACGCTCTCCCATCGGCGGTACGCTATGGTCACGCTTTCGGGCGAAAAACGTGCCTATAGCGTACTCTCGCCCGGGCGACGTGCCTATAGCGTACTCTCGATTCGGACGGCTCCGCAGAGCACGTGGAAAGCGCCCGGGACCGGGCCGGTACCGGCCATCGGTCAGCGCCCCCTAGCCCAGCGCCACGTCGAGCACCATCATCACCACGAAGCCCGCGATGACGCCGAAGGTCCCCACGTTGGAGTGCTCCCCCAGATGGGCCTCGGGGATGAGTTCCTCGACCACGACGTACACCATGGCGCCCGCGGCAAACGAGAGCAGCCAGGGCATGAACGGCTGGATCCACCCGGACACCAGCACCACGAGGATGCCGAAGATGGGTTCGACGATGCCCGACAGGCTGCCCATGGCAAAGGCGCGCCGCCGCGAGAACCCCTCGCGCACCAGGGGCAGCGAGATCGCCGCGCCTTCGGGGAAGTTCTGCAGGCCGATGCCCGCCGCCAGCGCAAGCGCCATGCCCAGATACGCCTCGCCGGCGGCACCCGCCTGCTGGGCCGCCATGGCGAACAGCAGGCCGACGCTCATGCCCTCGGGAATGTTGTGCAAGGTCACCGCCGACACGAGCAGGGTCGTGCGCTTCCAGCTGCTCTTGATGCCCTCGGGCTCGTCTGCATCCATGTGCAGGTGGGGCAGCAGGGAGTCCAGCGCGACCAGAAACGCCACGCCGAGCAAGAAGCCTCCCGCCGCGGGAATCCAGCCGATCTGCCCGAGCTCCTCCGCCTGCTCGATGGCGGGGTTGAGCAGCGACCAGACGCTCGCCGCGATCATCACCCCCGCCGCGAAACCCAGGAAGATGTGGTGCATGAGCTTGCGCTCGCCGCGAAAGAAGAAGACGACCGCCGAGCCCGCCGTCGTCATCAGCCAGGTGAATCCGCATCCCAAAGCCGCCCACGTGAGCGCCTGCACCAAATTCGCCGGAATCATGAGGCCACCTTTCCGCATTTCGTCTCGTCCGTCACGTGCCCGCAACCCGCCCGGAACAGGGGCGGGGACACGGTGGTTAACCTAGGCTAACCAATGTGTCCCCGCATCATACCCGCTTTTTGCCGGCGGCGCACGTGCGAAAACGCCCTCAACGTCCCTCTACAATTAGTTTAGGGAGGCCTGAATGGCTAGCCGTCCACCCACATTTCAGCATATTGTTAGCCCGTACGAGAGCATTGTCAAAGGAGACTTTGACCCGTTACATGAAACAAGGGCTATGGACATCAGGCAAATCAGGTATTTCGTTCACGCCGTGGAAGGCAAGTCTCTTTCCGCTGCAGCGAAGCGCCAGTTTGTCACCGTCCAGGCTGTTTCCAAAGCCATCTCGGAGCTGGAGCATGAGCTCGGCATCCAGCTGCTCACCCGCGGCAACCACGGCGTCAAGCCCACCGCCGTGGGCGTCGCGTTCTACGAACGCGCGCGCAAGACGCTGGCGAACTTCGACGAGCTCGACGACTTCACCAAGCACTTCCCCACCTCGCGGGACAACGAGCACATGTCGATCGCGCTGTGCTCGCCCTCGTTCGCCAACGCGGAAGGGGTCATGGCGAGCCTCTCGAAGTTCATCGGCAAGCGCCTCGGGCTCGACCTCGAGATCTTCATCGCCCCCGGCAGGGAATCCATCGAGGCGCTGCACGCCGGCGTCATCGACGCGGCCTGCACGCTCGGCGAGTACGCGAGCCCCGGTACCGACTGCGTCTCGGTCGGCAGCCTCCCGACCGGCGTGGCGCTCGCGCGCACCCATCCGCTCGCGCACAACCGGGCCATCACGCTGAGCGAGATGGCGCCCTACCCTGTCGTCTGGTCCGAAACGTTCGACGACTTCAACCGCTCGATCCACGCCATGTATCGCGAGCGCGGGCTCGCCTCGGAAGCGGTCCGTTTCCCCTCCAACGCGACCGATGAGCAGGTCAACGCGTTTTTCAGCGAGCAGAACGGCATGGCGTTCGGCGCCGTGCTGCCGTTCAACCAGACGAGTGGGAACCTGCTGACGTTCCTTCCCGTCGACCAGTGCGATCAGGTGCGCGTGCCGCTCTGCCTCATCTCGCTCAAGTCGCAAAAGACCGACGCCTACCGCGCCTTCGAGCGCTCGGCGGCGGCCATCTTCCGCGGCGGCCAGATTCTGGGAGGCTCGTGACCGATTGCTTTCGCGGCACCCGCCGCAGGGGCGGCCGGCGCGCAGCGGCTTGATCGGCGTTTCCTTAAGCGTTCTCCATCTGCTCAAGGCTTCCCGGGGCGCGGAGCAACATGGACCAAAGATAAGCCGTCATGGCCTCCGGTTCCCTTGAGTCCTTCTGGGCGCGACGCGTGTTGGCGGTCGTTGATGTGCCCGTCGACGCGGCGGGACGCTGGACGTAGGGTGCGTGTGATGCTGCAGACTTCATCGTTCACTCGATTCTTCCGACGGGACATCTTGGGCAGCGCTGACCGATCGCTTTCGCGGGGCCTGGCACGGGGCCGACCGGCGCGGGATGAATTGGTCGGCGTTTTCCTCACAATCGTCTGCGAACTGTTCGCACGCTCAGGATAAAACGTTACATCACGGGAAACACCTGAGGAACACTGTTCGTTTCGAAATCGAGACACGCCCGAAACCATTCCGAAACGTACGGACAGGAGGACGCCCGCGACTCCAGCGCCCCTCGCGACGCCCCCGCCGCCCAGACCGCGATTCGCGCCGCTCATGCATTTCCACTTCGGCGCACCATGTCTTTTCAAGACAGAGATTGCACCGTTCACCTGCTGTTTTGTTGCTAATCAACCCCGCGCTCGAACAACGCTCGCACTCCCGCCACACATTGCGCGGGGATTTGTGAGATAGTGGATAAGTTACTGCGGTGCCTGAGGGGGCGCGCCGCTCGATGCATGCGGAGGGAGGGTCGCGCGGCATGATCATTTCGCATATCGCGTCGCCTGCTGACGTGAAGGCACTCGATCGCAGCGAGCTTCCGACCCTTTGCCAGGAGATTCGCCAGGCGATACTCGCGAGCTCTGCGGCGGTGGGCGGCCATGTGGCCCCCAACCTCGGCGCCATCGAGCTCGAATGCGCACTGCACCGCGTGTTCTCGTCCCCGCACGACAAGATCATCTTCGACGTCTCGCATCAGACCTATGCGCACAAGATGCTCACGGGGCGCGCCGATGCATTTTGCGACCCCGCGCACTACCTCGAGGTGTCCGGGTTCTCGAACCCGCTCGAGTCGGAGCACGACCTGTTCGCCATGGGTCACACCTCGACCTCTATCGGACTGGCGCTCGGCATGGCCTATGCGCGCGACCTGGCGCACGAGACCCACGACGTCATCGCGGTCATCGGGGACGGCTCGCTTTCTGGCGGCCTTGCGTTCGAGGGCCTCGACAACGCGGCCGACCTCGCGAGCGGCCTGATCATCATCGTGAACGACAACGATCATTCCATCGCGGAGAACCACGGCGGACTCTACCGCAACCTGGCGCTGCTTCGCGAGAGCAAGGGGCGGGCGCAGGACAACTATTTCCGCACGCTCGGCCTGGACTACCGCTACCTCGACGACGGGAACGACGTGCTGGCGCTCGTCGACGCGCTGGAGGAGCTTCGCGGCATCGACCACCCCGTCGTGCTGCACGTCCGCACGGTCAAGGGCATGGGCTATGCCCCCGCCGAGGCCGATCCAGAAGGCTGGCACCATGTCGGCCCGTTCGATCTTGCGACCGGTGCGCGCGAGCCGCGCAAACCGGCGGCTCCCCATGCGAACTACGCCGAGCTCACGGCATCATGCCTCGTCTCCGCCATGGAGCGCGATCCGCGCGTGGTCGCCGTCTCCGCCGCGACCCCCTACATCATGGGCTTCACGCCCGAGCGCCGCGCGCAGGCGGGACGGCAGTTCCTCGACGTCGGCATCGCCGAAGAGCATGCCGTGACGCTCGTCACCGCGCTCGCCGCAGGCGGGGCGAAGCCGGTGCTCGGCATCTACGGCACCTTCCTGCAACGCGCCTACGACGAGCTGTGGCACGACCTGTGCCTGAACGCCGCCCCTGCGACCATCTTGGTCTACGGCTCGTCGGTGTTCGGAACGACCGACCAGACCCATCTCGGCTACTTCGATATCGCCATGCTGGGCGATATGCCCGGCCTGCGCTACCTCGCCCCGACCAATCCCGAGGAATACACCGCCATGCTGTCCTGGTCGCTCGAGCAGCGCGAGATGCCCGTAGCCATCCGGGTGCCCGTCGTCAGCGCGCCGGCGCCGGCAGACGGCCCGGCGTGCGATGATGCAGCCTTCGACACCCCTGCCTACCAGGTCGTGCGCTCAGGCTCAAAGATCGCCGTGCTTGCGCTGGGCGACTTCTTCGACCTCGGCGCGCAGGTCGCCGACGAGATCGAGCACCGCAGCGGCGAGCGCGCGACGCTCGTGAACCCGCGCTTCATCACCGGACTCGACCACGCCTGCCTGCAGCGCCTGTCGCGCACGCACGATGTGATCGTGACCATCGAGGACGGCGTGCTCGAGGGCGGCTGGGGCGAGAAGGTCGCACGCTATCTGGGTCCGCTCGGCACCCGCGTGCGCTGCTTCGGCGTGCACGCCGGCTTCCCCGACCGCTATGACCCCAAAGAGCTGCTGGCACACGACGGCATGACCGTCGACGCCATGGCGACCGAAGCGCTCCGCCTGTGCGAGGGCAGCGCTTCGTAGCAGGGGTTGGGTGACGGACGGGTTCGTTCCAACCCATGCTTGGCGAAGTGACGGTTTTTGCGGAAAGTTCGGACGAGATATCCATATCGATTCGAGCTTAATTCAGAATCGCGAGGTAATCGGGCATATCGTTTTGGCCGTTATGCAAAACATCCCTGCTGTTTCCGCAGAAACCGTCACTTCGTTTTCTGCGGAAAGGCGCCGCGGCGGCCCGGACCGTTGGGATGAGTTGAACCGAGCACGTCCCCAAGCAACCCATCGCCTCTGTGCACTCTACGGTGCGTAGGTGGTCTGCGCGCGCCCGCTTTTCCATAATGGGTGGGCGCGCAGAAGAATCCACCGAACGAGAAGGAGTTTTCTCCATGGGAAGATATGTGACCGCAGAAATCATCAAGAGCCTGCGTGAGGGCAAGTGCCTCACGCAGCGCGAGCTCGCCTCGGCCGTCGGCGTGACGGACAAGGCCGTATCCAAATGGGAGTCCGGGGGTTCACTTAGATAAAGATACCACATCAATCCCACGCTGACTTTTGCTCAACCGATACAGCCGGAGGGCTGGATAACAAGAAAAGGCGGTATGCGCCCCGTGGAGGGGGAGCATACCGCCTTTTCTTGTGGGGGTTTCCAAAGGGGGCAACGCCCCCATTTGGCACACGACTTTGCGAAGCAAAGTGTAGTGTGTTATACGCTCTGTCGGCGTTGCTGTGAAAATGCCGTTGCCGCCGGGGAGGGCAAGGGCATTTGAAGCGGCAGGAAAACAGGGCTGTGCTTGTGTGGCGTGGAGCCGCAAGCGCAGGTCTGGTTTCAACAGCAGACTGGGCGTATATGAAAGCCCCCGTCCCTCGTCCTACGCTCCGACTTGTGGACAAAGTGTCCCGAAGTTGTGGCCACACTCCCGGAAAAGTAGCAGGACAGCGGGCAGCCGTCAAGGCTGAAATGAACGGGGTTACACCCGGCCTTGACCGCCACCCGCCGTCCCGCTGAATGGGTGGACAAGGCGGCCAATCCCTCAAAGTGCTTGGCCGCACTCTCTTTCATTTTGGAGCATTCTTTTCCTCAAAATTGAAATGGGCGGGAAGCCATTTTGTGGCTTTGCTATTTCCCCGATAAACTGGGAGTTGTTGTGCAAGACATTATATTTTTCTATTTTCTATTATGAGCAATGCTGTAAATATAATTTCAAAAACAAGCATCATTAACGCTAATATCAAACGTGTAGAATTACATCCAACAATCAATGAAGCTATAGGGATAAGAACTGACATAATCATGTAAGTTTTTGATTTATATAACCAGCTATATGGTAACAAATGCGCCCCAAAAATCATAGCAATAACCATTAGCATTTTTTCTGGTACTGTTGGATAAATCCACATTGCAATCATTAAATATAAGATTTGATTTATCGAAAATAATATACCTAGATTATTCAGTGGATTGCTTTTGTCCTGAAATTGGATCTTTAATAATTTGGACATCAAAAATGCTAAAGGCAATAGTGGTGCGGTACAACAAAATGTTAGCAAATTCTTGGTAAGAATCGGTAAATCTAAGAATTGTACCATCATCACCAAAAGCCAAATCACAATAGAAGCTGAAATAAAATGAATACCTCTCTTTTGCTTGATAGCACAATCTATTCTTAAATCCTCTAAATTCATAACACGTTTTTCCTCCACAAATTCTAATTTAACGCTTTCTTTGCTTATATATAACAACAGCAAACCAACTGGCTATAATGAACATCATTATTCCTCGAACAATCTCCGCAATCAACAATTCTTTGCCGTTCATCACTTGAGATACCCAACAATATCTTTAACTAAGGGAAACTGGACGCGGCCTGCCCGACATCTCGCTCATCGACGCGCTGGCCCAGGCGCTGGGCGTGTCGGTGGCGGAGCTCCTGACCGGCGACGTGCGCGAGAACGCCAACCGCGCCGGCAACATGATGCGCTCGAAGTTCTACGTCTGCCCCATCTGCGGCAACGTGGTGCACGCCATGGGCGAGGGGTCGTTCTCGTGCTGCGGCGTGCAGCTGATGCCGCAGGAGGCCGAGGACGCCGACGAGGACGACGCCCACCGCGTGCACGTCGAGCGCATCGAGAACGACTGGTACCTCACGCTCGACCACCCCATGACCAAGCAGCACTACCTGAGCTTTGCCGCCTATGTGACCAGCGATACGGTCAGCCTGAAAAAGCTCTATCCCGAACAGAGCCCCGAGGTGCGCTTCCCCATGCGCGGCAGCGGCCTGCTGTACGTGTTCTGCAACCAGCACGGCCTGTTCCGGCTGAAGACGCCGCGCATCCAGCGCACGCGATAGCGCGGGAACGGAGCGGGGCGAGGGCGGGCACGCGGACACGCGGACGCACGGGCGCGGCAGGCGCTTTGGTACGCAGCCCATGCGCCGGAACAACCCATGGCGATATACTGGGGGCACGTGAATCGACGCCACCTCCCCGAACCAAAAGGAGTGCCCATGAACGTCCTCGTCCTGCTCCCCTTCAACGATGCGCAGCGCGCCGTCCTCGAGGCGGGCGCCCCCGACGCCGACTTCCGATACACCACCAAGGCCGCGGTCACCGATGAGGAGATCGCGGACGCCGACGCCATCATCGGCAGCCTCGCCGTCGACCGCCTGCCGGCCGCGCGCAACCTGCGGATGCTGCAGCTCAACTCGGCGGGCTACGACAACTACGTAAACCCCGCGGGCACCGTGCCCGCATCGGTCAAGCTCGCCTGCGCGGTCGGCGCCTACGGGCAGGCGGTGTCCGAGCACATGTTCGCCATGGTGCTCGCCCTCATGAAGCACCTCGACACCTACCGCGACGACCAGCGCTCCCATGCGTGGACCGACCGGGGCGCGGTCACCACGCTCGCCGGGGCGCAGGTGCTCGTGCTGGGCGCCGGCGACATCGGCACGCATTTCGCCCAGCTCTGCCGTGCCATGGGCGCGCGCGTGACCGGCGTGCGCCGGCGCGTGGGCGTGGTGCCGGAGGGCTTCGACGCCGTGTGCGCCATGGGCGATATCGAGACCGTCCTGCCCGACGCCGATGTCATCGTCTCGTTCTTGCCGAGCTCCGACAAGACGCGCGGGCTGGTGGACGCGCGGTTCCTGTCGCAGTGCAAGCGCGGCGCCTACTTTGCCAACGGAGGCCGCGGCGACCTCGTGGTGCAGCCCGACCTGATCGCGGCGCTCGAATCGGGGCAGCTTGCCGGCGCCGCGCTCGACGTGACCACGCCTGAGCCCCTGCCCGCCGACGATCCGCTCTGGGATGCGCCCAACCTGTTCATCACCCCGCACGTCGCGGGACAGTTCCACCTGTACACCGTGCTCGACAACATCGCGCGCATCGCCGCAGAGAACCTGCAGCATCTCGCGGCGGGCGAGCCGCTGCGCAACGAGGTCGAGCACTAGGGACCGCCGGTCGTTCCATACCGTGCTGCTTTTGGGGACAGTCCCTTTTGAACCGCGATGGCGCACATGCGCCATCGCGGTTCAAAAGGGACTGTCCCCAAAAGCAGCACAAAAGCAGCAGAGCCGATATGCAAAAATGCATGAGAAAGGTACGTCCCCCATTTACATCAGGAGGAGTTGGCATGAAGGTCATGTTGGTCAACGGCAGTCCGCACAAGACGGGCTGCACCAATCGCGCGCTCGAGGAGATCGCGCGCACGCTCGAAGACGCCGGCGTCGAGGCCGAGATCTTCTGGATCGGGGCGAAGCCCGTGGGCGGGTGCGTCTCCTGTGGCGGCTGCAGCACGCGCGGCGCCTGCGTTTTCAACGACACGGTGAACGAGTTCCGCGCCAAGGCCGCCGAGGCAGACGGCTTCGTGTTCGGCGCACCCGTGCACTACGCGCATGCGGCGGGCTCTCTGCTCGGATTCATGGACAGGCTCTTCTACGCCAACGGGCGCGCCGGGCAGCCGAACGTCTTCGCCCACAAGCCGGCGGCAGCCGTGGCGAGTGCGCGCCGCGCGGGCACCACGGCGGCACTCGACGATATCCAGAAGTTCTTCACCATCTCGCAGATGCCCATCGTGAGCTCGCGGTACTGGAACAACGTGCACGGCAACTCCGTCGAGGAGGTCGAGCAGGACGAAGAGGGCCTGTGGACCATGCGCCAGCTCGGCCGCAACATGGCCTGGATGCTCAAATGCATCGAGGCGGGCCGCGCTGCAGGCATCGAGCCGCCCGCCCAGGAAGCCGGCACCTGGACCAACTTCATCCACTAGCACGGCAGCGCCATTGGAATGCAAATAGGGGGACGTACCTGTTCCGTGCAAAAATGCACGAATAAGGTACGTCCCCCAATTTGCACAGGGATGGGGTCGCTCAGGCGATGGTCGCCGCGTCCGCTCCCTCGATGCGGATGTCGGCATCATAAAATGCCGTCAGCGCGTCGATGACATGCGCCACGTCGCGCGCACCCGCCGTCTCGTAGCTGGAGTGCATGGCAAGCTGCGGACATCCCACATCGATGGCGTGCATGCTCACGTGCGCGTTCGAGATGTTGCCGAGCGTGGAGCCGCCGGCCATGTCACTGCGGTTCGCGAACGTCTGGTACGGGATTCCCGCGTCGTCCATGATCGCGGAGAACACGGCGCGCGAGAACGCGTCGGTGCAGTAGTGCTGGTTCGCCGCCTCCTTGATCACGATGCCGCGGTTCAGGCGCGGATCGTTCGCCTCGTCGGCCTTCTCGGGATGATTGGGGTGGACGGCATGCGCGTTATCGCAGCTCACCAGCATGGAGCCGGCCAGCGCACGCACGAGGCTCTCCGGCGTGCGACCGATACGGGCGTTCACGCGCTCGAGCGTGTCGCGCAGAAGCGTCGACGCCGCGCCCTGCTTGGTGTGCGAGCCGACCTCCTCGTTATCGAAGCACACGTACACCGACACGTCGCGCTCGTTGCCGCTGGCCAAAAACGCCTCGAGCGCGGTGTAGGCGCACATGAGGTCGTCGAGCTTGGGCGCCGAGACGAACTCGTCGACAGCTCCCCATACGCGCGGCGCCTGGCGGTTCACCAGGAACAGATCGCGCGCCAAGATCCGATCGGGCGTGATGCCGAGCTCCTCGGCCACCAGCGCGTCGACCGCCCCGCTCGTCAGCTCGCCGGCGGAAAACAGCGGATACAGGTCGACGGCCCGGTTGGGCGAGAAGCTGCTGTTGACGCTGCGGTCCAGGTGGATGGCGAGGCTCGGGATGAGCGCCACGTCGCGATCGAGCGAAAACAGGCGGCTCACCACGCGCGCCCCGTCGCGCACGAGCACGCGACCGGCGAGCGACAGCGGCCGATCGAACCAGGTGTAGTCGATCGTGCCTCCGTACGGCTCGATATCGAGACGCAGGTAGTTCGCCGGGCCTTCGAGCTCGGACACCGCCTTGAGCTTGAAGGTGGGCGAGTCCGCGTGCGATGCGGCGATCTGGAAGTGGAATCCGTCCTGCGGCAGGTCGCGACCGACATGCCAGGCGATGATGCTCGAGCCGTTGCGTATCGTGTAGTAGCTTCCGCCCGGTTCCATGAACCACGGCGCCCCCTCGGGCAGATAGGTGAAGCCCGCGGCGTCCAGGCGTGCCCGGATGGTCGCCGCCGTGTGGAACATGCTGGGACAAGATTCGATGAACCGAACGAGTCCCTCTGCCGCATCCCGGTATGAAGCCGTATCGTCTGTCATGCCATATATCCTTTCGCTTGGCATCGTTTTGGCACTCAGTCTAAAGCATTTCTTGCGCATCTACGGAACAAGCGCAGATGCGCGCTTGACTTGAACCTCACTCAAGATGGGAGAATGAAAGCTGCGCTTTTCGCGTCCTGCCGGCACGCAGGAACGAGCGTCCAGAGACGTGAAAGAAGGAAGGCCATGAGGATCGCCGAGGTTTCCCAGAAATACGATATCTCCGCCGATACGCTGAGGTACTACGAACGCATCGGGCTGCTGCCGCACATCCGCCGCACCTCGAGCGGCGTGCGCGACTACGGGCAGGCCGACCTCGCGCGCGTGGAGTTCATCAAATGCATGCGCTCGGCGAACGTCTCCATCGAAGCGCTCACCGAATACATGCAGCTCTTCGAGCGGGGCGACGAGACGCTGACGCTTCGCAAGCAGCTGCTCGAGAACCAGCGCGACGTCCTGCGCGACCGCATCGCCGAGATGGAGGAGGGGCTCAAGCTCCTCGATTACAAAATCGCCCATTACGACGATCTGATCGTCGCGGCCGAGCGAAACATGCAACAATAAGACGAGCGTTCCAACCTCATCAACGCCATCTCACCCATGATCGGAGGCGGCCATGAGCGAATCGACGCATAGGCGCACCGGGTCACCCGCAACGCCGAAACCAGACGACGCTGAGCGGCGCGCCACCGCGGCGCGCATCGTCGGCGCGCTGATCGACGCCCTCGACGCGACGCTTTCCTGCAGGCGATCGGCGCTCGAGCTGTCCGTCCTGACGCTCGCCTCCGGCGGGCACCTGCTGCTCGAAGACGTTCCGGGTATCGGCAAGACCACGCTCGCCCGCGCGCTCGCCCGCGCCATCCGCGGCAGCGTGGCGCGCATCCAGTTCACGCCCGACATGCTCCCCTCCGATGTCACGGGCGTCTCCATCTTCAACCAGCAGCTGCAGGAATTCACGTTCCACCGAGGACCGCTGTTCGCCCAGATCGTGCTCGCCGACGAGATCAACCGCGCGAACCCCAAGACGCAGGCGGCCATGCTCGAGGCCATGGAGGAGCGCCGAGTCACCGTCGACGGCACGACCTATGAGCTGCCGCGGCCCTTCATCGTCATCGCCACGCAGAACCCCGTCGAGATGGAGGGCACCTACCCGCTGCCCGAGGCCCAGCTCGACCGCTTCATGTGCCGGCTCTCCCTCGGCTATCCGGATCAGCAGACGGAGGCGCGCATGCTCATGGCGCCGAGCGGACGCGATCCCCTCGCCTCCCTCAAGCCCGTCTGCAGCGCGCGCGACCTCGCCGCCATCACCGCCACCGCGGCCCGCATCCACGTGGCGCCGGCCGTCGCGTCGTACGCGGTCGCGCTGCTCAACGCGACGAGGACGAGCACCCGCACCAGGCTCGGCGCCTCTCCGCGTGCCGGCCTCGCCCTGCTGGCCATGAGCCGCATGCGCGCGCTCGTCAACGGGCAGGCCGCCGTCTACGCGGGCGACGTGCGCGCGATGGCGCCGCATGTGCTGACGCACCGCGTCGTGTTCAGCGACCCCTCGGTGGCGTCCGGCCCGCTTGAGCGGCAGCAGGAGACCCTCGAGCTCATCCTGTCCGACGTGCCCGCGCCGCACCGCGCATAGGCCCCGAGCGACCGGAGGGCCCCATGTCGCGCCGCGCCACGAAACCCGATGCACCGGCTCTCAGGACCGTTGCGGGCAACGTGCGGCGCGCGCGACGCAGGCTCGCAGCGCGCCCCCTTCCTCTGCGGCCCACCGTCGCCGCCGTCATCGCGTTCGAGATCGCCGCGGTCCTGCTCGTCCTGAGCGCGGGGACGGCGTCGATCGCCCTGATGGCGGGATGCGTCGCGCTGGCCTGCGCGCTCGCGTGGGGATTGGCCAGCGCGATCCTCGGCTGGGCGCTCAGCCCCACGTGGTGCGAGGGGGACCAGGACGGAGCCCGTGGATCCGCGGGCGCGCGCGTCCTTCGCGCGATCGCGGCGCGACCGGTCAGCATCCAGACGACGTGGCTCAGGCTCGACCAGCGCGGACGCGTCATCGATCAGGTCGCAGGCGACGCGGAGCCCGAGAATCGCGGCCTGTACTGCACCGGCGGAAGCGCGGTGCGCACGCGCGACCTGTTCGGATTCTGGATCACGCGGAGGGCCGTCGCGTCCACCCGCGAGATGTGGATTCCCCCGCGCGCCCACGACCTGCCCGTACCCGAGATCGACCGGCTCGCCGGCCGTGCGCCCGCGCTTGCGCCCGCAGATGTCCGCGAGCGCTCATCCGCCCTGGTCCGGCCCTACGAGAAGGGCGACCCGCTGCGCGCGATCTCATGGCGCCAGAGCGCGCACCACGGCCAGCTGATGTCCTTCGAGCTCGAGCGGGAGCACAACGTCTATCCCGTCGTTGTCGTCGATACGCTCAAGGTCGACGATATCGAATCGCTCGCCGCGGAGGCGTACACCGCCTCTGTCCGCCTCGCCGCGCAGCGAGGGGCGCGCGACGAGGTGCTCGTGACCGACGGGCGCGCACGCGCGGTCGGCATGCACCGGGTCGGCAGGCTCCTCGCCGCCCTGCAGCCCGATGCGCCGCAGGGCGGGGAGGCCCGTCGCCGCGAGGCCGCCCGTCGCAGCGCCCAGATCGCGCGCGACGCGCTCCACGGCGCCGGGGCAGCTGGCGCCGCGCGCCCCGTCGTCCTGATCACCGATCGCGTGGCCGGCGCGCTCGAGGACGCCTTGCGATCGCAGATCGCGTCGAGCCAGCTTGCCGTGGTCCACCCGCGTGCGACGGGCGGCCCGGAGGCGCCGGATGCGGCGAGCAGGCACCGCGAGGACGCTTCACGTCCGCACCGCGCCCGCAGGCGCCGCCGGGGCGCAGTGAGCGCCCCAGCGCCGACCGCAGGCTCCGCGCTGGCATCCGCGCTCTGCTGCGTCGTCGTGCTCCTGGAGACCTTCTCCCTTGCAGCGACGCTCATCGAGCCCGGGGCCTGGTGGCTATTCGGCCAGGTCGTGAGCATCATCGTGGCGCTGGAGGCGACCTGCGTCCGCTGGCTGCCGCGCACGCGGACGCGCCCTGCCGTCCGCATGGGGATATACGCCTCGGTCCTGCTGCTGATATGCGGCAGCGCCGCATTCGGCGCGGCGTCCCTCATCGGCATGAACGCCTCGCTCGACGTCTTCTCGCCCGAAACGTCCCTCGAGCAGCTCGGCATCGACGGGAACGGCGGCGGCCTCGGCTGGATCGCGCCGGTCTGCGCGCGGGGCATATACGACCTGTACTTCGGACAGTGGGTCCCGGTCAGCTGCGGCCCTGTCTCCGATGCCGCGCTCGTGCTCCTCATGGCACCTGTCGCTGCGGTCCTCCACGTGCTGCTCGTCTCGCACAGGCCGCGACCGGCCGTCGCCTGCCTGCCCCTAGCGCTACTCGCCGTGCGCTTCGTCTTCATGGGCGTGGCAAGCGAGTTCTCCCACATCGCCATCTCCGTGTTCTGCGGGCTCGCCCTGCGCGCCTTCGCGTGCGCGGGAAGCGCCGACAACCGGCCCGTCAGCGCGCAGCCGGGCGCGCAGCGGCGCGGCCCCCTCGGCGCGCTGGCGTCCCTGCGGCCGACCGCGCTCGCCTCCTGCGCGGCGGCGACCATCGTCGCATGCCTGCTCGCGCCGCAAGCCGCAGCCGACGCGCAGCGGCTTCCCCTCGACACGGGCCTTCAATCGAACGTGCTCGCCTCGAACACGGTGAGTCCCATCATGGATCTCAAGCGCGACCTTACGCGACCGCAGGAGACCATCGCCCTCACCTACACCACCACCTCGCGCCAGGCGCTCTACCTGCGCCTGACCACGCTCGGAGACTTCTCGGGCGACGTCTGGCGCATCGACGCGGCCCCCTCCGCGGGCTCCGGCGGCCTGCTCGAGCAGCTCTTCTCCCCTGCGGACCCCACCGAGGACATGCCCCAGGCGCTGCCCGGCTCGTGGACGAGCCCCGATGCCGCCATCGAGACGGTGCGCAACACGAACGCGACCTCGGTCGGCAGCATCCGCAGCATCAGCGCGCACATCAGCATCGATGCGCTCTCCTCGCGGTTCGCGCCCCTTCCCATCGGCGCGTACGACACGCAGACGGCAGATGACCAGTCGCAGGGCGACTGGCGCTGGAGCCCCGACGGGTCGGTATTCGGCACGCAGGCCATCACGAACCGCAGCCAGGTCTATGCCGTCGACGCGGCCTACATCTCCCCGATCACCGACAGCAGCTCGCTGAGCGGCATCGGCGGGATGCTGATCGGCTCGCTCCAGTCGAGAATCTGGTCCGCGAGCCCCGGCGACACCACAAGCGATTGGCAGGCTCGGCGCGACTCCTGGCAGGAGCTTTTGGACCAGGATCACGCAGAAGTCGATGGAGCCTACCTCGCGCTTCCCGACGAGCTGCCGGACCAGATCGCACGCGTCGTCGACCTGGCGTCCCAAATCGCTCCGCGCGATGAATACGACGAGCTCACGGGTGAGCTCACGTCGCTGGAGTTTCTGCTCGAATACTTCAACGACCCGCGCTTCACGTACTCCCTCGATGCCCCGGACGGAGACGGTCAAAACAACCTGCAGGTTATCGCGTCGTTTTTGGATTCCGGAGAGGGGTACTGCCTGCACTACGCCTCGGCGTTCGCGGTGCTGGGCCGCGCCCTCGGCGTGCCCACGCGTATCGCGCTCGGATACCGCACGTCCGATGGGCAGGCGGGAGATACCTATGTGGTCACCAACCGCGACCTGCACGCATGGACCGAAGCCTATCTGTACGGGGTCGGCTGGGTCCCCTTCGACGTGACGCCCGGGCAAGGGGAGCTTCCCGAGGCGTCGATCGGGCGAACGCTCATCGAACAGGACGAGCCCGACTCCACGCAGCAAGATGCGACCACGCCTGCATCCCCCCTCACGCCGGACGCGCCCGTCCAGCCCGACACCCCGGCGCAGCAGGCCGACAGCGGCGGCGACGGCGGGCGCAGCGATGCGGCCGACCCCGTTCAGCACGCGCTCAGCCAGGTTGCCGCGGTCGCACGGCAGGCGGCGCCGTTTGCAGGCGCGGGCGCGATCATCGCGGCGATCCTTCTCGGCCCCCGTGCGATACGGCGCGCTCGCCACGCGTGGCGCATGCGCGCCGTGGCCGGTGCCACCTCGCAGCCGGCGCGCGCCGCCGAGGCCGCTTGGTCCGAGATGCTCCATATGGCGCGAACGTATGATGTCGCCTGGCCTGCACACGCCACCGAAGAGGACATCGCGGGCGCCGTGGCGAAGAGGGCCCCGCGCGCGTCCGACGCGGCACGCTCGCTCGCAGACGCCGTCTGCCGCGCCCGCTACGACCAGCCGGATAACTTCATCAAGGACGCGGAGGCGCTCCAGCGCGCCCTGAGCGACCTGCGCGCGGCACTCGAGGAGCAGCCGGATGCCCAAGATGGCGCAGATTGATCCATTCGGCACCCCCGAAATGTCGCCGTTGCGCGAAAATGTCACGCTCGGAGGCACAAGAGGGAGGGGGGTCAATGACACAGAATGGGCAAAATGTCACGCTAAGAGCGTTTATTAACCCCTTTTAGCGTGCCAAATCGCCCATTCTGTGTCATTGACCCCCTCCCTCTGATTGCGCACCCCACACCGGCGCCGCTCGGGCGCAGCAGCCGCGCGCCTACGCCCGAGCGACGCTCTCGCACGGAATCGCGGCCGCGACCAGCAGCTCGATCAGGCGATTGATGGGCATGCGGCGCTCAGACGACATCCACTGCGTGATGGCCCCCAGCAGCCCGGACAGATAGAACTCGCGCAGCACGCCCTGCTCCGCCTCGCTCAGGCCGCATTCCGGCAGGATGAAGCGGTCGAGCAGCGGCGCGATGATCTCCTTGAGGCGGTCGCCGAAGCTCGGGTCGCCGTTCATGAGCCGCGGCAGGTATCCGTCAAAACGCTGGGCGAGCTCCAGAATCATGCCCATATGATGGCTGAAGTCGAGCGTATCCCCTGCGAGCAGGCGGTCCTGAACCAACGTACGGACCTGATCGAGAATGTCGTCCTCGATCTGCTCGAACAGGTCGTAGACGTCGCGATAGTACAGGTAGAACGTCGCGCGGTTATAGCCCGCATGGTCGGTTATCTCTCGAATGGTGATCTTCTCGATGGGCTTCACCATGTACAGGTCCCAAAACGCCTTGGTCATGTTGGCACGCGTGAGCTCCGCTGCCTGCGACGGTTTTCTCATCGATCTTCCTTAATGCCGCTTATTTCCATGCATTCCTTATTACCACCACCCTACCGTATCACTGTAAACGGAGTGTTTCGCCACGTTGACTATCGGGCAACGGTTCGGCGACTCGACAATCCCTGCCGGAATGTCGAGCAGCTCTCCCCTCCGCCTTTCTCCTCTTCTATACTAGATGCAAGTGATGTTTAGACAACACGCTGTCGAGTAATCTGAGGAGCTGAAACGCTCATGGCATACATCGAGTTCACCGACGTGCACAAGGTTTACGGGCAGGGCGAGGCGGAGATCCACGCGCTCGACGGCGCCACGTTCACCGTCGAGAAGGGGGAGCTCGCGGTCATCCTGGGCGCCTCCGGCGCCGGCAAGACCACCGCGCTGAACATCCTGGGCGGCATGGACACGGCCACGTCGGGCACCGTGCGCGTGGACGGCCGCGACATCTCCGGCGCGAGCAACGCCGAGCTGGTCGAGTACCGGCGCGCGGACGTGGGCTTCGTGTTCCAGTTCTACAATCTGGTGCCCAACCTCACGGCTCTGGAGAACGTCGAACTCGCGGCGCAGATCTGCCCCGATTCGCTCGATGCGGCCGACACCCTCGCCAACGTCGGGCTCGCCGAGCGCATGAACAACTTCCCCGCCCAGCTCTCCGGCGGCGAGCAGCAGCGCGTGGCCATCGCGCGCGCACTCGCCAAGAACCCCAAGCTGCTGCTGTGCGACGAGCCCACCGGCGCGCTCGACTACCAGACCGGCAAGCAGATTCTCCAGCTTCTGCAGGACACCTGTCGCCACGACGGCATCACCGTCGTTATCATCACGCACAACTCGGCGCTCGCCCCTATGGCCGACCGCCTCATCCGGTTCAAGAGCGGCCAGGTGACGGAGATGACCACCAATCCCGCACCCACCCCCATCGCCGATATCGAGTGGTAGGCAGGTGACATGATGGCCACAGCCGCCCGCAAGGATACTGCCCGAACGATACGCAACAACCTCAAGCGCTTCGTCTCCATCGCGGTGATCTGCGCCCTCGGTGTGGCCATGTTCTGCGGCCTGCGCGCATCGTGCTCCGATCTGCGCGAAGCGGCCGACCGCTTCTTCGATGAGCAGAACCTCTTCGACGTGCAGGTGCTCTCGACCCTCGGCCTCGATGATGACGATCTCGCGGCGCTCGAGGACGTCGAAGGCGTCGCCGGCGTCGAGGGCGGCTGGAGCGAAACCGCCTACACGACCGTGGACGGCTCCCATGCGTCGGTCGAGGTCAAGGCACTGTCGGAATCGGGCCTGAACGTCCCCCATGTGGTCGAGGGCGCGGTGCCCCAGCGTGCCGACGAGGTCGCCGTCACGCAGAAGTTCATCGACGCGAGCGGGCTGGACATCGGGGACGCCGTCGAGATCGACGAGGCGGAGAACGCGGACGAGGCGATCTTCGCGCGCCACCCCTACACCATCTGCGGCATCGTGATCGACGCGTCCGACGTCAACAACCCCGAGCTGTCGTTCCGCTCGAGCTCCACGTCCGACTACACGTTCATCGTGGCCCCAGGCGCCGTCGAGAACACCGACTCCTACACGGTCGCCTACCTCACGCTCGAGGGCACCGAGGGCATGGCGTGCTTCTCGGACGAGTACACATCAGCGGTCCGCGCCGTCACCGACCGCATCGAGGACACCATCCGCGACGACCGCGAGGCCGCGCGCACGGCACGCGTCAAGGGCGATGCCCAGGCAGAGCTCGACGACGCGCGCGCCGAGTATGAGCAGGAGCGCGCCGATGCCGAGGCGGAGCTGGCCGACGGCAAGGCGGAGCTGGACGACGCGGCGGCGCAACTCGCAGATGCCGCGGACGAGCTGGCCGACGGGCAGGCGCAGCTCGATGACGGCTGGGCGCAGATCGCCTCGAGCGAGCAGGAACTTGCAGACGGCCGCGCCCAGCTCGCCGACGGCGAGGCCACGGGCCGCGCCCAGGTGGAAGCCGAGCTCGCCCAGGCCCGCGAAGATGCCCAGAAGACGCTCAACGAGCAGATCGAGGCAGGCCGCGAGAGCGGGCTCATCGAGCTGAACCGCCAGTTCGATGAGGCGCGCCAGGAGGCCCAAGATCAGCTCGATGCAGGCATCGAGGAGGGTTATCAGACCGGGCTTGCGCAGCTCGACGAGCAGTTCGGCGCAGCGCGGCAGGAAGCCCAAGACCAGCTCGACGCCCAGATCGAGGCGGGGTACCAGCAGGGCCTCGAAGAACTCGACAGCCAATTCGACACAGCGCGCCAGGAGGCTCAGGCCGAGCTCGACGCCCAGATCGAGGCGGGATACGAGCAGGGCAAGGCCACCATCGACGAGAAGTTCGACGCCGCGCGCGCCGATGCCATCGCCCAGCTCGATGAGAAGCTCCAGCCCGCCCGCGACCAAGCCGAAGCGGAGCTGGAAGAGAAGCTCGCTCCCGCCTACAACAACCTGCAGTCTCTTACCACGCAGCTCGAGCAGATCCAGGCGGCCATCGAGCAGACCAGCGGGAACATCGCCTCCTACCAGGAGGCGCTCGCCGGCATCGAGAGCGTCGACGCCCAGCTTGCGGCCCTCGACCCCAACGATGAGGGCTACGAGGCGACGAAGGCGGAACTCGAAGAGCAGCGCGCCGCGTACCAGCTTACGCTCAACATCCTCGATTCGCAGGTCGGAGGGCTCGACGCCCTCAACAGCATGCTGGCGAGCGAGCAGGAGCAGGCCGCCACGATCCAGGCGAGCATCGATGGCGTCAACGCCGAAATCGAATCCGCCAAGCAGAAGGCATACGCCCCCATCGAGGCCGCCCGCGAACAGGGCATCAAGGAGATCGAAGAGCGCATCGCTCCAGAATACCAAGCGGCCTTGGACCAGCTGAACCAGACGATCGAAGCGCAGCGCGAGGCCGCGCAGGCCGAACTCGACGCACGCATGGAGGAAGAGTACGGAAGCGCGCTCGACACGCTCAAGCAGACGATCGAGGAGCAGCGCGAGGCCGCGCAGGCGGAGCTGGATGCCAAGCTCGATGCAGAGTACGCCTCCGCCCTCGAGACCCTGAAGCAGCAGATCGAGGAGCAGCGCGCGGCCGCGCAGGCGGAGCTCGATGCCCGCATGGAGGCCGAGTACGCCTCCGCTCTCGCCACGCTCGACCAGACCATCGCCGATCAGCGGACGGCTGCGCAACAGACCTTGGAACAGCAGCTCGCGGAAGGGCGCGCCACGGCATATGCGCAGCTTGAGGCGAGGATCGCGTCGGCGCGCGCCGAGCTCGAGGAGGGTGCTGCGCAGCTCGCTGACGCCCGCGCAGAGCTCGTCGACGCTCAGGCCGAGCTCGATCAGGGCCGGGCGGACTACGAGGACGGCCTCGCCGAGTACCAAGACGGTCTCGCCGAATGGCAGGACGGCCGCGCCGAGGCGGACGAGCAGTTTGCCGACGCCGAAGCCGAGCTTGCCGACGCGCAGGCGGATATCGACGCCATCGACGCGGCGACCTGGTACGTCCAGCCGCGCTCATCGCTGTCGAGCTATTCCTCCATATCGAGCGACGCCGATTCCATCGAGGCCATCGGCACCCTGTTCCCCATCGTGTTCCTGATCGTCGCGGTGCTTGTGTCGCTGACCACCATCACGCGCCTCGTCGAGGAGGAGCGCGGCCTTATCGGCACCTACAAGGCGCTGGGCTACCGCAACGGCGAGATCTTCGCCAAGTACCTGACCTACGCGCTCGCCGCGTGCGCCGCCGGCTGCATCGTCGGCCTGTTCTTGGGCTTCATCGCGCTGCCCGCCTTCATCTTCTGGGTATTCGACATCATGTACCTGCTGCCGAGCTACCCGTTCCTGTTCGATCCGCTCTACGGGTTCGGCGGCTCGCTCATCTTCATCGTCGCCATCGCCGGCACCGCTTACCTCGCCTGCCGCTCCGAGGTGCGCCGCACCCCCGCCGCGCTCATGCGCCCCAAGGCGCCGCGCTCCGGCTCGCGCATCCTTCTCGAGCGCATCCCCTTCATCTGGAGCCGCCTGTCGTTTTTGAACAAGGTCACGGCGCGCAACCTCTTCCGCTATAAGCGCCGCTTCCTCATGACCGTTGCCGGCATCATGGGCTGCACGGCGCTGATCGTCTGCGGCTTCGCCATCAAGGATTCGGTCGCCGAGCTCGTTCCCGAGCAGTACGAGCGCATCGCGCACTACGACCTCATGGCGGTCACCGAATCCGGCGACCACGACGCCGTCGCCGCCGAGGTGGCCGACGACTCCCGCGTGGACAGCATGGTCCGCATCTATCTCGACTCGACGACGCTCAAATACGGCGAGGACGAGGAGACCGTGCAGCTCATCGTCGTGCCCGACGACTACGCCACCTCCGACAAGCTCTCCGAATTCATGGGCGTGACCTCGCGCGACACCTCGGCGAGCATCGACCTTCCCGACGAGGGCGCCGTCATCACGCAAAACGCCTCCGAGGTGCTCGGGTTCGCCGTCGGCGACACGCTGTCGCTGCAGGATTCCCAGCTCAACCAAGCCGACATCGAGGCCGCGGCCATCGTCCGCAACTACCTGGGCAACTACGTCTACATGAGCGCGACCGCCTATCGCGCGGCGTTCGGCGACGACGCCCCCGCCCTCGCCTCGGACGGGAGCTTCGCCCCCAACGGCATGCTCGTGATCTGCAACAGCGCCGATGACGCGGCAAGCCTCTATGACGAAATGAGCGACGATTCCCGCTACCTCTCGGTCACGAGCACCGACGAGCTCGCCGACGACTTCAGCCAGTCGTTCATGCTCATCAACGCCGTGGTCGCCATCGTCCTCGGCATGGCTGCGGCCCTCGCCTTCGCCGTGCTGTTCACGCTGTCCACCACGAACATCTCCGAGCGCGAGCGCGAGCTGGCGACCATCAAGGTCCTCGGGTTCCGTCCGCGCGAGGTGCACCACTACGTGAACAAGGAGACCATCATCCTCACGTGCATCGGCATCGTATGCGGCCTGCCGCTCGGCTATGTCCTGGGCGATGCGCTGCTCCACGTGCTGCGTATGCCCTCGATCAGCTTCCTGACCGTGGTGACGCCCGTGAGCTACGTGATAGCCGCCGTGCTGCCGCTCGTGTTCGCGCTCGTGGTGAACCTCATCACCAACCGCACCCTCAACCGCATCGACATGATCGAGGCGCTGAAGAGCGTCGAGTAGCGCGACGAGGGCGTTTGGGTGACAGCCCCGCGGCGCCTCTTGGTGCCGCGGGGCTGTTTGCGAGATGAGGATTCGGGACGCCCGCCCCCGAAAAACGTGTATATCGAGTTTGGTGCGATTTTTCGGTGCCTTCTGCCCACATGCGCCGCACCCCTCGGCATTTGCCCAGTTGTTTCCTGCGGAAATGCTGAGGGGTGCGGCGCATGTGGGAAAAGCTGCCTCAAAAATCGCACCAAACTCAGCCTACCGCCTCGGTGGGTTTTACCCGAAACGGATTATTATGCAGTTTCTTAATGGGAATATACAATTTGAGGCCGCCTGAGCAGTCGACCCACTGAAAGCGAAGGGCCCTTGATCAAGGCTGTGCGTTTGCAAGACCAACGAAGCATCACCTTTACGGCACGCCTCGCTGCCCGCAGCCATCGTGCGGGCACCTACAGCACGACAAGGCTCACGGCGAGCAGCGCGGGCATGACGATGAGCGACATGAGCGTGGACACCGAGACCAAGCCGGCGCCGAAGCGGTAGTCGCCGCCGAACATCTGCGGGAACATCGCCGACACCGTGCCGCACGGCGCAGACAGCGCGATGACCACCACGAGCTTCACCGTGATATCCAGCGGCACGAACAGCAGAAGCGCGATGACGAGGGTCGGCACCACCAGCAGGCGCAGGATGCACGCGGCATAGAGGTTTCGGTTCCTCGCCAGGCTGCGCAGGTCGGTCTGCGCGAGGTAGGTGCCCATCACGAGCATCGCGAGGCCCGTGTTGAGGTTGCCCATGTCGGCCACGGCGACCTTGATGACGCCCCCGAGGTCGACCGAGCTCAAAAACAGGACGACGCCGATCGCCACCGCGATCACCGAGGGGTTCGTGATGATCTTTTTGGGCGAGATGGTCGCCCTATCCTGCGAGGCGAGCCAGACGCCATAGGTCCACATGAGCGGCACCTGCGCAGCGATGCACGCGGAGATGTAGAACACGTACTGCTCGCCCAGGACGTTCTGCACGAGCGGGATGCCCATGAAGCCCATGTTGGAGATCATGATGCCGATCTGCGCGGCGCGCATGCGATCGCGGAAGAACAGCCACGCCACGAAAGCGGAGAGCGCCGTGAACAGGAACGACAGTACGAAGCAGGCGGCGCCCGCCGCAAGCTTGTCGGGGTCGAAGCTCGTGGCGAGCGACTGCAGGATCACGGCGGGCGTGGCGACGTAAAGGGCGATGCTCGCCAGCTGCGCCGAGCCCGTGTTGTCGACAAGCTTGGCGCGATACAGAATCGCCCCGATCAGCATCATGATGAACATGGCGACCACCTGCGTGATCATGATAGGCATCGTCGCTGCAACCGACATCGTCTTCGCTCCCCCGCGCATCTACACAAACGCGACTATTGTGGCACAGCGCCCCGAGCCGGCACCGCGAGAGCCCGTTCATTCATGAAATTGTAGAGGTGTTAAATAAACGAATCCTGCACAGACGCCGAAAAGTCCCTCGTTCATTCATGAATGAACGAGGGCATAGGCACAGGGGGCAGTCGATTCAGCCCTTACGCACGTCTCGCATGGCGAAAGCCGGATGACCGTCAATCAGCGCTCGGGCAGCGGGCGAATCAAGATGAACGGCGTGAGCTCGCGCGACTGGCCTGCGGGGTTGTCGGCGATGAGGGCCTTGAGCGTATCCTCGTCGAGGTCGACGGACGATGCGTGCCCCAAGATCTCGACGTTGAGGTCGTTGGCGTCGACGATCATCATCTGCACGCCGGTTTCGGCCTCGACCTCGTCGCACACGCGGTCGGGCTCCGCGGGGATGCGGATGCCGTATTCGCCGTACTCCTCGAACTCATGGTCGTAGAACCCATCGAGACCGGATACCTCCTGGCCAACCATCTTGTAGAACACGCCCCGGTGCCCGAGCAGCTTGCCCACGCCCGCGCAAACTGCCGCCCAGATCACGCGCGCCGCGCCGACCTCGTTGATGGCGAACTGCATCTTATAGGGGCTGTTCACGCCGATACCGGCCGTCGAGGACGAGGCGAAGCGGGAGAGGAAGCGCGCCAGGCTCACTTTTGGGGACAGTCCCTTTTTATTCACGGCGGCGCGTGTGCGCCGCCGTGAATAAAAAGGGACTGTCCCCAAAAGTTCGCCCCGTTATCGGGTGCGGCTACTCGGTCAGCAACTTGGCGATCTGAACGGCGTTGGTGGCAGCGCCCTTGCGGATCTGGTCGCCGCAGCACCAGAACGTGATGCCGCGCGCCGTGTTCGGATTGGAGATATCGCGACGCAGGCGGCCGACCCAGATCAGATCCTGGTCGGACGTGTCGATCGGCATGGGATAGCGGTCGTGCGCGCTTGCCGCCTCGCGGTCGTCGACGAGCTTCACGCCCGGGGCGGCAGCCAAGGCCTCGCGCGCCTCTTCGAGCGTGATGTCGCGCTCGAACTCGAGCGTGACGCTCTCGGAGTGCGAGCGCAGCACCGGAACGCGCACGCAGGTGCAGTTCACGCGCAGCTCGGGCAGGTGCATGATCTTGCGGCCCTCGTTTTGCAGCTTCATCTCCTCGGAGGTGTAGCCCTCCTCCTTGAAGCCGCCGATCTGCGGGATGAGGTTGCTCACGAGCTGGGCCGCGAACGCACGAGGCTCGGGGATGGCCTCGCCGCGACCCATGGCGGCAATCTGCGCCTCGAGCTCGGCCATGCCCGGCGCACCGGCGCCGCTCGCGGCCTGATAGGTCGACACGATCATGCGCGTGACGCCGGCGACCTTGTGCAGCGGCCAGGTGGGCACCAAGCCGATGATCGTCGCGCAGTTGGGGTTGGCGATGATGCCATGGTGCCACGAGATGTCCTCGGCGTTGATCTCGGGAACGACCAGGGGCACATCCGGGTCGAGACGGAACGCGTGGCTGTTGTCGACCACGACCGCACCCGCCTCGACGGCCTTCGGCAGCATATCGCGCGCGATATCGTCATCGACGGCACCCAGCACGATATCGCAGCCCTCGAACGCCTCGGGACGGGCCTCCTCGATCTCGACCTCGCCGCCGGCGAAGGCGACCTTCTTGCCGGCAGAGCGCGCGCTGGCGAGCAGCTTGAGCTTGCCCACCGGGAAGTTCTGCTCCTCCAGGCACTGGACCATCTGCGTTCCCACGGCGCCCGTCGCACCGAGAATCGCTACGGTGTACTGCTTCATGATGTCCCTCCCATATACCGGACCGGTGGTTTGCTGGGGAATCAGCGGCCGATTGATTCCCTAAAACGGCTGCGGGGTCGGCTCCAGGTCCGACGTCTCGACGATGCCGTTCTCATCGGAGAACGCCTTGTAGATCGTGCGAATCGCCGTCTCGAAATCCTTCTCCTCGACGCCGACGATGATGTTGATCTCGTCGCAGCCCTGCGTGATCATGCGCACGCTCACGCCCGCCTGACCGAGCATGCCGAACAGGTGTCCTGCCACACCGGCGCGACCGTGCAGGTTGCGTCCGACCGTGGCGATCAGCGCCAAGTCCTCCACGACCTCGATCTGAAGCGGCTGGACCTCCTCCTGGATGTCGGCGATGATCGAGTAGAGCGAATCGTGCACGTCATCGGCCTGAACGACGGCTGCAAACTGGTCCACGCCCGTGGGCATGTGCTCGACGCTCACGTTGTAGCGCTCGAACACCGACAGGGCGCGGCGCATGAAGCCGATGCGGCTCGTCGTGCGGTCGCGCGCGACGTTGATGGCCAAAAAGCCGCGCTTGCCCGACACGCCCGTGATGATGGGCTCGCTCTCGCCCTCCTTGGCGTGCTCGGAGATGATCGTCCCGGGATCGGACGGCGCGTTCGTGTTCTTGATCACGAGCGGGATGCCCGCCTCGCGCACCGGGAAGATGGCCTCCTCATGCAGCACCGACGCGCCCATGTAGGAAAGCTCGCGCAGCTCTTCGTAGGTGATGCGGCCGATGGGCTGAGCCTCGGGCACGATGCGCGGGTCGGCGGAATAGAAGCCCGACACGTCGGTCCAGTTCTCATACAGGTCGGCACCGAGGCACTTGGCGAGAATCGAGCCGGAGATGTCGCCGCCGCCGCGGTCGAGCAGGCAGATGCGGCCCTCGCGCGTGGCGCCGTAGAAGCCCGGCATCACGAAACCGCCGCGCGGGGCACGCTCGTCGAGCAACTTGGCCGTGCGCTCCATCGAGAGCGTGCCGTCATGATGGAACGCCACGACGTCGGCGGCGTCCAAAAACGGCAGGTCGAGATACTCGGCCATCAGGCGCGCCGTGAAGTACTCGCCGCGGCTGACGAGCTCCTCGGTGCTGAACCCGCCGGTGCGGGCCTTGTCGCAAAACGCGGCCATCTCCTCGCGGATGGGATAGGAAAGGCCGAGCTCGTCGGCGATATCGACATAGCGCTGCACGATGTCGTCAAGCAGGTCGTCGCACGACACGCTGTACTTGACGTGCGCGTTCACGAGATACAGCAGGTCGGTGACCTTGGCGTCCCCGCTGCGCCGGCGCCCGCACGCGGACACGACGACGAAACGGCGCGCGGGATCCGCATCGATGATCCCCTTGATCTTCCTGAAATGCTCGGCGTCCGCGACGGAGGAGCCGCCGAACTTGGCAACTTTGATCATGAACCGACTAACCTTCCCCGAAAATCCACCACCGGCCGCCCGAAGACCCGCTGCGGCGATGCAGCGCGGACGCGACAGATAGCAGGAGCCACTTTAGTAGGTGCAAGTGTACTAGCCGTTTCGTCGAGGGTCAAAACCGGTGCGAAACGTCGTCCATTTGTTTCCAAACGGAAAACGTCCTGTGTTCAGCCGCTGGTATCGCAACCCGGATGCACCGCGAGAACCGCGCAGACCGCGACCGCTCTGCTACGATATCTCCACGATTCACTTTTGTTAGATAAAGGGGTGGTTCCCGATGGGTCTGTTCCACAGCACGCGCTCCCGTGAAGCCACGTGCACCGCCAAGCAAGCCATTCGCCGCGGCATCGCGCCCGATGGCGGCCTGTACGTCTCGGACGCGCTCGGCGAGACCACCATCGACGTCGCGACGCTCGCATCCAAGGGCTATTTCGAGCTCGCCCGCGAGGTGCTGGGCATCCTGCTTCCCGACTACACCGCCGACGAGATCGCGGCGTGCGTGGAGGAGGCGTACGGCGGCACGTTTGCGAGCGAGGAGGTCACCCCGCTCGTCCCGCTCAAGCAGGCGCCCAACGCCGACGGCGTCTCCACCTACGTGCTCGAGCTGTTCGGCGGCCCCACGAGCGCCTTCAAGGACGTGGCCCTGCAGATGCTGCCCCGCCTCATGGCGCGCACCGGCACGGGCGACAACGCGGGCGAGAAGATCATGATCGTGACCGCCACCTCCGGCGATACCGGCAAGGCGGCGCTCGCCGGATTCGCCGACGCGCCGGGCTGCGGCATCACCGTGTTCTACCCCGAGGGCAAGGTCAGCCGCGTGCAGGAGCTCCAGATGACCACGCAGGAGGGCGCGAACGTCTCCGTCTGCGGCGTCCGCGGCAACTTCGACGACGCCCAGAGCGCCGTGAAGCGCATCTTCGCCGATACGGAGCTGGCCGCACGCCTGGCCGACGCCGGTGTCGTCCTCTCGAGCGCCAACTCCATCAACGTCGGCCGCCTCGTGCCCCAGGTCGTGTACTACTTCGCCGCCTACGCGCAGCTGCTGCGCGCCGGCGCGATCAAGGCGGGCGACGCCGTCGAGTTCTGCGTGCCCACGGGCAACTTCGGCGACATCCTCGCCGGCTACTATGCGCGCCGCATGGGCCTGCCCGTCAGCCGCCTCATCGTGGCGAGCGACAAGAACAACGTCCTGTTCGACTTCCTCACCACCGGCACCTACGACCGCAAGCGGCCGTTTTTCACCACCACCTCGCCCTCCATGGACATCCTGATCTCGTCCAACCTGGAGCGCATGCTCTACTACGCGGCCGACGGCGACTGCGAGCTCGTGGCGAACCTCATGGCCGGCCTCGCCGACGGCGGGTCCTACACCGTCCCCGCCGAGGTGCTCGCCCGCATCCAGGACGTCTTCGGGTGCGGCTGGGCCGACGAGGACCAGGTCGCCGCTGCCATCCGCGACTGCTGGGACGCCAACGCCTACGTCATCGACCCGCACACCGCCTGCGGCTACCACGTGCTCGAAGAGCTCCCCGCCTCCCCCGGCACCGCCGCGCGCGTGCTGCTGTCCACGGCAAGCCCCTACAAGTTCCCGCGCGCCGTCGCCGGCGCGCTCGGCCTGTTCTGCCCTCCGAGCGACTTCGCCTGCATGGACGTTCTCGCCAAGGCGACGGGCACCACGCCGCCCGCCCAGCTCGCGACGCTGCAGCAGAAGCCGACTCTCCACACCGACGTGGTCGACGTGGACGCCATGGGCGCCTTCGTGGAGCACGCGGCCCTGAACCTGTAACCGCCGGGCATCCGCGTCGCGTCCGCGCGCCGTGCGCGAAGGCGGCCTGCGGCGCCGCGCAGACGCGACGGACCCGGTCTGATTGGAGTTTGCATGATCAAGATCACCGTTCCGGCCACCAGCGCGAACCTGGGCATCGGCTACGACACGCTCGGCATGGCGGTGTCGCTCTACTCGCACTTCACCTTCGACCGCGCCGAGCGCCTCACCATCACCGGGTGCCCCGAGGAGTTCCGAAACGAGGACAACCTCGTCTACGTCTCGTTCGTCGACGCGCTGCGTGAGTGGGACGAGGAGCCGTTCCCCGTATCCATCGACATCCAGACCGAGGTGCCCGTCGCCCGCGGCCTGGGCTCGAGCTCGACCTGCGTCGTCGCCGGCATCATGGCCGCGGCTGCGCTCACCGGCCACACGGTCGACCGCGCCGAGCTCGTCCGCATCGCCACCGCCGTCGAGGGCCATCCCGACAACGTCGCGCCCGCCATCCTCGGCGGAGCCGTCTGCTCGTTCACCCCCGAAGGGGACCTTCCCCGCTGCCTGCGCTACGAGGTGTCCGACCGCCTGCGCTTCATCACCATCATCCCGCCCTACGAGGTCCATACGAGCGAGGCGCGCAAGGTCGTGCCCCAGCAGATCCCGCTGTCGAGCGCCGTATGGCAGATGGGCCGCATCGCCGGCATGACGCGCGGCCTGGAGACCGGCGACACCGACCTGATCGCCGCCGCCAACGACGATCGCCTGCAGGAGCCCTATCGCCGGCCGCTCATTCCCGACTACGACGCGATTCGCCGCACGTGCCTTGCCGGCGGCGCCAAGACGCTGTGGATCTCCGGCTCGGGCTCCACGCTCATGGCCGTGACCGACGACACCATCGTCGCCAAGTTCCTGCAGGTGAGGCTGCAGGAGAGCTTCCCTGGCTGCGCGACGCATATCCTGACGTGCGACACGGAAGGCGCCCAGATCGAGTACCTGTGATAAGCGGGCGGCGCGGCGGGATGCACATTCGATACAGGCCGTGACCGCATCGAACGGCTATGATTGATGGATTCAGACCCTGTTCACGAGGAGCCCATCATGGACGAACCCACCGATAAGCCGCTTTCACCCGTCGTCACCGCCGTGTGCCTCCTGCTCGCCCTCTCCCCCGCCATCGCGCTGGCGGTCTCATGGGGCATGCTGCCCGATATCATCCCCGCGCACTGGGGCGCCGAAGGGATCGACCGCTGGGGGTCCAAGGTCGAGATGGTCGCGGTGCCGGCGGTCACGTTCCTTGCAAGCGGCGGCCTTCTCTTTGGCGCACGGCGCACCACGGGCGACGAGCGCGTCTCGTTTCTGAACGGGTCGCTTGGCGAGCGCGCCGTCATGGTCGTGTCGAGCATCTGCGTCTCGCTCGTCGGGCTCGTCTCGCTTATCTGCTGGATCACGGGCGCCCTGACACCCGAAGCCGCCGGCGGCGCCATCGAGACGGCGACGCTTTCCTGGCAGGTGCTCGGCGTGCCCGCGATCTTCCTGGTGGCGGGCATCCTGCTTGCGCTGCGAGCCCTCAACATGCCCGAGGACGCAGAGATGTTGCTGGAAGAGCAGTACCATGCGCAGCGCATCGCCGGCGCCATCATGGTTGTCGCCGGCGCCGTCATGGCCGTGCTCTCCGCGCTCGTGCTCAGCGGCACCATGATCCAGGTCGGCCAGGCCGCGATCGCAGCCGTCGCCATGGTCTTCGTCTTCGTGCTGCTCAAGCGCTGGCTGTAAAAGCCGGGGCATGGGTCATTTGGGGACGGGTTCATTTCAACCCATGCCCCGCAGTGGAGAATGCGCGATGTCCGCGGCCAGCTGATACCATAGGGAGCCAGCAAGCAAGCGAGGACAGGAGATGCGCATGACCCCGACGATTGCCATCATCGGCGCTCTGGAGAAGGAAGTCCGTCAGATCTATCAGGAGATCGAGCACGGCACCGTCGCCGAGGAGGCAGGCCTCACCATCGTGGGCGGCGAGTACCACGGGTTCAACCTTGTCGCCACCACGGCGGGCATGGGCACCGTCAACGCGGCGGCGGCGTCCCAGTACCTTGTGACCCGCTACGGCGCCAACGCCCTCATCTTCTCCGGCATCGCCGGCGGCCTCAACCCCGCGCTGCACATCGGCGACGTCGTCATCGGCGAGCGCCTGCGCTACATCGACACCGACACCTCCCTGATCGCCGAGTCGGCGCCCGGGCTGGAGGAGTTCACCTCCAGCGACTACCTCGTCGACGTGGCAGAGGAGGTCCTGGTTGCCCACGGCTACATCGACGCCGCGCTCGACGAGCGGCTCACCGCGCCCGGAAGCGCCGCGCGCGAGATCGCGGACGCCTCCCCGTACCGCCGCAACAACACCGACGCCGAGCCGCAGCGCTACCTGCGCGGGACCATCGCGACCGGCAACCGCTTCATCACCGGAGACGAGCTGCGCCGCGCCGTCATCGAGGCGACGGGCGCCGATTGCGCCGAGATGGAAGGCGCCGCCGTCGCCCACGTCGCCGCCAAATGCGGCATCGACTGCCTGGTGCTGCGCGCCATCTCGGACAACTGCGATGAGGCGTACGACGCCTTCTGCGAGCGCACCTTCGATTTGGACGAGTACGCGCGCAGCGCGAGCGGCCTGACGCTCGCCATCATCCGTCGCCTGGCGGGCAAGCTCGGCCTGCGCGACCACGACGCCGAATAAGGCACCCCGCCGACTGAGAGCGACCACCGACCAAGGAGTTCCCTTATGACCGACGCCATCCGCTACCAGACCGCCAAGTTCGTCGCGAGCTACGGCAACGCCTCCAAGATCCCGCCCTCGACCTGCCCGGAGGTGTGCTTCGTCGGCCGCTCGAACGTGGGCAAGTCCTCCATCATGAACAAGCTGTTCAACCGCAAGAACCTCGTGAAGGTGTCGAGCACGCCGGGCAAGACGAGCAACGTCAACTTCTTCGTCGCCGACGGCGTGCACTTCGTCGACCTGCCCGGCTACGGCTTTGCGCAGCGCTCCAAATCCGAACGCGAGCGCTGGGCCGACCTCATCTTCGACTTCCTGGATATGGAGCGCAGCTTCAACCTGGTCGTCTCGCTGGTCGACATCCGGCACGATCCCAGCAAGCTCGACCACCAGATGATCGAGTTTCTGCAGGAGGGCGGCTATCCGTTCGTCGTGGCGCTGACCAAGGCCGACAAGCTCTCGCGCAGCCAGCAGGGCCGCCAGCTCGCCACCATCCGCAAGCAGCTCAACGTGCCCGCCGAGGACATCATCGTGACCTCTTCGGCAACCGGCCAGGGCATCGACGAGCTCAAGCGCCGTATCGAGGCCGCCTGCCTCGATGAGGACGAGGACGAGCCGGCCGAGGAGTAGGCAGGACGCCCACAGGGCCTCCGAACACGAAGGGCGGGGCGCCTCGCGGAAGAGGAATCATTTCCTGATCCGCGAGGCGCCCCGCTTTTTGAGAAAAAATCACCTGTCCCTAAAAAATCGGCTAGTCGAGCTCTTTGAGGCCCTGGTACAGCTCCCAGTATTCGCCGTGCTGCGCGAGCAGCTGCTCATGAGTGCCGCGCTCGATGATCTTGCCGTGCTCGAGGACCATGATCGCATCGGCGTTGCGCACGGTCGACAGACGGTGCGCGATCATAAACGTCGTGCGGCCCTCCATGATGCGGTCCATGCCGCGCTCGATCAGCTTCTCGGTACGCGTGTCGATGCTCGACGTCGCCTCGTCCAAGATGAGCACCGGCGGATCGGCCACCGCGACGCGCGCGATGGCGAGCAGCTGCCGCTGCCCTTGCGACAGGTTCGCGCCGTCCGAGGTCACCATGGTGTCATATCCTTGCGGCAGACGGCGGATGAACGAGTCCGCGCAGGCGGCCCTGGCGGCCTCGCGCACCTCCTCGTCGGTCGCATCGAGCTTGCCGAAGCGGATGTTGTCCGCGATCGTCCCCGTGAACAGGTGCGTGTCCTGCAAGACGATGCCCAGCGAGCGCCGCAGGTCGTCCTTGGCGATATGCTGCACGTTGATGCCGTCGAAGGTGATCTCGCCCCCGTTGATCTCGTAGAACCGGTTGATGAGGTTCGTGATCGTGGTCTTGCCCGCACCGGTCGAGCCCACGAAGGCGATCTTCTGCCCCGGCTTGGCGAACAGGTTGAGCTTCGTCAGGACCAGGCGACCCGGCACATAGCCGAAGTCCACGTCGTGGAAGCGCACGTCGCCGCGCAGCGGGATGCGCCCGCACGCGAGCACCGTGCCGTCCGCGCCGAGCGCGGCCTGCTGCGCGACCGCTCCCGACTGCACGGCCGCAAGCTCCCCCTTCTCGCTCGCGCCATCGGTCCCCGCCGCGTTGGCGGAGGCACCGTCGGCCAGCGGAACGAGCGCGCCGTACGCGCCCACGCCCACGCCGTCGGGAAGCTGCCATGCCCAGCTGTCCCCGCCCGTGCGCACGAGCCTGACCTCACCCTCGTCGACCTCGGGCTCAAGCTCCATCGCGGCGAACAGGCGCTCGGCGCCGGCAAGCGCGTTCAGCAGGAAGTTGCCCAGCTGCGTGAACTGGTTGATGGGCTGCGTCGCCTGGCGCACGAACACCAGGTAGCTCGCGAGCGCGCCCACGTCGGCCATGCCGTTGACGGCCAGGATCGCGCCCACGACGGCCACGATCGTGTAGTTGATGTAGCCCACGCACACCGTAGTGGGCACCATCGTGAAGGCGTAGTTCTGCGCCGAGGCGCCCGCGCGGCGCAGGTCGTCGTTGCGCTCGGCGAACTCCGCGACGTTCGCCGCCTCGTGGTTGAACACCTTGACGACCTTCTGGCCTGCGACCATCTCCTCGATATAGCCGTCGAGCGAACCCAGCGCGTCCTGCTGGCGCGCGAAGAACGCCTTGCTGCGGCCGCCGGAAAAGCGCACGTACAGGGCGATGACCACGTTGCACGCGACCGTGATGAGCGTGAGCTGCCAGTTGAGCACGAACAGCACGGCGAGCGTTCCGACCATCTGGATGAACGCCTGAATCACGTTGGCGAAGCTGTTGTTCAGGGCCTCGGCCACCGTGTCGACGTCGTTGGTGAAGTAGCTCATCACGTCACCGGTGCGCGTGCGGTCGAAATACGACAGCGGCAGCGTCTGGATATGCGCGAACAGGTCGCGGCGGATGTCGAACACGACCTTCTGGGCCGCGCGCACCATCGTCTGCGTGTAGCCGAAGGCGGACACAACGCCGATCGCGTACACGCCCGCCGTCAGCATCACCAGGCCCGGCAGCTCGTCGGCGCGCCCCTCGGACAGGGCGTTCACCACGGGGCGCACCATGTAGGTGCCGAACAGGTTGGCCAGCGCCGCCACGGATACGAGCACCGCCACCACCAGCAGCGAGAGCTTCGCATGGCCCATGTAGGCGAGCAGGCGGCCCACCGTGTGGCGCAGATCGTTCGGTCGCGCCTGCGCAGTCGTCCTAGCCACGGCGCTCACCCCCTTCCTCGACATCGACGGGCGACGCGGTGCGCGCATCGGCCGACGCAGCTGCGCCCGCGAGCGCGCCATCCTCCGCATGTTCCATCTGAGAGGCGTAGATCTCCTGGTAGATGCTATCGTTTGCAAGAAGCTCGGCGTGCGTGCCGTGCGCATGCACGCGTCCGTCGTCCAGCACGAAGATCTCGTCGGCGTCCATGACCGACGTGATGCGCTGGGCGATGATGATCGTCGTCACGCCCGGGATGCTCGCCAGATTGGCGCGGATCTTCGCCTCGGTCGCCATGTCCACCGCGCTCGTCGAGTCATCGAAGATCAGGACGCGCGGGCGCTTGAGCAGTGTGCGGGCGATACACAGGCGCTGCTTCTGGCCGCCCGACACGCCGGCGCCGCCCTGGCCCAAGTCACCCGCCAGGCCGCCGATGCGGTCCAAAAACTCGTCGGCGCAGGCCAGGCGGCACGCCTCGAGCAGCTCCTCGTCGGTCGCGTCGGCATCGCCCCAGCGCAGGTTCTCGGCCACCGTGCCGGTGAACAGCACGTTTTTCTGCAGCACGACGCCCACCGCATCGCGCAGGGACGCGAGGTCGTAGGCGCGCACGTCGTGGCCGCCCACCAGCACCGCACCGTCCGTCGCGTCATACAGGCGCGCGATCAGCTGCACGAGCGAGCTTTTGCCCGAACCTGTCGAGCCGAGCACGCCCACGGTCGCACCGCTCGGCACGCGCAGGGACACGTGCTCCAGCACGTCCTCTTCCGCGGCCGCGCTGTACTTGAAGCTCACGTCGCGGAACTCGACGGATCCGTCGGGCACGTCGGTGAGCGCCTCCCCGTCTGCGGGGCTCGCGAGCTCAGGCACCTCGTCGAGCACGTCGCGCACGCGGCGGATGCTCGTCAGCGCGCGCGTGAGCAGCAAGAACACGTTGGAGATCATCATGAGCGAGTTCATGATCTGCAGCACATAGCTCATGAAGCCCGTGAGGGTGCCCACGCCGAGCGCCCCGGTCGCCACCATGTGCCCGCCGACCGCGAGCACCAGCACGGTCGTCGTGTACATGACCAGCTGGAATGCCGGAAGGTTGAGCACGGCCGTCGAGAACGTCTTGGTCGAAGTGCGCGCCAGCTCGCCGTTGACGCCCGCGAACACGTCGCACTCGTGCGGGCCGCGCACGTACGCCTTGACGGCGCGCACCGCGGTCACGTCCTCCTGCACCACGTTGTTGAGATGGTCCATCGACACCTGCAGGTCGCGGTAGAGCGGCGCCACGCGCCACGTGATGAGGCCGAGCAGGACGCCGAGCAGCGGCATCGTGCAGAAGAACACGACGGCGAGCTCGGCGCTCATGATGCTCGCGTACGCAAGCCCCATGATCAGCAGCACCGGGCCGCGCACCATGGGTCGAAAGCCGCTCGAGATCGCGTTTTGGATCACGGTGATGTCCGTCGTCATGCGCGTCACCAGGCTGGAAGTCTGGTAGCGGTCGAGATTGCCGAACGCGAACGCTTGGATCTTTTCGTACTCCGCCTGACGCAGGCGGGCGCCGAGCCCCGTGGCGAGACGGGAGGCGAACCGCGCATAGCCCAGGCCCAATACCAGCGAGAGCAGCGCGAGCGCGAGCATAATCGCGCCCTGGCGCATGATGACCGCCACGTCGCCCGACGCGATGCCCTCGTCGATGATGCTGGCCATGAGCATGGGGATCAGAAGCTCGAGCGAGGTCTCGAGCGCGACGAACAGCGCTCCGAGCGCCGCGTCGCGGCGATACGGTCCCACGTAGGAAAGCAGCAGGCGAATCTCAGACATGGCGAACCTCCGTGCTTTCGGACTCGGCCGACTCTTCGGGCTGCGGCTGCGTGCCTGCGGGCTCGGCGCCATCGGGCGCACGACCCGCGTCGGCGCGAGACAGATGCGCCCGCATGTTGGCCTGAACGCGGTCGAGCAGCCGTGCGAGCGCCGCGCGCTCATCGGGCGAGAAGCCCGCAAGCATGACCTCGTCGGTCATCGCGCACACCTTGTCCCACCGCGACACCGCCTCGACGCCCTTCTCGGTGAGCTCGACGGCACGGCGCCGACGATCCTCCCCGGGGACCAGGCGCACGAACCCCGCGCGGCCGAGCGTATCGAGCATGCGCGAGACGGCGGCAGGGTCGATGGAGAAATAGCTCGCGATGTCGCGCTGGGGGCTCGTGCCGTGCACGGCGAGATACGACAGGATACGGGGCTGCCCCGGACCGAGTCCGAGTTCCGGCAGGTACGGATGGTTGCACGACCGCATGAGATGGAACATCATGCTGACCTGCATGTGAAAATCAGTGAGGGAAAACCCGAGTGGAAACGATTCCGATATCTGTTCTTCCATGAGCATGCACCTTTTGACATACCAATAGTTGATATATCAAGTATAGCCCGTTCACGCGTCACGGTACATCACGGCTGCGGACAATGAGGCGATGCTTTGTGCCCCGCGACGAAGCGACGGTTTCTGCGGAAAGGCACTATACCGCCGGAACCTCCCCGGTCGCCAGGATCTGCTCGAGCGCGTCCTCGTCGAGCACCGGTACGCCGAGCGACTCCGCTTTCGTGAGCTTGGAGCCCGCCTTGGGTCCCGCCACGACAAAGCTCGTCTTCTTGGATACCGATCCGGTCACCTTGGCACCAAGCGCCTTGAGCGCCGCGCCCGCCTCGTCGCGCGTGCGGTTGACCAGCGTGCCGGTCAGCACGAAGGTGAGACCCGCCAGCGGCTGGCCGGCGGCCAGGTCGGCATCCACACCGGTCTCGGCGGCCGCGCGCTCGGCGGCACCCGACAGGTCCTCTTCCAGCGAAAGCCCCGCCACGCGCAGGCGGTCGAGCACGGCCAGGTTGTCCGGCACCGCGAGGAACTGCTTCACGCTCTCGGCGATCTTGGGCCCGATGCCGTCGATCGCGGCGATATCCTCCTCGCTTGCGGCCACCAGCGCGTCGATGGTCAGGAAACGCTGTGCGATGAGCTCGCCCACGGACTTGCCCACATGGCGGATACCCAGGGCGAACAGCACGCGGCCGAGCGGCTGGGCCTTCGACTTGTTGAGCTCGTCGATCACCTTGGCGGCGATCGTGGCGCCCACGGGAATCGGGTCGCCGGCGCGCACGCCGCGGCGCGCATCGTCCTTGAGGTAGGTACGGCCCGTGTCGAGCCCCGCGACCTGGTCGGTCGTCAGCGTGTAGAAATCCGCCACGTCGTGCAGAAGGCCCGCCTCGATCATCTTGTCCACGAGCTCCTCACCCACGCCGTCGACATCCATGCAGCCGCGGCTCACCCAGTGGAGCAGGCGCTCCTTGAGCTGGGCGGGGCAATCGATGGAAACGCAACGGTAGGCGACCTCGCCGTCCTCATGCACCACGGGGCCCCCGCAGGCAGGGCAGGTTGCCGGCATGTGCCAAGGCTCGGCGCCGTCCGGGCGCTTGTCGAGGACCGGTCCCACGACCTCGGGGATCACATCGCCCGCCTTGTGCACGATGATGGTGTCGCCCTCGCGGACGTCTTTGCGGTGCACCTCGTCCTCGTTGTGCAGCGTCGCGCGCGCGATGGTGGAGCCCGCCACGGTCACCGGGTCGAACTCGGCAACCGGCGTGAGCACGCCGGTGCGCCCCACCTGGATGCGGATCTCGCGCAGCACGGTCGTCTTCTCCTCGGGCGGGAACTTGAACGCGATGGCCCAGCGCGGCGCGCGCGCCGTGAAGCCGAGGCCGTTTTGCTGGTCGAACGAATCGACCTTCACGACCACGCCGTCGATGTCGTAATCGAGGTCGCTTCGGTGCGCAAGCGCCTCGGCGCAGAACTCGTGCACCTCAGCGGGCGTATTGCAGCGCGCCACATTGGGGTTGACCGAGAAGCCCGCGTCGCGCAGCCAGGCGAGAAACTCGTGCTGGGACCCCACGTGCAGCGGCGCGGTATCGGCGACGGCATACAGGAACGTGGACAGGTCGCGGCGCGCGGTCACCTTCGGATCCTTCTGGCGCAGGCTGCCGGCGGCGGCGTTGCGCGGGTTGGCGAAGGGATCGCGGCCCTCGGCATCGGCCTCCTCGTTCAGGCGCACAAAGCTGCCCTTGGGCATGTACACCTCGCCGCGAACCTCGATGGGCGCCTCCCGGTCTGCCCCCATATGGGCGAGGGCCGTCTCCGACAGGTGCATGGGCACATCGCGGATCGTGCGGACGTTCAGGCTCACGTCCTCGCCCGTCGTGCCGTCGCCGCGTGTCGCCGCGCGCACGAAGGCGCCGTTCTGATACGTGAGGGCCACGCCCAGGCCGTCGATCTTGAGCTCGCAGGTGTAGACGACGTGCCCCGCGCCCAGCGCCTCCTCGGTGCGCTTCAGCCACTCGTCGAGCTCCTCGAGGTTCATGGCGTCGTCCATGGAGTACATGCGCGCCATGTGCGTCACCGGGGCGAACTGCTCGGACACGTAGCCGCCCACGCGCTGCGTGTAGGAATCGGGCGTCACGAGGTCGGGGTAGGCGGCCTCGAGCTGCTGGAGCTCGACCAGCAGCTTGTCGAATGCGGCATCCGTGATCTCGGGCGCATCGAGCATGTAATAGCGATAGGCGTGGTAGTCGAGCAGATGGCGCAGCTCGGCAGCGCGCTCGGCGGCCGCATCGTGCTCCGCTACCGACGTCGTCTCGACCGGCGCATCCAACGTACCGTCACCAAACAGGCTCTGCTGCTCCACGATGGCTTCCCTTCACTCGGTTTGACTCGACCTCATAGGGTACACCACCGGTGGCGCATTTGGGGACGGGGCCGATTTTACCCATGACGGCACAACGCGCCCACAGTGCAAATCGGGGGACGTACCTGTTGCGTGCAAAAATGCACGCAACAGGTACGTCCCCCGATTTGCACTCACCCCGCTGTAACAAAAATCCCCGGCTTGCGCGGGCAACGCCCTGTCGCAAGCCGGGGAGTCACAAGACAGCAGGTAAGACCATGCCGCAGCCTACTCGACCTCAGCCTCGCCCGCAGCCGCAGCCGCAGCGGCGGCGTCCTCGGTGTCGCAGCGGTCGTGGTAGTGCAAGAGCCCCACGGCGATCGCCAGCGCGGCGGCAAGAGGAAGCGCCACGACCAAAAGCAGCAACGGTGGCATGCCGATCATGATGATGGGATCCATAGCCAGCCTCCTTACGCGAACAATCCGCCGGCGATACCCGCCACGCAGGAAAACGCCATGCACATGAGCGAAGCCGTCACCAGCGAGATGGGGAGACCGCGCAGGGCCCCGGGCACCAGGCGCTCGTCGATGCGCTGGCGGATCGTGGCGAACAGCACGACGGCGATGAAGGCGCCGAGGCCCGCTCCGATGGAGGAGCCGGTCGCCACGGCGAGCGTCGTCGCCTCACCGGCGGCGGCGTTGCCGAGCGGAGCCGCGAGCACGCAGGCGTTGACCGCGAGCAGGGTGCACTGCGTCATGATGCGCGCACGAGCGGCCTCGCTCTTGCCGGTGCATGCCACGGCGCCGTACAGGAACACCACGATCGAGCTCACGAGCACGTAGGCGATCGGAGCCATGTAGCCGATGCCCCACGGCTCGAAGAACAGGGCGAAGATCGGCCAGCCGACCAGACCGGAAATGGACGTGGCGGCCCACAGGGCAAGCCCGAACCTTACGGCATCCTGCGGCTTAAACGCCAGCAGAAAGACCGCGACCATGCCCACCATCTGGGCAAAGACGACATTGCTATCGAACGCCGCCGTGAATAGCGCGCTCAAAAACTCCATTAGCGCTCACCACCTTCGGACTGTTTGCGGCTGATCGCGACGGCGCTCTCGATGGATTGCACGAACGTGGCGACCAGCGCCATGATCAAAAGCGAGCCCGCAGGCTTGCCGAAGATGGCGATCGGCGTCGCGGCGAGCTCGGTCATGGTGAGACCAAAGACCTGGCCGGTCGCGAACATGCCGTTGATGAAGCCCACGAAGGTGAGCGTCGCGCACGTGCAGACCGCGGCGAACAGGGCCGTCGCCAGCGAGGACTTCGCCGTCGGGGCCGCGGCGAACCCGTCGCAGGAGACAAACGTCATGGCCATCGCGTTCAGGGCGGCAAGCGTCACATAGATGCCGAGGTCCTCGTGGACCACCGGATCGATGACGCGCAGGGCGAACCCGAGCAGGATCGCGATGGTGACGCTCACGGTGAGCGTCACGGGAATGTAGGCGAACCGCCCCGTCACGGCCCGCAGCGGGCGCGCCAGGATCGCCATGGCGAGGATGCTTGCGGCGGACACCGCGCCGATGGCAAAGCCGTCGACCGCAGAGGTCGCCACGAACAGGCCGGGCAGCGATCCGGCGACGACCAAAAACGTGGGCGTATGGGTGAGCGCGCGCACGCGCTCGTCCTGCTCATGCTGGATAAGCTCGTTCAGCGCCATGTTAGTTACCCCCCAACTGCGCATAGGCCTCGAACGCGATGTTCAAACAGCCGATCACCGCGTTGCTCGTGAACGTCGCGCCCGAGACGCCGTCGACGTGCGTCTCGCCGCTGCCGGCCTCCTCGACCGTCAGCGTGCCCGTCGCGGGAAGCTCGGCAAACGTGCCGAAGTAGTCCTCGGTCAGGGCGTTCGTGCCGATGCCGTCGGTCTCGTCCTCGGCGACGATCTGGATGCCGGCGACCGTGCCGTCGGTGCCGATGCCGACCATGAGCTCGACGTCGCCGTGGTAGCCCGTAGCCGAGCAGTCGAAGACCCACGCGCCGTCGTTGGTCTGGTACACGGAGTTCAGGCCCTCGATCGCAGGAGCGCTGACCTGCTCGAACGAGGTCGCATCGGGGAACAGCAGCGCGCGCTGGGCGCCGCCCTTGGACTCGTCGAGGCGCGCGTCGGCCTCGGCGAAGGCGTCGTGGCCGGCGAAGTTGACGCCCGCGGTGATGCCGCCGCAGACGACGGCGACCAGTACGATCGCGACCAGCGAATACCAGGCGCCTTCCTTATGGCGCGCCAGCCAGGAATTAGATGAGGGCATTCTTGACACCTCCAGCCGGAAGCGGACGCGTGATGCGGTCGATCAGCGGCACGAACATGTTCATGAACAGGATGGAGAACGCCACGCCCTCGGGAGAGGACGCGAAGAAGCGGATGAGCCCCGTGATGATGCCGCAGCACAGGCCGAATATGATCTTGCCCACCGGGTTCATCGGCGTGGTCGTGTAGTCGGTCGCCATGAAGAAGGCGCCCATGGCAAGACCGCCGGACAGCAGCTGGTAGACGACATCCTGACCCGCAAAGGCCGAGATGAGCGCCACGGCGCCGATGAACGGCAGCGTCGCCCAGGCGTCGACCACGCGCACGGCGAGCAGGAAGATGTAGCCAATCAGAAGCGTGATGATGCAGGTCTCGCCCAGTGCGCCGGCATGGTTGCCGAGCAGCAGGTCGAGGTAGCTGTAGGGCATATCGCCCGCGCTCGCCATGGCAAGCGGGGTGGCGCCGGTGATGGCGTCGAGCGGCTTGCCCGCCACGTCGGGATAGGCCGAAAGCGCGCTCGGCAGCGCGACCATGATGAACACGCGCGCGGCGACCGCCGGGTTGAAGATGTTGCAGCCGATGCCGCCGAACAGCATCTTCACCACGACGATGGCGAACGCGGTGCCGAGCACGGCGACCCAAAACGGGCAGTTCGCCGGCAGCGTGAAGGCGAACAGCATGGCGGTGACCACGCAGGACATATCGCCCGCCGTGGACTCGCGGTGCATGGCGATGCAGCACAGGTGCTCGCTCACGAGCGCCGTCGAGATGCAGACGAGCACCAGAAGCGGCGCGGCGAGACCGTAGAGCACGGTCGCCGCGATGAGCGTGGGCACGAGCGCCAGGCAGACGGCGCCCATGATTTTGGTGGTGGAAGCGTTACCGTGGAAATGCGGAGATGCCTCGTTGATGAGATTCATGATGCTTAAGCTCACGCCCCCTTCGCAGGCTGGGTGAGGCGCGCGACCTCGCTCCGATAGAAACCCTTGCCCTCGCGGATCGACGCGGTGATGCGGCGATGGGCCGGGCAGGTGTAGGCGCAGCTGCCGCACTCCATGCAGTTCATGATGCCGAGCTCATCGAGCGCGATCGCGTCATGGCTGCGCGAGGCGGAATCGAGCGCGTACGGCATGAGCCCGAGCGGGCACACGCGCACGCAGCGCCCGCAGCGGATGCACGGCGTCTCGTCGGGCAGAATCGCCTGGTCGTCCAGACACAAGATGGCGTTGTTGGCCTTGATGATGGGGCAGTCGATGCTCGTGAGCGTGCGTCCCATCATGGGACCGCCCATGATGATCTTACGCGGCTCCTTGGTAAGCCCGCCTGTCGCCTCGATGATGTCGCGCACGCTCATGCCGATCGGCACGCGGTAGTTGCCCGGGTTGGCGACGCAATCGCCCGCGAGCGTGAGCGTCTTGGTCACGAGTGGCATGCCGTAGCGGAAATACTGCTCGATGCGCGACGCGGTGGTGACGTTGATCACGAGGCAGCCGACATCGACCGGCAGGCCGCCTGCGGGCACGTCACGGCCGGTCGTGGCGCTGATGAGCACCTTCTCGCCGCCCGCGGGGTACTTGGTGGGAATGGCCATGACGTCGATGAGGTCGCTCCAGCCCTTTGCCGCCACCGTCTCGGTGAGCTTGGCTATGGCCTCGGGCTTGTTGTCCTCGATGCCGATGACCGCGGCGGGGATCTCGAGCGCGGTCGCGATGCGGTGGACGCCGTCGACGACGCGCTCGGCGTGCTCCATCATCTGGCGGTAGTCGCTCGTGATGAACGGTTCACACTCCATGCCGTTGATGACGAGGAACTCGAACTTCTTCCCCTCGGGCGCGCGCATCTTGAACCACGTGGGAAAGGCGGCTCCGCCCAGGCCCACCGCGCCCGACGCGCGCACGCAATCGAGGAACTCCTCCTTGGTGCTGTAGCTCGGCTGCGCGAGAGCAGGATCGTTTTCCATCTTGCCATCGGACTCGATGGCGACGACCGGCGCCGTGGCCCCGGTCGGCAGCTGCTCGGTGTCGGTGGAGACCACCGTGCCCGAGACGCTCGCGTGGACGGGTGCGTACAGGCCCGACCCGTCACCGATCAACGTGCCCACATACACATGGTCGCCCGGCTTCACGCACGGCATGCACGGGCCTCCGATATGCATGTTGAGCGGGATGCGCACCCGTTCGGGCGGCGTCACGGACGTGCAGGCGTATTCCCGCACATCCTTGCACTGGGGCGGATGGACTCCTCCCCGTGTCTTGTGCAGAGAGAACATGTTCTCCCCCTTCTGACCTCTCTCCCCCTTTATTCTGCAATCAGAATAAACACATCCTGATTACACGATATCGCCACAAGTTTAGCGATTTGTGTTAGCGAATACCAGAACCGAACTGCTTTTTGCATACGGACAGGGCCCGCCCGACGTGGAGGTCGTCGGTGCGGGCCCTGCCCCATAACTATGCTGAGCTGGGAGAATAGCGCTATTCGTCGACCGTTACCTGCCGATAGGTGATGCCGCACCGGTCGAAGATGCTGCGCGCGATCAGATTGTCCTCAGTGCCATCGTACTTGTTCGAGAGGTAGACCACCTCTCCGATGCCGGCCTGCACGAGCGTCTTGGCGCACTCGCGGCACGGGAACAGCGTCACGTAGACGGTGGCGCCGCCCATGTCCTTGAGGGAGCCGCGGTAGTTCAGGATAGCGTTGGCCTCGGCGTGGATCACATAGCTGTGCTTGTCGAGCAACGGGTCCTCGGCGGTATCCCAAGGAAACTCGTCATCGTTCAGCGTCGACGGCGTTCCGTTGTAGCCGACCGACAGGATGCGATGGTTGGTGTCGGCGATGCAGGCACCCACCTGCGTGTTCGGATCCTTGCTGCGCATGCTCGCCGCCATGGCGACCCGCATGAAGAATTCGTCCCAGCTGATAACATCGGTGCGTTTACCGGGCATGGGTGCGCTCCTCTCAAACGATCTTATCGCCCCATTCTATCCCGCCGACGGGGACGGGTACAGATGGCGGGAGCCGGGACGGCTGCCCCGGCTCCCGCCGCGTTCGCGCGCCTTTGCGCCGAATCGAGAAAAAGGGCGACCCGAAGGCCGCCCCGTCGTTGTCGCCTGTTAGCGCCCGCCCTGGCCGAGCAGCTCGTTCAGCAGCTCGCGCAGCTGCTCCTCGCTCATGGAGTTGGAGCCCTGGCCGTTCTGATCGGTCGAGCTGTCCTGCTGCTCCTGCAGGGCCTCGTCGGAGCCGAGCGTGACCTCGAGATCCATCTGCTCGCTGCCGCGCATGACGGTGAGCGTCACCTTCTCGCCCACGTCGTAGCCGCGCAGGGCGATGATCAGGCCGTCTGCGGAGGTGATCTCGTCGCCGTTCGCCGCGATCACGATATCGCCCGCCTGCATGCCGGCCTCGGCGGCGGGACCGCCCTCGGTCACCTCGTTGATGTAGGCGCCGTAGTCGACCGAGAGGTTGTTCTGGCGCGCGTTGAGCGCGTTCACGGTGGTCAGCGAGACGCCCAGATACGAATGGACCGGCGTCTGGCCAGCGATGATCTGGTCGGCGATGTTCTTAGCGTAGTTCACCGGGATCGCGAAGCCCACGCCCGAGCTCGAGCCCGAGTAGCTCTCGATGATGGAGTTGATGCCCACGAGCTCGCCGTTGTCGTTGACGAGCGCGCCGCCGGAGTTGCCGGGGTTGATGGCGGCATCGGTCTGGATCATGTTGGCATAGATGGTCGTGCCGGTCGTCGACTGCATGGCGGTCGAGCGGTACAGCGCGCTCACGATGCCGGTCGACACGGACTGCTCGTTGCCGAACGGGCTGCCGATGGCCATGACCCACGAGCCGACCGTCAGTTCGTCGGAATCGCCGATCTCGATCGGCGTCAGGACGTTCGGGTCGGCGTTCACCAGGCGGATGACCGCAAGGTCGCTCGATTCGTCGGAGCCGACAATCTCCGCCTCGTAGCTCGCGCCGTCATTCAGCGTGACCACGATGCTCGTCGCGTTCTGGACCACGTGGTAATTCGTCAGGATGTTGCCGTCGGTGTCGAGGATCACGCCCGAACCGATGTTGCCGCTGCTCGACGAGCCGCCGCTCATCATGCTGGAGGTGTCCTGCACCTCGGTCTCGATGGAGACCACCGAGGGCAGGGCCTTAGCCGACACAGCCTCGGCGAGCGTGGTGTCCTCGGCGTCGATCTGGATCGTCTGGGTGCCGGCGGGCGTGTTGGCGCTCACGCTGCCGCCGTCGCGGTTGATGTCGAGCGCTCCGGTCATGACCAGCGCGATGACCAGCACGGCGCCCACCGCCAGGCCGCCGAGCGCGCTCAGGAACACGGGCAGCCGCTTGGTGCGGGTCTTCACCACGGTGCGGCTGATCTTCTCGGTCGACGGCTCCTGCGCGGCATGGGCGCCGGCGTTCGGCATCGCGGTCGTCTGCGACACCTCATCCGGCTTGACCGGGGTCGGCTCCACTTGGACGCGCGGAGCGCCCGTGCTCTCGTTCAACCCATCAGGGCGCTGCGGGGTGTTCTCACTCATCATGGTTCCTTTCAATTGCCCAGCAAAGGATTTGTTGTCTGAACACGTTGTACCCCATGCGGCGTTCGAGGTACACAGGCTTTAGGTCACGTTAAGGGATTTGTAAGAGAGATGGGCAGATGATGGTGCGGAAAAGACCGGGGCCCGGCGCGCATGCCCGCCACGTGCGAGACGAGCGCGCCGGAAGCCCCCATGCGCAAGAAAAAGCGGGGCGGGCCGTGCCGCCCCACCCCGCAAGCGCGTCTTTGATTGACCCTACCCCTTGAACAGGTAGCCCACGCCGCGCACCGTCGTGATGTGCGCCGCGATCTGCGGGCCGACCTTAGAGCGGATGCGCCTGATGTGCACGTCGACCGTGCGCGTGCCGCCGCAGTACTCGAAGCCCCACACGCGGTGCAGCAGCACCTCGCGGCTGTAGGCGCGGTTGGGGTGCATGGCCAAAAACGACAGCAGCGAGTATTCCATCAGCGTCAGGTCAACCGGCTTGTCGTCCAGGTACACCTGGTACGTGGCGAGGTTGATGGTCATGTTGTCCACGCGCAACACGTCGTCGACGGAGAAGCTCTCCTCCTCCCCCATCAGGCGGCGCGCACGCACCTCGAGCTCGCCCTCGCTGGCGCCGGAGCAGATGAAGTCGCAGCGCGAGCGGGACGGCAGGTGCAGCCCCGAAAGCCCGTCGTCATCGACCAGAACGAGCATCGGGATGTTTCCGCGGTCGTCGAGCCACTTGCCGATCTGCTCGATCCGGTCGGCGCGGATGCCGTCGGCGTCAAGGATCAGCAGGTCGAAATCGCGCGCGGCGGTCGGTGAATCGGGCGTGGCCGCGCTCACGTCAACGCCCAGCGACGTCGTGAGCGTCTGGGCAAACTCGTAATACCGCGTTGTTCGAGCCATGAACAGGACGTTTTTTTCGGACATACCACCACCCTCTCGCTGGCGTAATCATACCAAGGGACAGCGCGCAGCGCATGCGGGCCGCAACGCCCGGATGCGCCGCACCGTGTGCGAGCCCTCGCGCCGCGTCCGCGACGATGGCGAGAGCCGCGACGACGCCGTCGTCAGGAGCTCGCCAGATACTGCTTGAGCTCCCACTCGGTAATGCTCGACGCGTACTTCTCCCACTCCTTGCGCTTCTTCTTGAGGAAGAAGCTGTGGATGTGCTCGCCGAGCGCATCCTTCATGAGCAGGGAGTTCTCGAAGATGTCGAGCGCCTCCTGGAGGTTTCTCGGCAGCGGGGAGCACCCGAGCTCGCGCAGCTCGAGGTCGGACAGCCCGGCATCGGTGAGCTCGGTCTCGGCCGGCAGCCTCAAGCCGCGCTTGATGCCGTCGAGACCGGCGGCCAGCGTGACGGCGCAGGCGAGATAGGGGTTGGCCATGGGGTCGGGGCTGCGCAGCTCGATGCGCGTGGAGAGCTGCTTGCCCGGCTTGTAGATGGGGATGCGGATCATCGCGGCGCGGTTGCGCAGACCCCAGGTCGCGTGCGTGGGCGTGGGCGAGCTGGACTTGCCCGTCGCCAGGCGCTTGTAGGAGTTGACCGTGGGGTTCGTGATCGCCGAGATCTCGCCGGCATGCATGAGGATGCCCGCCATGTAGCTCTTGGCGATGGGAGACAGGTGGTAGACGGGGTCGTCCTCGCCGTAGAACACGTTGTTGCCGTCGTAGTCGAACAGCGACTGGTGCAAAAACATCGCCGACGACGCCTCGTTCGCCATGGGCTTGGGCATGAACGACGCGTGGATGCCCGCCTCATAGGCCTCCAGCCGGATGATGTGCTTGGCCGTCATGATGGCGTCGGACATGGTGAGCGCCTCGGCATGGCGCAGCGAGATACCGTGCTGCGAGGGGCCGGAAGAGTGGAAGGTGTACTCGACCGGCACGCTCATCTTCTCGAGCGTGAGCACGGTGCTGCGGCGCACGTCGCGCGCCGAGTCGGAGGGCAGCAGGTCGAAATAGCCCACGTTGTCGAGCGGGGCCACCGTGTGCTCGTCGGGGAAGTAGTAGTACTCGAGCTCCGCGCCCACGTTCATGATGTAGCCGGCCTCTTCGGCCTTGTAGAACATGCGGCGCAGGCAGTTGCGCGGGTCGCCGTCAAACGGCTTGCGGTCGGGCGTGCACACATCGCAGAAGATGCGCGCCACGCCGTCGCTCGACGGGCGCCAGGGCAGGACCTGGAACGTCGAGGGATCGGGAAACGCCAGCATGTCCGCCTCTTCAGGCGCGGTGAAGCCCTCGATGGCCGAGCCGTCGAACCCGATGCCCTCCTCGAAGGCGACCTCGAGGTCCTCGGGGCTGATCGCGAAGCTCTTGAGGCGGCCGAGCACGTCGACGAACCACAGGCGGACAAAACGAATATCGCGCTCTTCGACCGTGCGGAGGACGAAATCGATGTTCTGGCTCTTATCCATAAGGACAACCCTTCCATGACGCGCGGTGGACTATCGAACCGACTGACTATAGGCGCACATTGTGCCATACCTATGTTTCGGCTGGGTTACCGCCCCCACTGAAGCCCAGACGATTGCGAGCGCCCCGAATGCAAATTGGGGGACGTACCTTCTGCGTGCACTTTTGCAAATATGGGGACACCCCTTCGGGCAAAACGACATGTTTCGGGTTGTTTGGAGGACGCTTCAACCCATACTGCCGCATCCTCCGGCTCGGCCCGGCTCGGCGCTTTTTCATGAGCTCCTCCCCCGGCCATCTGTATCCACGATGGCCTAGCAGGGGTTTTGCAAAAGGACGCCCCTTCCGCGCGCACATTTGCATGCGGAAGGTACGTCCCCGATTTGCAAAAATGCACGCAGAAGGTACGTCCCCACATTTGCACTTGCGGTTGGGGTGTTACTTGACGCCGCGGCCCAGTCGTTCGGCCACGCGGTCGACACCTTGGCACGCGGGGCAGCTGTCCGGCGAGGAGCCGCAGTGGCCCGAGCACGTCCCGCCCTGGGCGCAGTCCGCGCAGCTCCCTTTGCGCTTGATGCGGACGCACACCGCCACGAATGCGACGCCGATCGCGGCCAGGATGATGAAGTCGATAGGAGACATGGTTCCTCCTCGTTGTTTGTCGTATGAAACTTTACCTCATATTCCCGTCCATAACCACGAGGAGCAGGAAATCTGCACGGACGGGAGCGCGCAAAAAGGGCCGCCCGCATGTGCAGGCGACCCTTTGGGGAGGAGCGTGCTAAGTCGCTCAGGTTACGCGGTCACGGCGCCGGCGGGGACGACCTTGTCGTCGTCCTCCCACGCCCACTTGGGCATGGGGCGCACGACCTGGAAGATGATCGCTGCGGCAAACGCGACGGCAACGATCGTCCAGATGCTGAAGACGCCGGTGGCAGCCAGGTAGAACTGGTTGATCATGAGGCCGACGACCCACGCGAAGGCGCACTCGTAGCCGATGGCGATCGCGGTCCACTTGGCGGAGTTCATCTGAGCGCGGATGGTTCCCATGGCAGCGAAGCACGGGGCGCACAGGAGGTTGAACGCGCCGAACGCGGCGATGGCGCCCATGGACGGGAACATACCGGCGAACGCGGTCCACAGGTTCGGATCGGTCTCGGTGCCGTCGGCGATATGGAGCAGCGAGGAGGCCGTGGCCACGACGTTCTCCTTGGCCACCAGGCCGGTGATGGACATGGCCGTCGCCTGCCAGGAATCAAAGCCGAGCGGGGCGAAGATGAAGGCGATGGCGCCGCCGACCATGGCGAGCACGGAGTAGTCCGTGAACTCCTCGGGGATGCCCTCCATCGCGGGCAAGAAGCCGAACGCACCCTCGTACACGCCGAAGTTGGTGAGGAACCACACGACGATGGTGGAAGCGAAGATGATCGTGAAGGCCTTCTTGACGTAGGCGGACACGCGCTCCCAGATGTGCAGCCACCACGAGCGGATGGACGGGAAGTGGTAGCTCGGCAGCTCCATGACGAACGGGGTCGGACGGCCGGCGAACAGCTTGGTTTTCTTCAGCATGATGCCGGACACGATGACCGCGATGACGCCGAGGAAGTAGAACAGAGGGGAGATCCAGCTCGCCTCGGCGTCACCGACCATAGCGCCCATAAGCAGGGCGATGATGGGGAGCTTGGCTCCGCAGGGGATGAACGTGGTGGTCATGACCGTCATGCGGCGGTCCTTCTCGTTCTCGATCGTCTTGGTGGCGAGCACGCCGGGGACGCCGCAGCCCGTGGAGACGAGCATGGGGATGAACGACTTGCCGGACAGGCCGAAACGGCGGAACACGCGGTCCATCACGAAGGCGACGCGGGCCATGTAGCCGCAGTCCTCGAGGAAGGAGAGCAGCACGAACAGCACGAACATCTGCGGGATGAAGCCGAGCACGGCGCCCACGCCGGCCACGATGCCGTCGAGCACGAGGCTCTGGACCAGATCGCTCGCGCCGGCGGCGACAAGCCAGCCCTCGATCACGCCGGGGATGGACTGGAACTGCATGCCGAACAGCTCGAAGCCCTCGCCGAACAGGTTGTCGTTCACCCAGTCGGTGCCGGCGGTGCCGAACGCGTCGGCACCCGTCGCGATGGAGTAGACGGCCCACATGATGAGGACGAACAGGGGCAGGCCGAGAATGCGGTTCGTGACGATGCGGTCGATCTTCTCGGAGGTGCTCATGCGCGCAGGCGCCTTCTTGAGGCAGCCGTCGATCATGTGCGCGATGACCGCATAGCGCTCGCCGGTGATGATGGACTCGGCGTCATCGTCGCAGTCCTTCTCGCATGCGACGATAAGCTCGTCGACCCGGGCGGCGCTGTCCTTGGGGAGGTTGATGAGGCGCAAGGCATCCTGATCGCGCTCGAACAGCTTGACCGCAAAGTAGCGGCGCTTGGACGCGGGCACGGACGACGGGAGCAGGTCCTCGATCTTGGTGAGCACGTCCTCGATAGCGGAATCGAACCTGTGCTCGGGCACGCTGCCCTTGGTGGCCGCTGCGCGCTTGGCCTCGGCGAGCAGCTCGTCGACGCCCTTGTTGCGCAGCGCGGAGATCATCACGACCGGGCACCCGAGGCTCTTTGAGAGGGCGCGGGTGTCGATCTTGTCGCCGTTCTTCTCGACGAGGTCGGCCATGTTGAGCGCCGCCACGACCGGCAGTCCGGTCTCGACGACCTGGAGCGCCAGGTACAGGTTGCGCTCGAGGTTCGTGGCGTCGATGACCTGGATCACGACGTCGGGCTCGCCGCTCATGAGGTAGTCGCGCGAGACCTTCTCCTCCGGGCTGTAGGGGGAAAGGGAGTAGATTCCGGGGAGGTCGGTGATCGTGACGCTCTTGTCACTGGTCAGCTTGGCCTCCTTCTTCTCAACCGTGACGCCGGGCCAGTTGCCCACATAGCCGTTCTGGCCGGTGATCAGGTTGAAAAGCGTGGTCTTGCCGCAGTTGGGGTTACCCGCCAACGCGACATGAAGCTGTGAAGCCGCCATGCGTTTCCTTCTTCCAAAATAGGCTTTGAAACTTCTTCAAGTTACCGAGCTAGCCGTGCGAGATCCCTGGCGGGCGCCTCGGATCCCTTATAGTTAGAAATAGCTAACTCTACCTGCGCAAACGCCCTCGCGGGTGCCGTTACTGCACCTCGACGATGGCCGCCTCCTCCTTGCGGATGGAGAGCTCGTAGCCGCGAACGGTGATCTGGATCGGGTCGCCCAGCGGCGCGACCTTCACGACCTTGAACTGCGTGCCCTTGATGAGGCCCAGATCCATCAGATGACGGCGGAGCGCGCCCTCACCGTGCAGCTTGATGATGGTGGAGCTATCGCCCACCGCAACATCTCCCAGTGTCTTCATGTCCTTCCCCCTTCCTGTTCGCCACGTCCACGGTCGGCGCGCCGTCGCGCGCCCCGTGTCAGACCGTCATGACGCGCTGAGCGACCTTGGTGTCCAAGCCAAAGCGAGCGCCTTTGACCGTCACGATGATGTTGGAGGGACTGGAAGACACCACGTGCACCTCGGAGCCCTCGACAAACCCGATGTTCGCGAGATGGTGCTTGAGGTCCTCATCGCCGCGCACGCGCGTCACCATGATGGTCTCCCCCGCCTTTCGGAAGGAAAGCGGCATCGCGGGAACCTGCGGCCCTTGAGTCATACGGCATGTCTCCTCATCATCGTCCGATCGAATGGAACGGCATAGGCGAGGCAACGCTTCAAGTTAGCCCCGTCTATGTTTCCTACGGTAAACTAACACAAGGCTAACTTGTTGTGAAGGGGTTATGGCCAAGTTGAGCAAAAAAGTTACCTAAGGCATACATATGCTATAAGCTGGGTGACATTTGCGCGTGGCGACGATTCCCCGCCTTGCTGTCACGCCTGCTGGGAAACGCCGAGTAATTTGCCGACACACCCCGGTCATCGGTAAAACCACAGGACTGCCCGCTAACAGGGCCCAGCAACCGTACCCAGAACTGCGAGAGAGGGCCGTTCAAGGGGCCCTCTCTCGCAGTTCTGGGTACGGTTGCTGGGCCCTGTTAGCGGGTGACCTGGTAGAGGCGGTGGTGCATATCGGGGACGTACCTGCTCCATGCAAACATGCACGCGGAAGGTACGTCCCCGATATGCAGTCCGGGCCCCGTATGCACGCGATGGGCAAACCGCACCGCGAAACCCCAGGAAAGAGGGGATTAATATTTCTGCAAAATGAATTTGGTATCAAATCGGGAAGTATAAGTGGAAAACGGCCATATCTAACAAGCCTGTGACCTGCGGTTTCTTTGTTCGTCCGATCCCGAAAATCCCGGAAGGGACCCTCGATCCGCCCCTATGCGGCCCTTATTGCCCAAGACTTGATACCAAATTCAAAACGAAGGGCCAGCGCACCTTGATAAAAGGTTTTACCAAGGTGCGGTTTCGCACGCGGGCGGATACAACACCCACCGCGGACCCGACCGCCGCAAAGACCATCAACCAGTGTCTCCCTAGCCGAGGAGGGCCAGCACCTGGCGCTTGTGCTCCAGGAACTCCTCGGTCAGGGCGAAAGAGGCGCGCTCTGCGCGCGGGCACGGTATGCGCTCGGTGCCCACGATGCGCGTCGGGCGCCCCGCCTGGGGAGCGCCGCGCATGACGAAGATCTCGTCGGCGAGCTCGAGCGCCTCGTCGACGTCATGGGTCACGACGAGCGCCGTCGTGCCGAAGCGCTCGGCGACGTCAAGAAACCATGCGTGCATGTCGGCCTTGGTGAACGCGTCGAGCGCGGAGAAGGGCTCATCGAGCAGCATGAAATCCTGACTGAACAGATAGCTGCGAAGCAGGGCGGCGCGCTGCCGCATGCCGCCAGAAAGCTCCGAGGGCCAGCGGTCGGCCGTGCCCGCGAGCCCGAACGTGTCGAACAGCGCGAGCGCCTGTTCCCGCGCCTGGGCACGGGGCACCCCGCGCAACACGAGCGGCAGGGACACGTTGTCGACGATCGTCTTCTCGGGCAGCAGCAAGTCCTTCTGCAGCATGTACGCCAGCTGCCCCGGCGCGCCCGTGATGTCGCGCCCGTCGAGCTCGACGCTGCCGGAATCGGGCAGCGAGAGCCCGGCGACCACATGGAACAGGGTCGTCTTGCCGCAGCCCGAGGGGCCGAGCAGGCAGGCGATATGCCCTGCAGGTACCGTCAGGCTGATGTCGTCGAGTACCTGCACCCCGTCGAACGCCACGCTCACGTGCCCGACTTCAAGCTGTGCCACGTTTGCCTCCCCCTGGGGGCAGCGAGCCGTCGCCGCCGCCTCGTGCCCTAAGCTTCTGTTAGATAAACTGCAGGTCAAGACCGGCACCGGGTTCGATCTCAGGCGCAAAGCCCTGATCGCCGACCCAGCCGAAGAACGCGTCCCAGCGGCCCTGGTCGATCACGCCCCACGCGTCGGCGTCGGCCTGGTACTGGTCGGCCAGGTACTCCTGGCTCGCGCGCACGAGCTCCTCATCGAGCTCCGGCGACGCCTCGAGCAGCACGTCGGCGGCAGCGTCCGGGTCCGCGATGCAGTCCTCGTAGCCGCGGCGCGTCGCATCCAGAAACGCCTGCACGGTATCGGGGTCGTCGGCGATCAGGTCGTCGTTGGCGATGATCACCGGCGTGTAGAAGTCGAAGACCGAGTCGATGTCGGCGAACGCGAAGTAATTCGTGTCGAGGCCCGCAAGCTGGCACTTCACGCCGGCCCACGCCCAGTAGATCCAGATGGTGTCCACCTGGTCGGTCTGCAGCGCGGTCACCTCGTCGGTCACCGTGGAGGGGATCATCTGCACGCGGCTGAAGTCTCCCCCGTCGGCCTCGACGCAATGCTTGATCACGCCCTGCTCGATGGGGCCCTCCCAGGTGGCGTACGTGTGGTCCATCATGGCCGCGGGATGCGTGATGCCCTTCTCGGCGCGGCTGATGATGCCCGAGGTGTTGTGCTGGATGATGGCGGCGATGGCGCTCACGGGAAGACGGCTGTCCTCGCTCGAGACGTAGCTCGCCATGGTGTCCTGGAAGCTCACGCCGAACTGGGCCTCGCCGGTGGCGACCAGGGCGTCGGCGCCGTTTTCGGGCGCCTGCACGATCTCGACCTCGAGACCTGCCTCCTCGTAGTACCCGCGGGCCGCGGCGACGTACACGCCCGTGTGGTTGGTGTTGGGCGTCCAGTCGAGCGCGAACGTGATCTTTTTGAGCTCAGAGGCGCCTGTTGCCGCGGAGCCGCCGGAAGATGCGGTGCTCGATGAGGTGCCGTCGGAGCATCCGGCGAGCGCAGAGGCACCGAGGACGCCGGCGCCCGCAAGGCCGCACCGCACAAGCCCGCGGCGGGAAACCGGACGGTGGGCAAAAAGCTGATCGATGGTTGAGATGCGAGACATATGACTCTCCAATATGCGAAATCTGATCGATGCGCCTTGTCGGCACCTTTTCCTACCCCTCGGAGCGCTCCCAGGGCATGAGCTTGCGGCGCAGCGCGCCGACCGCCCACATGAGCACCAGCGACAGGGCGGAGATGAGGATGATCACGGCGAACATCTTGTCGAACGCGTAGGCGCTGCGCACGCGGGTCATGTAGACGCCCAGGCCCGAGAAGCCGCCGAGCCACTCGGCGATGACCGCGCCCACGATGGCGTAGGTCGCCGAGATCTTCAGGCCCGAGAACAGGTGCCCAAGCGACGCGGGCAGCTTCGCGTGGCGCATGATCTGCGCGCGGTTCGCGCCCATGGATCGCATGAGGTCGATGACGTCGGGGTCGACGGAGCGGAACCCGTCGAGCAGCCCCACCGTGATCGGGAAAAAGGTCGTGATGACGATGAGCACGACCTTGGGCAGCATGCCGTAGCCGAACCACAGCACAAGCAGCGGCGCGATGGCGACCGTCGGGATGGTCTGCGTGAGCACGACGAGCGGGTAGAACGCACGGTAGACGAGCTCGAAGCGGTCCATGAGGACCGCCGCGGCGAAACCGAGCGCGATGCCGCAGGCGAGCCCCGCCGCCGCCTCGGCGAGCGACGTCACGGCATGGCCGGCCAACAGCTGCCAGTCGCCGACGAGCGCCTGGATGACCGCCACCGGGCTCGGCAGCAGAAACGACGGGACGAGCCCCACCGAGCACACGAGCTGCCAGATGGCGACCAGGGCCAGCACGGTCACCGGGGCGGCCAGCTTGCCGACAAGCGGGCTCACCCCTGCCGTGCGCGCAAGCGCCGGCGCGCCCGAGCCCTTACGCTTCGGACTCATGGTACTTTCCGACCTTCTGCTCCGTCGTCAGCAGGCCGCGCTCGGGCGCATAGAAGATCTTGGCATAGGTGGCCACCTTGTCGGCGCCAGCCTTGATGACGATACGGTTCACCTCGGCGAGCACCTCCATGCACAGGTCGTAGTCGCCCTCGATCGCGGTCTCGAACGGACCGACGTACGCATCGGGAAACTTGGACATGATGTAGGCGATGGCCTCGTCGACGATGCGGCAGGTCTCCTCGTCGCTCTCCGTGTTCTGCGGCAGCACCTGAATCGCTACGCTTGCCTCCATGGTCTTCCCTTCCGAGGCATGAAAAAAGCCCCTCGAACATCGTAGGGGCTTTTGTATCAAAGCGTTGGTCCCTACGCCGGCATTACCCGGATCAGGTTCAGGGTCGAAGCGGTGCGGGCGATGCCGCCCGTCGAGCTTCCTCTCAGCCGGCATCCGCCAGCTCCCCTCTTGCGTGTCCAGTATATCCCAACTCGCGCAACCGCTCGCGCGTTCTTGCGACATCGGACGGCGCGGGACTCCATGTGCTATCGAGGTGCGGCCGACGGCAGCGCGCGACGGCCGGGCTCCGCGCCGTACGCGCGCGCATTGCGCGCCGCGAGCAGCACCGTGCTGCCGTTGTGCACCAGCGAGCTCGCCTGCGGGGTGACGATCCCCGTGACGCCGCCCGCCAAAAGCAGCGAATTCAAACCGATGACCTCGGCGAACGACGCGTCCATGCGAGCCGCGAGGCCCATGGAGAGCCTGCGCAGGCGCACGAGCGCATCCAGGTCGCCATCGGTGAGCGTGATATCGGCGACCTCTTTGGCGATCGCGGTCCCCGACCCCATGGCGACGCCGACATGGGCAGCGGAGAGCGCCGGCGAGTCGTTCACGCCGTCGCCCACCATCACCACGCGGCGACCCTCCAGGCGCAGCTGCTCGACGATGCCGTGCTTGTCTTCCGGCAGCAGGTCGCTTCGCCACTCGTCGATACCCGCCTCCGCGGCGATGCGCGACGCGGCGCGGGCGTTGTCGCCGGTGAGCATCACGATGCGCGTGAAGCCGAGCTCGCGCAGCTCGCGTATCGCGCGCGCCGTGCCGGGCTTGCACGGATCCTGGATGCCCACGACGCCCTTGAGCTCGCCGTCGACCGCGAGATAGAGCACGGACAGGCCGCCGAGCTCGGCGGCGATCTTCCCGCGCGCCTCGTCGGGGATGCGGACGCCCTCGTCCTCCACCACGAAATGCTCCGAGCCGATCACCGCGCGCTTGCCGTCGAGCGAGCTCGCGATGCCGTGCGCGACCAGGTACTCGACCGCCGCATGGCGCTCGCGATGCTCAAGCCCCTCCGCCGCCGCGGCGCGTACCACGGCGCGCGCCACCGGATGCGGAAAGTGCTCCTCCAAGCACGCCGCGAAGCGAAGCACCTGCGTCCTCGTCCATCCGTCAAGCGGAATGACGGCGCACACCCGGGGCGCCGCCTCGGTCAGCGTGCCGGTCTTGTCGAACACGATGGTGTCCGCCTCCGCCATGGCCTCGAAGTGCCTGGAGCCCTTAACCGTGAAGCCCTCGCGCGCCGCCTGGCTCATGGCCGAAAGGACCGCGATGGCGCCGGTGAGCTTCAAGGCGCACGAGTAGTCGACCATGAGCGCCGCGCTCGTGCGGGTGAGGTTGCGCGTCGTCAGGGCGACGATGCCCGCAAGCAGGAAGTTCCACGGCACGATTCGATCGGCGAGCCGCTCGCGGCGCGCCAGGCCCTCCGCCTTGTAGGCCTCCGCCTGCTCGACCAGGTTCACGATCGAGCGCAGCTTGGTGTCGCTCGCGCCGGCCTTGACGCGCACGTACGCCTCGCCGTCCTCCACGGCGGTGCCGGCGAACACGTCGTCGCCCACGGTGCGCTCCACCGCGAGCGGCTCGCCGGTCAGCGACGACTGGTTCACCATGGCGGTCCCCTGCTCGACCGTGCCGTCGACCGGAACGGGCATGCCGGTACGCACGACGATGAGATCGCCGGCGACAAGCGAGTCCGCAGGGACGCGGCGCTCCTCCGCTCCGCGCAGGGCCGGATCTCCGCAGGGCACGAGCTGTGCGTAATCGGGCACGTCGAGCAACGTGTAGATCAGCTGGTTTTGCGACGTGGCGCGCGTGTAGTCCTCGAGCAGCTCGCCCAAGTTGAGTAGCAGCATGGTGCTGGCGGCCGTCTTGAAATCGCGTTGCAGAAGCGAGATGCCGATGGCGGCTGCGTCGAGCACCGGCACGTCCAGGCGCGCACGGGCCAGCGAGCGCGCCGCGGCGCGGGCAAACCCCCGAAAGCCCCACAGGGTGCACAGGGCGCGCACCGGCGCGGGGAGGAACCAGCGTCGGGCGACATGGCCGCCCACGAGCGTCGCCACGTCCATCAGCAGGCCATGGGTTTTCGGTGCCAGCGCGATCTCGCACGACCCCCGCGCCACATCGATCGCCTCGGCATCGACCGCGCGCAGCACCGCCAGGGCTCCCTCGCGCTCGCCGGAGGCATAGCGCACGGCCACCGACCCGATGCGCGGGTAGACCGACACCGCGACGATGGCGGGAGCGGAGAGCAGCACGCGCCTCAGCGCGTCCAGATCCGCGTCTGGCACCCTTCCGGCAAGCTTCACGCGCATACGCCCGGGAACTTCATGCTCGATCGTTATCTGCATGATCGCACGTCTCCCCTTCATGAACGGCGGCTGCGGTGGGGACGGATCCCTCCGCAGCCACCTTTCCAGCTGTCCGGATTCGAGGCGCTACTCGGCCTTCTGCTCGACGGGCTTATCCGCCACGGCCTGCTCGTCGGCGTAGCACCCGCAGCAGCAGGCATCGTCCGCAGCCATCTCGGAGTTGAGGTACTCGGCCTCCGCCACGATGTCGTCGACCTCGGCCTTGGCCTGCTCGACGATGTCCTCGTAGCCCGCCTTGACGCGCATGCCCGCGGCGACGCCCTGAACGGCGAGGCGCTTGGCGGCGTCACTCGTGACGGCCTTGATGCCCACGGCGCCCAGCAGAGCGCCGATGCCGACGAGTGCCGCATGCGTTTTGGAAATGCTGAAGATAGACATGAGATGACCCTTCCGTGTCGCGAATGATGCCGATAGTCGTTTTTTCAACATAGTTCGCGTGCACGGTATGCCAAGGGAAACTTTTTGCCACAACACGATAGACATAGTTTCCCTTGTGAAACTATTGAGAATCTGAGGGGAGGGCCCAGGCTGCCTACAATCCTTTTTAAAGGAAACCCGCACGAAAGGATCGCCATGAAACAGCATCGGTTTTGGGCGTACGCGATGATCGTGTGCGCGCTCATGTGCGTCTACACGGGCAAGAAGCACATATAGGGAAGGCCGGAGCCCCTCCCGAAAAGACGGCGCACGGCAACGGGTTGATTGGGGACGGGTTCGTTCCAACCCATTGAACAGGAAGGACCCCGGAAGGGCAGTCGCTCTTCCGGGGTCCTTCCGCATGTCAGTATCTCGCTAGGCAAGCATCTAGCACATGGCCTCGATCTCCACCTTGGCGCCCATGGGCAGCGCACCGACCTGGAAGCAGGAGCGGGCCGGGTACGGTGCGCTGAAGAACTCCCCGTACACCTCGTTCACGTCGGCGAAGTCGGCCAGGTACACCGTGGTCTGGTTTTTCAGGGACAGTCCCCCGAATTTCACTCAGTGAAATTCGGGGGACTGTCCCTGAAAAACCGCTAAAAGACCGCTTCTATGACAGGAACACGGCCGCCTCGTAGGGGCGCAGCTCGAGCGCGCCGTCGGCATCCGACACGGGCGCATCGTCGTAGCTGCCGAGCAGGTACCGCGCACCGTCGACATCAAGCCCCGTCGCGCGCGACGGCTCGGAATCGAACGAGCACACCGTCACCAGGCGCGCATCGCCAAGCGTGCGCTCGAAGGCTATGACCTTGGGCGCCTGGGCGCCGGCATCCAGGAAGCGAACGGTGCCCTCGGCGAGCACGGGCAGCTCGTGGCGCAGCCGCACGAGCTCGCGGTAGAACTCGAACAGGGAACCGGCGACGCCGACCTCGGCCTTGGCGTTGACGAGCACGTGGTTTTCCGGCACCGCGAGCCAGGGGGTTCCCGTCGTGAAGCCCGCGTGCGGCCCTGAGGTCCACTGCATGGGCGTGCGCCCGTTGTCGCGCGAGCGCTCGTTCACGACGCGCAGCGCCTCCTCGGCCGTGGAGCCGCCCTCCATCAGGATGCGGTAGTTGTTCGTGCTCTCCACATCCGCGAAGCAGTCGATCGAAGGGTATCCCGCGTTGGTCATGCCCAGCTCGTCGCCCTGGAAGATATAGGGCGTCCCCTGCAGGGTGAACGAGCAGGTCGCGAGCATGCGGCCGACGCGCTCCCAGCTGCCGCCGCTCTCGCCGGCGCCCTCACGACCGCCGAAACGCGTGATCGCGCGCGGCTGGTCGTGGTTGTCCCAGAACAGCGCGTTCCAGCCGCCGCCCGCCTGCATGCCCTCCTGCCACGAGCGCAGGATCTCGCGCAGCCGCGCGATGTCGGGCTCCATGAGCTTCCACTTGTCGCCGTCGGCGTAGTCCACCTTCAGATGGTGGAAGCTGAACGTCTGGGTGAGCTCGTGGCGCTCGGGCGCGGTGTAGAGGATGCAGTTCTCGAGCGTGGTCGCGGCCATCTCGCCCACCGTGAGCATGCCGTCGATACCGGACGCAGCAACGAGTTCGCGCAGGTACTCGTGGACGTGCGGGCCGTCGGCCACGAGGCTGCGGCACGAGCCGTCTGGCGTGTCCTCAAAGACCTTGGGCTTGGAGATGAGGCTCACCACGTCGAAGCGGAACCCGTCCACCCCGCGCTCGCGCCAGAAGCGCACCACGTCGGCGCATGCGGCGCGCACCTCGGGGTTCGTCCAGTCAAGGTCCGGCTGGCTCACATCGTGCATGTGCAGGTACCACTTCCCCAGGCGCGGCTCCCACTCCCATGCGCTGCCGCCGAAGGCGCACTGCCAGTTGGTCGGAGGCTCGCCCGGATCTCCCGCACCGGTGCTGCCGCGCCCGTCGCGCAGGATGTAGTAGCGCCGGTAGCGCTCATCGCCCGCGAGCGCGCGCTGGAACCAGGCGTGCTCGCTCGAGGTGTGGCAGAGCACCATGTCAAGCATGACGCCGAGGTCGCGCGCATGCGCCTCGCGCACGAGCTCGTCGAAGTTGTCCATCGTGCCGTACACCGGATCGATTGCGCAGTAGTCGGAGATGTCGTAGCCGCCGTCAGCCTGGGGTGACGGGAAGAACGGCGTGATCCACAGGTAGTCGACGCCCAGATGCGCCAGGTAGTCGAGCTTGGAGGTGATGCCCGGCAGGTCGCCGACGCCGTCGCCGTCGCTGTCGCAGAAGCTCTTGATATAGATCTGGTAGACGACGCTTCGCTTGAAATCCTTCTCGATTGCAGCCATGCTGCAAGCCCCTTTCCGATGGTCCTGCCGGATGCGCTGCTGCGTCCATCCGGCGCCCCTTCTTTGGACCTTCGGGTTCGCCGGGCGATGTGCCCAGCGGACCCGGAGCGCGCGGTTAACCGCAAAACGTGATGACCGGCGTCTTTCCTTCCACAGCGTCCATGCCGCTTGCGAAGTCGAAGTCGGTCGCGTCGGCCGTAGAGGCCACGATGAAGGCCGTGGTCGCCGGGTGGCCCGCCGCGGCGATCTTTTCGGTGTCGAACGTGAGCAGCTTGGTGCCGGCCTTGACCTTGTCGCCCTGGTTCACGAAGCACGCGAAGCCGTCGCCGCCCATGTCCACGGTGTCGATGCCCACGTGGATGAGCAGCTCGACGCCGTTGTCCAGCGTGAGGCCCACGGCGTGGTTGGATGCGGGCATGGTCACGGTCACGGTGCAGTCGGCGGGCGCCACCACGGTGTCGCCGGAGGGCTCGATGCACACGCCGTCGCCCATGACCTTGCTGGCGAACATCGGGTCGGGCATCTCGGTGATGGGCATGACGCGGCCGGCAAGCGGGGCGAGCAGGGCCTGCTCGCAAGGCTCAGCACTGGCAGCGGGGGCCGGAGCGGAAGCGGGCTCGGCGTCGGTTGCGGACTCGGCAGCGGCGGCCTCGATCTTGGCGATGCCGCGGTCGGCGGCGGACAGCTGGCGCTTGCCCACGATCAGGGTGAGCACGAAGGGCACCACGATGGCGATGAGCATGCACAGCGCGAAGATGCCCCAGTAGTTGAACATGATGGACAGGATGCCCGGAAGACCACCCACGCCGATGGAGAGGGCCTTCACGCCGAAGCCCGTGCAGACCATGGCGGCGCAGGCCGAGCCGATCATTCCGCAGACGAGCGGGAACTTGTACTTGAGGTTCACGCCGAACAGCGCGGGCTCGGTGACGCCCAGGTAGCAGGAGATGCACGCGGGGATGTTCACCTGCTGGGCGCGCTCGTTGCGCTTCTGGAGCACGATCATGGCGAGCACGGCGGAACCCTGGGCGATGTTGGACAGCGCGATCATGGGCCACAGCGTGGTGTACTCGTAGATGCTCACCATCTGGGAGTCGATGGCGTTGGTCATGTGGTGCAGGCCCGTCATGACGAGCGGAGCGTAGAGCAGGCCGAACAGGGCAGCGAACAGCACGCGCACGTCGGAGGCGAGACCCCAGCTCACGGCGTTGGCGATGGCGTCGCCGATAGCCCAGCCGATGGGGCCCACGACCAGATGGGCGATGAACACCGCGGGCACGAGCGACATGAAGGGAACCACGATCATGCGCACCACGTCGGGCGTGACCTTGGTGAAGAACTTCTCGAGCCCCACCAGCACGAAGGCGGCCATGAGCGAGGCGATGACCTGGCCCTGGTAGCCGGTGCCCACAAAGGAATAGCACCCGAAGTTATAGGTGTGGGCGGCGATATCCTCCGCCGACGCGCCCGCCACCGAGAAGCCGTTCAGCAGCTGCGGCGAGACGAGCGTCAGGCCCAAGATGATGCCCAGGATGGGCGTGGTGCCCATCTTGCGCGTGACCGACCAGCAGATGCCGACCGGCAGCATGTGGAACACGGCCTCGCCGATGACCCACAGGAAGCTGTACATGCCGTTCCAGAAGACCCACATGTCGGCGATGGACTTCGTGCCGTGCTCCAGATCGAAGGCGCCGGCGTCGTTGAAGAAGTTGACCTCACCGATGATGTTGCGGAAGCCCAGAATCAGACCGCCACAGATGAGCGCGGGGATGAGCGGGGCGAAGATCTCTCCGAGCACGCCCATGGCGCGCTGAAGCGGATTCTGGTTCGCTCCCGCCGCGGCCTTGGCGGCCTCCTTCGACACGCCCTCGATGCCGGAGACCTTCGTGAACTCCTGATAGAAGTCTGCCACGTCGTTGCCGATGATGACCTGGAACTGTCCGGCCTGCGTGAACGTGCCCTTGGCGGCGGGCAGCTCCTCGATTGCCGCCACGTCCGCCTTGCCCTCGTCGACCAGCACGAAGCGCATGCGCGTCATGCAGTGGGTGACGGCAGAGATGTTCTCCTTCCCGCCCACGAGGTCGAGGAGCTTTGCGGCATCCTCTGTGTACTTTGCCATGCGGTAACCCCTTTCGCAGATAACTTATTTGAATAAGTTGCTGACGCAAGTGTACGCCCCTCGGATCAAAACTTATTTGAATAAGTTTGGCTTGCCATAAACGGTCGGTTTTTACCCGCAAACGGTTCATTGAGCAGCGAAGATGTGGCCGATTAGGCCGCTTTGGACGCCTCGGTGCCTTCCACTTGCGCGCGCTCACTTATCTGAATAAGCTGTGGGTATCCGACAACCGACGATGCGATTCTCTTGGCGGTGGATCTGTGAAAGCCCGATACGACGCTATCTTTCGCGACCTGCGCGACACCATCGAGGACGGGACCTACCCGTTCCAGTCCTTCCTCCCCTCGGAGGCGGAGCTGACCCGGTACTACACCTGCTCGCACAACACGCTTCGGCGCGCGCTCGGGCTCTTGCGCGAACAGGGCTACGTGCAGCCGGTGCACGGCAAGGGCGTGCGCGTGGTCTTCCAGAAAACGGAGCGCGAGACCTTCTCCGTCGGGCAGATCGAGTCGTTCCGCGAGGCGGGCCGGCGCTCGCATTTTCGAGCCGAGACCCGCGTGGTGGATATCCACCATCTCACCGCCACCGAGCAGATCGCCACCGCCTACGGCTTCGAGGAGGGGGTCGACCTGACCTACGTCGAGCGCGTGCGCGTCATACACGACGAGGCCCTCATCCGCGACTGCAGCCTGTTTCTCACCGAAGTCGTCCCCGACATCACCGAGGACATCGCGCGTTCGTCTATATATGAGTACATGGAGCACACGCTGGGCATCACGATCGCCATGAGCAAGCGCACCATCACCGGCGAGCGCGCCAACGAGCGTGACCGCGCGCTGCTCGACCTCGACGGCGTCGACTACCTGGCCGTCGTGGACAACCGCACCTTCGACGCGCAGGGCATCCTCATCGAGTGCACGCAGTCGCGGCACCGCCTGGACCATTTCCGCTTCCGCGATACCGCCGTACGCCAGAAGGTGTGATAAGGCGGTGCCGCTTGCCCCCGGCAGCCGAGGGGGCAAGCGGCACCGCCCAAAAAATCCAATTGTGCGCTACAGCATCCAGTCGGCGCTTTCGCGCTGCAGGCGGACCATGCGCGCGAACAGGCCGTCGGCCGCAAGCAACTCGTCGGGGCTCCCCTGCTCCACGACGCGCCCCTCGTCGAGCACCACGATCTTGTTCGCCGAGAGCACCGTGCGCATGCGGTGGGCGATCACGATGACGGTCCGGTCCGCCAGCAGCCGCGACAGCGCCGTCTGCACCGCCGTCTCGTTCTCGACGTCAAGACTCGCCGTCGCCTCGTCGAGCAGCACGACCGGTGCGTCCTTGAGCAGGGCGCGGGCGATCGAGATGCGCTGGCGCTCGCCGCCGGAAAGCTTGGAGCCGTTCTCGCCGATCATCGTGTCGTAGCCCTGCGGCATGCGGGAGACGAAGTCGTCGCAGTTGGCGGCCCGCGCCGCCGCGAGCACCTCCTCGTCGGTGGCATCGCGCCGGCCCAGGCGGATATTGCCCATCACCGTGTCGTCGAACAGCAAGACGTCTTGGAACACCACGGAGAAGTCGCGCAGCAGCGACTCGTGGTCCACGGCCGAGACGTCCACGCCGCCCACGCTCACCCGGCCATCCGACGCGTCCCAGAAGCGGGCCGCCAGGCGGGCGCACGTGGACTTGCCGGATCCAGAGGGGCCCACGAGCGCGGTGACCTCCCCCTCGCGCGCCGTGAAGCTCACATGCGAGAGCACCTGCTCCGCGCCGCCGTACGAGAAGCTCACGTCGTCGAACACCACATCATGGCCGACCGGCTCGAACGCGCCGTCTCCCGTGGCGAGCGGCTCCTCGTAAAACGAGCGCATGCGGGCGGACGCCGTGCGCGCGGAGAACAGCTCGGCGATCAGCATGAGGCACTGGTCGAACGGCGCGTAGATGCGGCTCACCACGACGAGGAAGGCGAACAGCGTCATGAACGTGCAGGTGCCGTCCATGATGAAGGCCGCGCCGGCGAGCACCGTGGTCGCAAAGCCCAGGCGCAGGATGATCTGGCCGCCGTTCACGCACACGCCGCACGCGATCTCGCTTTTGAACGCCTGGCGCTCGGCCTCGTCGACGTCGCGGCGAATGTGCTCGAGATAGCGCTCCTCTTGGTTGGTGGCGCGCACCTCGCGCACGCACTCGAGCGCTTCCTGGATATCCTCGGAGATCGCAAGCCCCCGCATGCGGGTGGCGTGCATCATCGGCTGCAGGGCCGAACGCGCGCCGAACAGTACCGCTAGGCCGACCGGGCAGCTCCACAGGGAGGCGAGGGCGAGGCGCCAGTCGAACGCGAAGAGCCCCACCGCCGCCACGCCAAGCGTGATGTAGGCGCCGTAGAGCTCCGGCAGCACATGGCTGTAGGCGTGCTCGGTCGTCTTGACGTCGGTCATGAGCGTCTCGGTGAGATCCGCGAGGTCGCGGCGGCCGAAAAACGACAGCGGCAGCTTGCGCAGGCGCTCGGCGAGGTTGATGCGCTGGCGGCCGCTCTCCTTGTAGATCACGCCGTACTGATAGTAGTAGGCGTAGTACTCCGCCATGAACAGCACGATGATGAACACGGCGAGGCCCGCCAGGTACGGAAGCGCATCGGGCAGGGCGGCGCCGTCTGTGAGGTGCGCCATGAACGCATCCATCAGCATGTAGATGATGCCGACGCCGGCGAACACGGCGATGTTGGCCGCCGCGGTCCACGCGGCGCCGAGCTTGACGTTGCGCACGCCCTCGTCGGTGAGCGCGTACTTCTCCTTGATGCTCATCGGGCATCTCCCCTCTCCGTTGACGCCGCGTCGCTCGAGATGCGCCAGCTCACGGCCTGCTCGTAATCGGCCCACATGCGCGCGTAGATGCCGCCTTCGGCTAGCAGCTGCCCATGCGAGCCCTGCTCGGCCACGCGTCCTCGGTCGAGCACCACGATGTTGTCCGCACCGCGCACCGTCGAGAGGCGATGGGCGATCATGATCACCGTGCGCGGGGCGCCGTCGCGGCTGCGCGCGAGGCGCTTGAAGGCCTTTTGGATCTTGACCTCGTTTTCCGGGTCGGCGAACGCCGTCGCCTCGTCGAGCACGACCACGGGCGCGTCCTTCAGGATCGCACGGGCGATCATGAGGCGCTGAACCTCACCGCCGGACAGATACGTGCCGCCCGTCCCCACCAGCGTGTCGACTCCTTGTGGCAGCTTCTCCAGGATGTCGTCGCACTGGGCCGCGGAAAGAGCCGCCAGGACCTCCTCGCGCGACGCTTCGGGGCGCGAGGCGCGCACGTTCTCGAGCACGGTCTGCCTGAACAGCCGGTTCGCCTGGAACACGAAGGCCACGCGGTCCATGAGGTCGTGCGGGTCGAGATCGCGCACGTCGACGCCCCCGAGCGACACGCGTCCGGAATCGACGTCCCAAAAGCGCGGGACGAGGCTCGCCGCCGTCGTCTTGCCGCCGCCCGACGGGCCCACGAGGGCCACCGTCGCGCCTGCAGGGACCTCGAAGCTCACATGGTCGAGCGCCGGCTCCTCGGCACCCTCGTACGTAAAGGTCACGTCCTCGAAGCGCACGTCGTTGCCCGCAGGGGCCTGCACCCGTCTCGGAGCCCGGATCACAGGCGCCGCCAGCACCTCGTTCACGCGCGAGACGGCGTCGGCCGCCGATTGGAACGCCTCGGACATGAACATCACGCGGGTCATGGCCGTCGGGATCACCGCGGCGAAGATCGTGTAGAACGCCACGTTCGCCACGAAGGAGGCGAAATCCGTCTCGCCAGGGGCGAGCAGTAGCGCGACCGGCACCAAGAACACCACGACGCCGTTGATGATCGTAAGCGACAGCGACTGCGGAACCTGGCACCATGTGACCGCGTAGTCCTGCGCCAGACGCGTGAACTCCTCGATCGCATCGTGGAACGCGCGGAACGAGTAGACGGTCTGCTGGAACACCTTCACCACGGGGATGCCGCGCACATATTCCGTGCCCGTCTTGTTCATCTTGACGAGCGACTCCATGTAGCGCGTCATGAAATCCATGCCCTTGCCGCCCATCATGTAGAACAGGCAGACGAGCGAGATGGCGACCGCCGCCAGGCACGCGAGGCCGAGCCGCCAGTCGAACACGAAGAACAGCACGAGCATGCCGACGATCATGGCGATGCTGCCGGCCGTGTCGGGCAGCTTGTGCGCAAGCAGGCCCTCGGTCTCGGCGGCGCAGCCGTCCACCACGCGGCGCAGCGCGCCGCTCGCATGGGTGTCGAAATAGCCGAGGCTCGTGTGCATGAGATGCTCGGTGGCGCGCTTGCGCATGTTGGAGGCGCAGCGGAAGGCGGCCGCGTGCGTGCACATGAGCCCCGCGCAGTACAGCAGGATCGAGCCCACGGCAAAGACCAGCGCCCACCATCCGTAGACGCCGATGCCCGTCGCCGCGCTCCAATCGGGTGCCACCGCGATGAGGTCGCGGGCGACGAGCCAGATGCATATATAGGGACCGAAGCTGATAAGCATCGATGCCGCCGAGAGCAAGCAGCCCACATAGGTGAGCACACGGCGTTCTTCTGCAAAATCGAGCAGCTGGGATATGGCGCCGCGCCCCTTTCCCTGGGCGGCGGACTCACCGTTTTGTCCCATGGGATACCCCCTTCTCTCTTGTTTTGTTGAGCATGTCTAACTTATCATTCGAGTGAGTGTTGGCTAACTTGCGGAGGCCAGATTGGGACGAATTCGAAACGATGCGGCATCCTGCGCGGCACCGCGGGCACGCGCCTGCGCGCACGACCGCCTCTCGATGCTCTACGAGCCGCAGGTCGAGCAGTTCGGCATCGCGCTCGAACCGTGCGGTGAAGCCCTCGCGGGCCGTGCGTCCACCGACGACGCCGACGCCGCCGTCTACGTGTACCGCATCGACGGCTGCTGCGTCGTCACCTCGCACCGCGTGCTCGTGAAACACGACATGCCGTTTTTCGAGCAATCCGTGCCGGGCTTGTGCGTCTGCACCCTTTCGCGCGACAGCCTCGCCCTGTGCCCGGTCGCGCCCCCGCGGCGCAGCCGTCCGCACGGCAACGTCGCCATCTTTGGCGACGGGGCTATGAAAAGCGACCGGTCGATCCTGCGCGCCGGAACACGGCAGGACGCGACGTCGATCATGCTTCTGCCCCGGTGGTTCGATCGGCTGGACGGCCGCGCGCGCCGCGCGGCGCGCGCCCTCATGGAGGAACCGGGCGACACGTGCATTGGGGATACCGCGGCAGCGCTCGACCGCACGATGCGCGCCTTGACGCCGCTGTTCGGCGGCAGACTCGCCAACCTGGCGATGCTGCATGCGCATACGGGGCGTGCGGCGCTGACCGCGCTCGGGTGGTACCTCGAGCGGACGCGCGCCGAGGCCGCAGCGGGCACGCGGGAGCAAAGGCAGCTGGTTCGCAGCGCGCAATGCCACGTCGGAATCAATCTGGATAAACCGCTCTCGCTCGATCAGCTCGCCCGCGACCTGCTGACCAGCCGCACGCGCCTGTGTGCCGCATTCAAGCAGGAAACGGGCGAGAGCCTGGGCGCCTACATCCGCCGAACGCGCATGGAGCGCGCCGCGGAGCTGCTGGGCAACCCCCGCCTCGACATCGCCGCCATCGCGTGCGCCGTGGGCTATCCGCGCACGTCGAGCTTCACCGTCGCCTTCGAGCACGCCTTCGGCTGCTCCCCTACCGCCTTTCGCGCGCGGTGCGGTGGCGCTCTCGGACGGGATCGTTTTTGCCCATGACGGTGCGCTGTGCCATCATGGGCAAAAACAACACCGTTCCAAACAGTGCCGCCGCCGGGAGGGCATCTCATGCGTATAGGAGAAACCTATAGGACCATCGCGATACTCGCCCTCATCGGTATACCCATCGGCATCGCGGTCGGCGCCATCGACGCGCTGTTCGGCCGCGTGCTGCTCGCCATCACCGCGTTCCGCGACGCGCGCCCCTGGCAGCTCGTCCCGTTTCTTGCCCTTGCGGGCGTGGCGATCGCATGGGCCTACCGCCGCTTCGGCAAGAACACCGGACGGGGCATGGGCCTCGTGTTCGACGTCGGCCACGGCACGGAACCCGAGATTCCCCTGCGCCTCGTCCCCCTCATCATGGGGGGCACGTGGATCACGCACCTGTTCGGCGGTAGCGCCGGCCGAGAGGGCGTGGCGGTGCAGATCGGCGCCACCCTCGCGCACTGGGTCGGAAGAAAGCTCCTCCTGCGCGATGCGGGCAACACCTTTTTGGTCTGCGGCATGGCCGCCGGCTTCGCGGGTCTGTTCCGCACGCCGCTTGCCGCCTGCGTCTTCGCCCTCGAGGTCCTGGTGGCGGGCAGGCTCGAGTACCGTGCGCTGTCCTGCGCGCTCACCGCGTCGTTTGCCGCCAGCATGACCTCGGGAGCCCTGGGGCTCGAGAAGTTCGAGGTCCCGCTTGCCGAGGCCCTCGCCATCACGCCCGCCTCGCTCGCGCAGCTCTGCCTGGCGGGCATCGTCTTCGGGCTGATCGGTGGCGCCTTCGCCTGGTGCCTCGCCGCGGCCAAGCGGCAGGCCGCGCGCATCTGCAACCCACTCGTGCGCATCGCCATCATCGGCGTCGCGCTGTCGGTCGCGCTGCTCGCACTGTGGCAGGGCCGCTACGCCGGCCTGGGCACCAACCTCATCTCCGCGAGCTTTTCTGGCAAGGGCGCTACCAGCATCTTTGTCTGGGACTGGGCGCTCAAGTTCGCCCTCACGGTCGTGACGCTCGCCGCCGGCTACCAAGGCGGCGAGGTGACCCCGCTGTTCTCCATCGGCGCGAGCCTGGGCGTCGTGCTTGCAGGCGTGCTCGGGCTTCCCCTCGAGCTGACGGCGGCGCTTGGCTACGCGGCCGTCTTCGGAGGCGCCACCAACACGATGCTCGCGCCCGTCCTCATCGGCGGCGAGGTCTTCGGCTTTGAGAACCTGCCCGCGTTCTTCGTCGTATGCGCGGTGGGCTACCTCGTGAATGGCAACCGCTCGATCTACACGGGCCAGACGCGCATCTGATGGGTTCGTTGGGGACGGGTTCGTTCCAACCCATCGGCGGCCCGAACGGCCGCCCATGGGTTGGAACGAACCCGTCCCCAACGAACCCATGGTATACTTGTTCGAACATGTTTGCCATAAGGAGGTCCTATGCGCATCGAACACGTCGCCCTGTATGTCAACGACCTGGATGCCGCCAAGCAGTTCTTCACGCGCTATTTCGGCGCCCGGTCCAACGAGCTGTACCACAACGCCACGACGGGGTTTCGTTCCTATTTCCTCTCGTTCGATGGCGGCGCGCCTCGAAATCATGACGCGACCCGACATGGACGACCTGGAGAAGCCGCTTGCAAGGACCGGCTTTGTGCATCTTGCCTTCAGCGTCGGAAGCCCCGAGGCCGTCGACCGCCTGACCGCGCAGCTCGCCGCCGACGGGTACCGGGTCGCAAGCGGCCCGCGCACCACGGGCGACGGATACTACGAGAGCTGCATCGTGGCGCTTGAGGGCAACCAGATCGAGATCACCGTGTAATCGACTGCCGCGCCCCTGCTTAGGAATCGCTTAACTCTGCCATGCGGTGCCGCACGCGCGCAGCGCTCCCCTACAATTGAAATCGATCTCGAAGGAGGCCTGCATGCTGCGCACCCACATCACCCGTCTTGTCGTCTCCGCGCTTTCGCTGGCGCTCGTGGCGCCCCTTTCCGGCTGCCTGGTCGCCGACAACACCGGATCGCGCATCGACGAGCTGAGCGACCCGTCTATCCAAGACGCCCTCGACCAGACTTCCGATGCGCTCGGTGACGTGGCCGATGCCCTCGATCAGGTGCAGAGCGACATAGCGGGCGCCATCAACGACGTGACGGGCACCCTCGAGGACCTCTCCGATCTGCCGAGCGTGCTTACCGACCTGCTCGGGAAAGACGGCGTGCTCTCCAAGGCGCAGACCGTGACGGTCGAGGACGCGCAAACGGGAGAGGCGCTCGACACCTACGACGGCGCCTCGGATATCTCACAGCTCACCGACACCCTCAGCGGCATGGATTACGCTGCATGGAGGCTCGCCGCATCGCGTCCCGACAGTCCCGAAGAGTTCATACTCCGCGTGAGCCAGACCGAGACCCTGAAGCTCGGCCAGGATCCCGACACGCTTGCGGCCAACGAGCTGTTCACCATCACCACATTCGCCGATTCGCCCGTCATCGAGCTCGACATCGCATCGCTCTCGTTCACGCCGGAGCTCGAGCTCCCCGAAGCCGATATCGCCTGCATCCGCGGCCTCGTCTAAGCTGCCAAGCAAACACAAGCAACGGCGTGAAGAAGCGCTACGGCTTCATCTATGTCGACCGCACCGATGACGACCCGCGCGAGTGCCGTCGGTACCGCAAGGATTCGTTTGCCTGGTACCACGACGTGATCGCAAGAAATGGCGCCGGGCTCACGCTGTAGGAGCGCATCACAGACCATTCGCCTGCAAAGCCCTCCGGATCCCCGCTGGGATCCGGAGGACTTTCTCCATGCGGGACGGGCGCGGCCCGCAGGCGAGCGTACCGCAAGGCGGTAGGCGCCCGACCAAAATGGTCAAAAATGGCACTCCCATTGCAAACGCGCGCACAGAATCCGTGTCGTGGTCAATTGCATCATTCCCATTGCAAATCGAAGTGACGCAACGGCGTCTCGGAAGGCGATTTTGTCCGTTTAGGGATGGCCGTTCGCCGGTTTCCGCGTATTCGGCCCCGAGACAGGAAGATTCGCATGGCAATGCGCATCATTTTATAATGCGCAGAAGCAATTCAGCATTTCCGTTTGCAATGGGAGCGCATGTTTTGACCACGGCACGGATTCTGTGCGCGTGCTTGCAATGGGAGCGCACCAATTGACCACCTTCGCTAAGGCGCTAGCCGACCAAACATGCCGTGTCGCAGGGCCCATGCCGTAAACCCAGCAAAAAGCAGCCCTTGCGCGCCGAGCGCAAGGGCTGCTTCACCATGGAGACGCGGCGCGTTCCAGCCGCGTCTCAAAAGTTCCAGGCGTGCCGGAGGCCTACATGAGGCGCAGGCCGACCTCCTTCAGCTGGGCCATGGAGACCTCGCTCGGCGCGGCCGACATGAGGTCGGAGCCGGAGCTCGTCTTGGGGAACGCCATGACGTCGCGGATGGAGTCGCTGCCGGCGAGCAGCATGCACACGCGGTCGAGACCGAGCGCGAAGCCGCCCATGGGAGGCGCACCGAAGGTGAGGGCCTCCATGAGGAAGCCGAACTGCTCGCGGGCGCGCTCCTCGGAAAAGCCCATGAACTCGAGCATCTTGAGCTGCAGCTCGGAGTCGTGGATACGCATGCCGCCGCCACCGGCCTCGAAGCCGTCCATGACGAAGTCGTAGGTGCACGACCCCATGGCGAGCGGATCGGTCTCGAGCAGGTCGAGCTCGTCGACATGCGGCAGCGTGAAGGGCTGGTGCTCGGCCTCGTAGCGCTTGGCCTCGTCGTCCCAGTGGAACAGCGGGAAGTCGACGACCCACAGGAAGTCGTGGCCCGTGCGCTCGATGCCCAGCGCGTCGGCCATGTGGGAGCGCATGCCGCCCAGGATCTCGTCGGAGGCGAGACGCGGGCCGGCGGCGAACATCACCAGGTCGCCGGGCTCGACGTCGCAGCGACGGCGCAGCTCGGCCATCTCCTCGTCGGAGAAGAACTTCACGATGGGGCTGTTGATGGAGCCGTCCTCGCGGAACGCGATCCATGCCAGGCCCTTGGCGCCAAAGGTCTCGGCCACCTTGGCGAGCTTGTCGATCTGGGCGCGCGGCCAGGCGCCGGCACCCTTGGCGTTGATCGCCTTGACGACCTGGCCCTCCGTGTTGGCGGCGCCTGCGAACACCTTGAACTTGGAGCTCTTGAACACGTCGGTGAGGTCGACGAGCGTCATGCCGAAGCGCGTGTCGGGCTTGTCGGAGCCGTAGGTGTCCATGGCGTCCCAATAGGAAAGACGGCGCAGCGGCGTGGGCATGTCGACGCCCATGTGCGCGAACGCGTCGTGCAGCACGTCCTCGAGCGCACCCATGACGTCGTCCTGGTCGACGAAGCTCATCTCGATATCGACCTGGGTGAACTCGGGCTGGCGGTCGGCGCGCAGGTCCTCGTCGCGGAAGCACTTGGCGACCTGGTAGTAGCGCTCGACGCCGCCGACCATGAGCAGCTGCTTGAGCAGCTGCGGGGACTGCGGCAGGGCGTAGAAGCTGCCCGGCTGCAGGCGGGAGGGGACGATGAAGTCGCGCGCACCCTCGGGCGTGGACTTGAACAGGCTCGGGGTCTCGACCTCCATGAACGCGCGGTCGTGCAGCGCGCTGCGGATGGCGAAGGTGAAATCGCTGCGCAGCTTGAGGTTGGCCATCATCTCGGGACGGCGCAGATCCAGATAGCGGTAGCGCAGGCGGGTGTCCTCGGAGGTCTCGATGCCGTCCTCGATCTGGAACGGCGGGGTCTTGGAGCGGTTGAGCACCTCGACGCGGTCGGCCAGGACCTCGATCTCGCCGGTGGGGAGCTTGGGGTTCACCGTGTCCTCGTCGCGCGCGATGACGGTGCCGTGCACGAGGATGGGCCACTCGGGACGCATGGTCTCGGCGGTGTGGAACGCCTCGCCCGCGGCGTGCTCGGGATCGAACGTGCACTGCGTGATGCCCTCGCGGTCGCGCAGGTCGCAGAAGATGAGGCCGCCGTGATCGCGGCGACGGCTCACCCAGCCGGTGAGCTTGACCTCCTCGCCGATGTTCTCGGCGCGCAGCTCGCCGCAGGTGCGGGTGTGCATGGAATGGATGTCGACGGGGTTTGCGATGTGGTCGGTAGCCACAGGGGTCCTCCTTATGAGATCTGTGCCGCCCCGTGCCGGTACGGGCGGCCTGCCTACAGATTGCCGAACCTGCGTAGACGGCGCAGGCTGGGCAGTTGCACTAGCATAGCGAAAAACTTCCCTCTCCGCGCATACTTTACAAAGTGGAAGCAAACGGGATGCGGCCGCCTGCCCGCGGCGGCCCCGGCCATCCCTGGGCAGGATGGGTTGAGGCGAACCCGTCCCCACATGACCCATGCATGTCAAGACATTGATTTGCACGGACTGTGCATTATTCGGCACCCTTATGCATAACTCGTGCACATTGTCGCAAAATGACCCAGTAAAAATGAATATTGATAGGTGTTTCCATACTGTTGCATGCATATTTTTTCTTGCCCATGCATAGTTATAAGAATTAGCATAGGGTCCACTCATGAATTCAACGGGGTTTTGGAAGGAGAACTCTCATGAACATCACCCGTAGGCAGTTTGTCCCCCTGGCGGCCGCTTCCGCCATGGCCGCTTTTGGTGTCGCCGGCTGCAGCAACGACACCGCATCCACCGCCACCGGCAGCACACCCGCCGCTGACGCCGGGTCCGCCGACACCTCCTCCGACGGCGAGCTCACCCTGTTCGAATCCGGCAAGCTGACGTTTGCCACCTCGCCCGACTATCCGCCGTTCGAGAACCTCGAGGACGGCGAGTACGTCGGCCTCGATATGGACCTCGGCCGCGCCATCGCCGACTACCTGGGCCTCGAGTGCGTCTACACCAACATCGACTTCGACGGCATCATCCCGGCGATCGTCGCCGGCGGCCAGGCCGACGCGGGCCTCTCCGGCATCTCCATCACGCCCGAGCGCGAGGAGCAGGTCCTGTTCACCGACCCGTACTACATCGACAACCAGGCCGTCGCGGTCATGAGCGACAACACCGAGATCACCGAGGACAACGCCGCTGAGGCGCTCAACAACGAGGCCGTCACCATCGCGGTCCAGAGCGGTTCGACCGGCGCCGACTTCGCCGCCGAGAACTTCCCCAACGCCGAGCAGCTGCCGTTCCCCAACTTCACCGATGCCTTCGCCGCCGTCCAGGCCGGCCAGGCCGATGCGGTCTGCGGCAACAAGGCCGTTGTCGACCAGATGCTCGCCGGCGCGTACTCCGATGAGCACACCGTGCTGACCTCTGCCACCGGCGAGGAGTACGCCATCGCCGTCTCCCAGGACAACCCCGACCTGGTCGACGCCATGAACGAGGCCATCGCCGCACTGACCGAGGACGGCACGCTCGACGAGATCATCGCCAACAACATGGGCTAATCCCCCATCACACGGCAACAGCTTACGCAACCGTTTGCTCGCGGCCCCTCTCCGGTGCGGAAGGGGGCCGCATTTCCCATATGTAGAAGCTAGAAACGAGGCTCCCGTGAGTAGTAGTTCCACACGTCGTCATCTTGCACCGGCCCTGAGCGCCATCATCGTGGCGCTGTGCGCGTGCATTCTGTTTGCCTCCACGCCCGCGCACGCCATGGAGATCGTCAAGTGCACCGGGCGACCCAACTCCGAAGACGACCCCACCGCCATCATGGGCAACACCCAGTCGCGCATCACCTTCGAGGCCACCGTCGATGAGGGGGAGAACGTCTCCCAGCTCGTCCTGCACATTCCCGACGGCACGTCGTTCAACACCGACGACCTGGCGCTGACGCTGCTCACCGGCGACGACCTCATGACGCGCAACGAGGTCGACTACACTGAGACCGTCGACGGGCAGGACCTCGTCCTCGACTTCAACACGCCACTGTCCCAGGCGGGCCACCTGAACATCATCGTCTACGACGTCTACTTCCCCACCGAGGGCGGCGATATGCAGGTCGAGGCGAGCTACTCAACCGCCGACGGCGCGGTCGACAACGCCTCCATCGAGGACATCCCCGTCATCTCCGTGCAGGGCATCTCCGCCACCGAGGCGCTGTCCCAGTGGCTCGAGGAGCAGGACTGGGTGAAGGCGTGGAACTCCAACCGCTTCCTGCGCCTGTTCGCGGACCCGACGATCTTCGTGACGAGCTTCCCGGTCGTGCTGACGGGCTTCTTCATGTCCATCGCCATCGTCGCCGTCGCCTTCCCGCTCGCGATTCCGCTGGGCCTCGTGCTCGCGCTCATGCGCCTTTCCAAGTTCCGCCTGTGGCGCGGCATCGCCACCACCTACGTCAACATCGTGCGCGGCACGCCGCTGTTCCTGCAGATCTACATCGCGTTCTTCGGCCTGCCGCTGGCGGGCATCAACATCCCCAACTTCCCGCTCGGCGTCGTCGTCATGATGCTCAATTCCGGCGCGTACATGTGCGAGATCTTCCGCGCCGGCATCCTCTCCATCAGCAAGGGGCAGACCGAGGCGGCGCGCTCGCTGGGCATGAACCGCCTGCAGACCACGCTCTACGTCATCCTTCCGCAGATGTTCCGCCTGGTGATCCCCAACCTCACGAGCGAGTTCATCACGCTGTACAAGGACACCTCGCTGCTCGCCGCTGTCGGCATCATGGAGCTCGTCATGTACGCGCGCACCATCGTGGCGTCCACCGGCTCCATCACGCCCTATATCGTGGCGGCCCTGTTCTACCTGGTCATCACCCTGCCGCTGTCCAAGGTCACGCGCCATCTTGAGGAGCGCACCCGCGCCGGGCGCAAGCGCAAGCGCAAAGGCGTCCCCGCGGCGTCCGCAACGACGAAGGAGGCTTAACCGATCATGGCCGATACCGCATCCACGCCCGCCACGCCCGCAGCGGGCGAGGCGATCATCCGCATCCAGAACCTGCGCAAGAGCTTCGGCGACCTCGAGGTCCTGCTCGACATCTCGCTCGACATCCACCGCGGCGAGGTCGTCGTCATCCTGGGCCCGTCGGGCTCCGGCAAGTCCACGATGCTGCGCTGCCTGAACCTTCTCGAGGAGCCCACGGGCGGCTCGATCATCTTCGAGGGCAAGGACATCACCGACCCCAAGGTCGACGTCAACAAGGTCCGCGAGCACATGGGCATGGTGTTCCAGCAGTTCAACCTGTTCCCGCACCTCGACGCCCTGCACAACGTCATGCTCGCGCAGCAGAAGGTGCTCAAGCGCTCTGCCTCCGACGCCGAGCGCATCGCCATGGAGCAGCTCACCCGCGTCGGGCTTGCCGACCGCGCCGACCACTTCCCCAGCGAGCTTTCCGGTGGCCAGCAGCAGCGCGTGGCCATCGCCCGTGCGCTTGCCATGGAGCCGCACGTGATGCTGTTCGACGAGGCCACGAGCGCGCTCGACCCCGAGCTCGTGCGCGGCGTCCTCGACGTCATGCGCGAGCTCGCCCAGGGCGGCATGACCATGGTCGTCGTCACCCACGAGATGGGCTTCGCCCGCGATGTCGCCGACCGCGTCATCTTCATGGACGGCGGCGTGATCGTGGAGCAGGGCTCGCCCGACGAGGTCTTCAACCATCCCAAGAGCGAGCGCACCCGCGCCTTCCTGGGCGAGGTCAGCCTTAAGTAATCGAATCGCCCGCCCCGTGCGCAAAGGCTTGCACGGGGCGGGCGATTTTTTTCGGAATGCTTCGTAGGCTGGGCAGATGCACCATGTGCGAGCTCGCCTGCAGCTCAAGCTCTCCCCAAGAGCATCCATTTCCATGCAGGAATGATCTTGATGTGGCCTTCCTGCATCTCGACGCCGCCTTCCTCCCGCAGCGTGATCACGGTTCCCTCGTCAGCACGGGTCGCCTTCATCGCAGCAGACAACGACCCGATTTCGCGGGCCCTCGTCTTCTCGGCGCTCATATCATCCGTAACCTGATAGAGGACATATGGCTCGGATGCCAAAGAATCCCCTACCAGAAAATCTATCTTCTCCCGCCGCGAAGAGGGAACGGTAAACGAGGTGATCGTCTCTATGCGGCGTCCCGAAGTCCCTCTCAAAAGCTCGATGAACACCGCCGTTTCCAACCGTTTGCCGATATCCTGCTGATTGGCGCGCGAGACCGCATAGGCCAAGCCGGCATCCGCTGCGTACACCTTCGGCGCTGCCGTGCTATCGGGCGCGAGCGATACCGAAAACTCAGGCAGCAGCTTGATGAGGTGCGCCTGCTCGAAAAGGCGAACCGTCTCGTTGATCGTTTCCCATGACGTCCTGTATCCCGCTGCGCGCAAGCCGTCAACCAGACGGTTGACCGACAGGTCGCACCCGGTATTGCGCAAGCAGAACAGGGCGACCTGCGTTGCGAGCGAAATGCCCACACGTGGGTATCTGTCGACAACATCCCGAGCAACCACATCGCGCATATACGACTGCAACATCGAAATACGTGCACCCGGGGAAAGTCTTTGAACTCCCGGGAAGCCGCCCTCGAGAAGAAATCGGTCGAAGAGGGCCTCAAGCTGAGTTCTGAGCTGAGGAGATACGGCTCCGTGTTCCCGCAGCTCCTCTGAAGTGGGAATATCGACGTCCTGGAATCCGCAAAACTCACGAAACGACAAAGGGAACATGCGGCACTCCAGAGAGCGCCCGCGAAACGTCGATGCGATCTCGTCTGCAGACATCTTGGAGGTCGACCCCGTGATCACGAGCGTGATGCGTTCGTGCTCAGCAATGCGCTGGCAGAACCCCTGCCAGCCATCGGCCTCCTGCACCTCATCAAGAAACAGATATGAACCTTCGGACCGTGCCGTGGGAACTTGGCGCCAGTATTCTTCGACCACATCGTTCAGCAACGTCGAGGGAGCGGGGGCCAGCCGCTCGTCTGCAAAATTGAAATAGAAAACTCGGTCGCGCGCGACGCCCGCCTTCAGCAACTCGTGAATCATCTGAAACACGTAGAACGTTTTCCCGCTGCGGCGCATGCCCGTAATGATGTGCACGAGATTGAAGAGATTCGGCTTGGGAAGCTCATCGGTTATCTTCGTGCGCGCAACTACCAGCGGAAAGGAAAACTCAAGCGCTTCACGGACAAGCGCTGCATATTCTTGGGGAGCCGGAGACACCATTTCCTCCTGTTCCTTGTCAGAATTCTCAAAGTCAGTGTACAACTTCTCGCCATCAAAGAGAAGTTTTGACGATATCTTCTCTCCGATGGCAAGAAGTTCAATAAGAATGCCGCTATCTCATATACAGCGAGATAGCGGCATCCGTTAAGCCGTTTAGAAATGAGACGTGCCTCCGAAAGGCATGCGGTATTACCCCGTGTTCTGGAGGCCCGCGGAGACGCCGGTCACGGTCGCGAGGATGAGGCTCAGGTACTTCGCCTTGGCCTCCTCGGAAAGGTCGCGGCCCTCGTCGCGCACGATGCGCAGGGCGCGCACCTGCGCGAGCGACAGCACGTCGACGTACGGGTCGCGCACGCGGACCGCGCGCCCCAGCACGCGGCGATGCTCGAGCGGCCACTCGTCGCCCACGATCGCCAGAACCCAGCGACGCGTGAGCTGCATCTCGTCGTACACCGCATGGGCCAGGTCGGCGCGATCGCCCAGCGCCAGGTACATCTTGGCGAGACGACCGTCCGTCTTGGCGATGGACATCTCCACGTTGTCGATGAACGTCGAGAACAGCGGCCACTCCCGATACGCCCGCCTGAGCGTCTCGAGGTCGCCGAACGCCTCGCAGGCGCTGCCCAGGCCGTACCACGCCGCCAGGTTGATGCGCGCCTGGCTCCAGCTGAACACCCACGGGATCGTGCGCAGGTCGTCCAGCGACTTGGCGCCCAGGCCGCGCTTGGCGGGACGCGAGCCGATGGGCAGCAGGCCGACTTCGGTCAGCGGGGTCACCGTCGAGAACCACGGCGTGAAGTCGGGCATATGCAGCAGGTCGAGATACCGTTCGTGCGAGACGCGGTCGAGCTCGTCTGCCATGGCGAGGTACTTCTCGGTCATCTCGGTGTTCGCGCGCTCCACCGACGGGGCGGAATTGAGCAGCGTCGCCGCCGCGACCCCCTCGACGTGGCGCTGCGCCAGCACCGGGTTGCCGTAGCGCGCGAAGATGACCTCACCCTGCTCGGTGACCTTGAAGAAGCACCTCACCGAGCCGGCGGGCTGCGCCAGCACCGCGCGGTTGGCCGGACCGCCGCCGCGGCCGACCGCTCCGCCGCGGCCGTGCATGAGCACCAAGTCGATATCGTGCTCGTCGGCCCAGACGGCGATGCGCTTCTGGGCGTAATGCAGCGCGAGCGTGGCGGTCGTGGGGCCGGCATCCTTCGCGGAGTCTGAGTAGCCGAGCATGACCTCCATCTTGCGGCCCGTCTGCGCGAGACGGGCCTGGACCGCCGGCAGCTCGAGCATGTCGTTCAGCACGTCGACGCAGTGCTCCAGATCCTCCAGCTGCTCGAACAGCGGGATGACATCGAGCTGCGGCACGTCCGAGGCATGCGCGAACGCCAGGTTCGCCAGCTCGTAGACATCGGCCACATGCTGGGCGGATTTCGTGAACGAAATGATATAGCGGTGCGCCATCTTGACCGCATAGCGCTTTTGGATGGAGCCGATCGCGCGAAACGTGTCGAGCACCTCGCGCGTCATGGGCTGCAGGTCTCCGTGGATGCCGTGCTCGCGGATGTCCTCAAGCGCCCGCGTGTGCACGAGCGAATGCTGGCGGAACTCCATCTCCACCATGTGGAACCCGAACGACTCCGTCTGCCAGATGAGCGTCTGGACCGGGCCGTAGGCGGCGCGCTCGGCACCTGCCGCGGCAAGCGAGCGCTGGACCACGCGCAGGTCGGCCAGGAAGTCCTCCGCCGAGGCGTACATCACGTCGGCATCGCGCGCCACCGTTCCGTCCAGGCGGTCGGCCATGACCAGCATGACGGCGCGATGCGGCTCGGATGCGGAGATGTCGCGCGCCCGGCTCGTGATGATCTCGCTCATCTCGACCTGATGGTTCCACAGGTTGAGCAGCTCGTCGGACGGCGCCGCGTATCCCGCCTCGAGGGTGAGGTTGCGGCCCACGCGGCGGCACTTGTCGGCGAGCGTCGCCACCATGTGCTTGTAGAACTTCGCCGCGACCTCGCGGCTCACCTTCGCGGTGACATTGGGGTTGCCGTCGCGGTCCGACCCGATCCAGCTGCCCGGATGGAAAAACGCGGGGCAGACGGGCGGCACGATGCCAGCGCCCTCGCCGAGCACCCAGTCATCGAAGCGCCGGTAGATGCGCGGAACGATGTCGAACAACGTATGGTCGAAGATGTCGATGACGGTGTCCGCCTCCTCGACCGGCGTCGGCTTCTTGATGGCGACCGGCGAGGTGCGCACGAGCGCATCGATCTCCTGCAGCATGTGGCGCTCGTTTTCCGCAAGATCCAAGCCGCCCAGATGGGGGCGCTCGGAAAGAAGCTTGCCGATACGCCTGATCTTGCCCTCGACGGCACGGCGGCGCGCCTCCGTGGGATGTGCCGTGAACACCGGGTGGAACTCGAGCTTGTTCAGCAGATCCGTCGCCTTGTCCACGCCGACCTCATCGATCAGCTGCTTGAACGCGATCGTGAGCTCGTTGGACGGATCGACGTCCGCCTCGATGGACACCAGGCGCTCGCGATCGTGCAGCGTCTCGACGCGGTAGTTTTCCTCGCACAGGTTCGCGAGGTGGAAAAACGAAGTGAAGGCGCGCACCAGGGTCTCGAGCGTCTGCAGCGGCAGCTCGTCGACGAGCTCGACGGCCGCGCGAAACGCGCTGTTGCTGTCATTGGTCGCCAGCGGCACGCCCTGCTCGTCGGTTTTCTCCGACGCTGCGGCAGCACCGGGGTTTCCTTCGTTCGCATGGATCGCGTGACGCAGCAGCACGTCGAACAGCTCGCAGATCTGGGGATCGTACTCCTTGAGCACGCGGCGCTCGAGCCGCTGGAACAGCGCCAGGTTGTCACGCAGGCTGTCGGGAATCTCGATCTCCGACAGCGGTCCGCACGTCAGCGCACCGACCGTCTCCTTCAGCTCCGATAGCAGCTGCGCGCGCTCTTCCGGCTGTCCAATCTCTTCCGCCATTCGCACACCCTCCTTCCGATGCAAGCGGGAAACCACCCACCGAGCAGTTGTTACCGCTTGAAGAAAGAACACGATAAGAACACTCGGAAAGTATACGTGAGTCCCCCGCACGCACAACAGGCTTCACAGAGTTCACGCTTTAGCAAACTAAATCAACCAATCAGCTGCCCCGCGCACACCGCGGCGCATAGCGAGCGTGAGGGCAGAGGCTGCGCCAACGCAACGTGGGCCCGTAGGCCGGGCATGGAATGGATTGACCGGCATCTCCCCTGCTCCTCGGAGGTGGTCAATGAACGCACTCCCATTGCAAATACTCGTGCAGAATCAGCAGCATGGTCAATGAGTGCGTTCCCATTGCAAACAGTAATACCGAACCAGATTCGGTTTATCATATTATGATATGCACTGAGATTCGGAGCGCCCTTTGGGGCCTCGCAAGTCCGAAAAAGCTCCTATACCCAACCTCATACAGAGTCATGAGCCGCTGTTGGCGCCTTTCCGCCACTTCGATTTGCAATGGGAGTGAGGTGATTGACCACAACTCAATCCTTCTATGAGAAATTGCAATGGGAATGCACTCATTGACCATCTTCCGGGCGGCATTGGCCGCCCGCCCCCCCCAATGACAGAGCCCTCCAAACGCAGCATGCCCGCCTGCCTGCCGCGTCGCGGCAGGCAGGCGGGCATGAGAAACCGAATCCCTCGCGCGGTCCTACGCGAGCAGGCGCGCGACAGCCTCGACGACGGCGCCGCGGTCCACCAGCTCCTCGTCGTGGGTCACCATGTTGCGGACCTTCACCTTGCCGGCGGCGAGCTCGTCGCCGCCGATGACCAGGATCAGGCGGGCATCGAGCTTGTCGGCCTGCTTGAACTGGCTCTTGAGCGAACGCCCCTGGTAGTCCGCCTCGGTGCGGATGCCGGCGGCGCGCAGCTCGTGCGTCAGGGCGAAGACCTCGCCGCGCAGCTCGGAACCGGCGTTCGCCACATAAACGCACGGCTCGATCCCGGTCGCCATATCGGCGCCGAACGCCTCGAGCGCGAGCATGGCGCGCTCGAATCCCACGGCAAAGCCGACACCCGGCGTGGGCTTGCCGCCCTCCAGCTCGACCAGGCCGTCATAGCGACCGCCGCCGCCGATGGAACCGACCCCGGCGCCGGGCGCCTCGACCTCGAACACGGTGCGGGTATAGTAGTCCAGACCGCGCACGAGCGTGGGGTCCTCGACATACTCGATACCCGCGGCATCGAGATACCGCTTGACCTGCTCGTAATGGCTGCAGCAGTCGTCGCACAGGTTGTCGCGCATGAGCGGCGCCGCCTTCATGACCTCGCGGCAGTGGTCGTTTTTGCAGTCGAAGGCGCGCAGCGGGTTGAGCTCGGCGCGCTCGCGGCACTCGTCGCACATCTCGTCGGCGTGGTCGAGGATGAAATCGCGCACCGCGTCGCGGTAGGCCGGACGGCACGCGGGATCGCCCATCGAGTTGATCAGCAGACGGAGCTTGCCCAGATCGAATCCCAGGCGCTTGTAGAACTCCATGAGCATGATGATGCACTCGGCGTCGGCAGCGGGGTCGGGAGCGCCCAGCCACTCGATGCCGACCTGGTGGAACTGGCGCAGACGCCCCTTCTGCGGGCGCTCGCCGCGAAACATCGCCTCGGCGTAGTAGGCCTTGAACGGCGTGGCGCCCTGCGGAACCAGGTTGTTCTCCACCACGGCGCGCACGACGCCGGCCGTGCCCTCGGGACGCAGGGCCAGGCGCTGCTTGGCCTTGAGCTTGGCGTCGGTCCCCTCTTCGAGCACGCGCGCGAAGTTGGCTCCCGAGAACACGCGGAACATCTCCTTGCGCACCACGTCGGTCGACTGGCCGATGCCGTGGACGAACACGTCGAGCTGCTCGATAGCGGGCGTCTCGATCATGTCGAACCCGTAGGGCTCGAACACCTCGGCCGCCACCTCCTGCATATGACGCCAAGCGCGCATATCGCGCCCGATCAGATCCTTGGTGCCCTCAGCCCTCTGTGCCTGCATATGTTCCCCTTATGTCGTGCCTGCCCGTGAGGCGGCGATTGAATTCGGTCACTCATTATATGATGAGACAATACGACAACGAACCCAGTCACCAGATTCTTACCAGACATACGACGCAAAGGACGCAGCAGATGCACCGATTCACCAACGATTACTCCGAAGGGGCGGCGCCCGAGATCCTCGAAGCGCTCATCCGCACGAACGACGAGCAGACGCCCGGATACGGCGACGACGCCCACTGCGCGCACGCTGCCGACCTGATCCGCGCGGCGACAAAGCAGCCGGATGCCTACGTGCGCTTCGTGCCGGGCGGTACCGTTGCCAACATGCTCGCCATCAGCGCGCTCACCGAGGATTTCGAGGGCCCCATCTGCGCCGCCGACGCGCACCCCACCATCCACGAGACGGGCGCCATCGAGGCGTGCGGCCGGCGCCTGCTGGCAACGGACGACCCCTTCGGCATCCTCACGCCTGACGCGGCGGAACTCACCTACCAGCACATGACGGCGACCGGCTGCCACACCACGCGCCCCGCCATGATCTACTTCTCGAACACCACCGAGTACGGGCACGTCTACACACGCGCCGAGTTCGACGCGCTGTGCGACTGGGCCGCCTCGCACGAGCTGGCCGTCTACGTCGACGGCGCCCGCATGGCGAGCGCGATGACCGCCGCGGGCGGCGACCTCGACATCGAGCACATCGCCGCGCGCGCCGACGCGTTCACGCTGGGCGGTACCAAAAACGGCATGCTCTTCGGCGAGGCGCTCGTGGTGAGCCCGCGCTCCGCCCGCGGCATGCGCGCCATCGACAGGATCCCCTACCTCACGAAACGCGCCGGCGCGATGACCGCCAAGGGCCGTCTCATGGGCGTCATGTACGAGGCGGCCTTCGATCCCGCGAAGGCGAACGAGGCGGGCGACGTCCCCTACTGGGCATACGCGCGCCGAGCGAACGCCTGCGCGGTGCGTCTGGCCGAGGGGCTTGCCCGCGCCGGCTTCGAGCCCTACATCAACACGAACGGCAACCAGCAGTTCTTCTGGGCGACGCCCGCGCAGGCCGAAGCCCTCGTCGACACCCTGGGCTGCGAGACCATGATCGCCGAAGACCCCACGGGCGCCGGCCGCGTCGTCGTGCGCTTCGTCACGAGCTGGGCCACGACCGAGGGGCACGTCGACGAAGCGGTCGCATACGCCCAGACGCTCGTGTAGCGCTTACCCCTGCAATGGGTCGGTTGGGGACGGGTTCGTTTCAACCCATGCCGCCGGGTCTGCCCGGGCCGGAGGGGTGCCCCCGATTTGCAAAAAAGCACGCGCAAGGTACGTCCCCAATTTGCACGTTAAAAGGCGGGGGCGCCGCGTACGACGCCCCCGCCTGCACAGTCTTCTGAACGACCGTTAACGCACCTGCGCCACGTGTACGACGTTTGTCGACGTCACGCCGTCGGAGAAGGTGATGGAGGTGTCCGGGTCGCCCACCGTAAGCACGGCCACGTCGCCCACGCGAACGTATCCGCGCTGCTTGGCGCAGTTGATCGCCGTCTTGACGATATAGCGCTTATCCCCGATCTCGCCCTCGGTCACCGGGTCGACGCCCCAGTAGATGGTCATCTTGCGCGTGGCGGCGTCATGCGGCGTCACGGCAAGGATCGGCAGCATCGGTCGGAAGTTGGACACCAGACGCGCCGAACGGCCGGATTCGGTCGGGATGATGATGGCGCGCGCCTTCACGTTGAACGCCGTGCTCACCGCGGCCAGACCGATCGCGCTGTTGATCGCGCGGATACCCGTCTCGTCCGTGTGGATGTCCAGGCGGTTGTGCTCGGGCATCGTGGCCTCGGCGATCAGCGCGATGTTGGCCATCATCTTCAAGGCCTCGAGCGGGTACTTGCCCGCGGCCGTCTCGCCGGAAAGCATGGTCGCATCGGTGCCGTCGTTGATGGCGTTGGCCACGTCGGTCACCTCTGCGCGCGTCGGGCGCGGGTTGCGGATCATCGAGTCGAGCATCTGGGTCGCGGTGATGACGGGCTTATAGGCCTTGTTGCACTTCTGGATGATCTCCTTCTGGATGGTGGGGCACACCTCGGGCGCCACCTCGACGCCCAGGTCGCCGCGGGCGACCATGATGCCGTCGGCCTCCTTCAGGATGTCATCGAAGTGGTAGACGGCCATGGCGCATTCGATCTTCGGTAAGATGTCTACGTTCTTGCCGCCGTTCTCATCGCACAGCTTGCGGATCTCGCGCACGCCGGCCGCATCGCGGATGAAGGACGCCGCGATGAAATCGATGCCCTCTTCCAGGCCGAACAGGATGTCCTTGCGGTCCTGCTCGGTGATGGTGGGCAGCGACAGCTTGGCGTTCGGGACGTTCACGCCCTTCTTCTCGCCCAGCTCGCCGCCGTTCTCGACATAGCAGGTCATGTCCTGGCCCGAGATGCCCTTGACCGTGAGACCGATCAGGCCGTCGTCGATCAGGATCGTGCTTCCCACGTGGACCTCGCGCGGAAGCTCGAGGTGATCCAGATAGAAATGCTCGGCGTTGCCCTGCAGGTCCTCAGAGGTCTCGGCCGCAGTCACCGTGACGGTCGAGCCGGGCTCGAGCGCCACCTTGGCATGGCCCTCCAGAAAGCCCGTGCGGATCTCGGGCCCCTTGGTGTCGAGCAGGATGCCCACCGGGATGCCGAGCTCGCCGGAGATGCGCTTGACGCGCTCCATGCGCGCACGCTGCTCCTCGTGGCTGCCGTGCGAGAAATTGAAACGGGCGACGTTCATGCCCGCCTTGATCATCTCGCGGAGGATATCGTCGTCATCACAAGCCGGTCCCATGGTGCAAACGATCTTTGTACGCTTATTCATGCTCCGCTCCACCTTTCTTGAATACGCTCCCGCGCATGCCGACAAAATCCCCTGCGATGCTATAAGCGTAACGGCACGCGCAAGAGGTTCGCGCGGCCGGTCTTCAAACGGTCGGATTGTCTGGTGAGCGTTGCGCGATCATCCGCGCAGGTAGCACAAGGCAATGTTCATATGACGGGGATGCGTTGTCTGGCGGCGCGAGCCCACAGGGGCCGTCCGCGACGCTTCACGTCCACAAAAAAGCCCGCCGGGAATCTCCGGCGGGCTTTGCAGCGTATCGATTCGTTGCCGTTATGCGCGACCGATGGAACCGAGGTTCTCCATGCGGATCTTCACGATCTTGGTGATCTCGGCCATGCCGGCACGGCCCGGCTTCTTGGGGTCGAAGGCGTTCGGGTTCTCGGCCATGAAGCCCTGATAGCCGCGGGTGTACGCCTGGCGCAGCTCGGTGGCGTAGTTGACCTTGCAGATGCCGTTCTTCACGGCCTCGGCGACCTGCTCATCGGGCACACCGGAGGTGCCGTGCAGCACCAGCGGCACGTCCACGGCGGCGCGGATGGCGCGCACGACGTCCTGCTCGATATGCGGGGTCTCGGTATACACGCCGTGAGCGGTGCCCACGCCGATGGCGAGGCTGGTGCAGCCGGTGCGCTCGACGAACTCACGCGCCTCGTCCGGATCGGTGTAGGGGTTCTCGCCCTCGACCGCCGGACCGTCGTCCTCCTTGCCGCCGACCTTGCCGAGCTCGGCCTCCACCGGCACGCCCATGGCGGCACCGGCGCGCGCCACGCTCGCGGTGAGCGCGATGTTGTCCTCGAAGCTCTCATGCGAGCCGTCGATCATGACGGAGGTGTAGCCGGTGCGGAGCGCCTGCATGCAGCGATCGTAGCCGTCGCCGTGGTCGAGGTGCAGGGCGACCGGCACGCTCGCGCGCTCGGCAGCGGCCTTCACCATGCCGTAGAAATAATCGAGACCGGCGAACTTCACCGTACCGGGCGTGGTCTGCATGATCACCGGGGACTTGGTCTCCTCGGCGGCAGCCAGCACGGCCATGACGAACTCGAGGTTCTCGATGTTGAAGGCACCGACCGCATAGTGGTTCTTCTGGGCATCGAGCAGCATGTCCTTGGTGGTAACGAGCATCGGTTTCGCTCCCTCCTGCCGCGCTCCTCTCGGGGCGGCCACGCGGCGCCGCATCCCTCTGACCGGCGCATCCGTTGCCTGTATTGTACGAAATGGGAGCACGCGGTGCGCCGTGCGGGATAAACGGTGCGCTCGGGCATGGGAAAGGAAAGAAAAACCGCTTCGCATGCGCCCGCATGCATCCTGTGCAGGATCTGCGCTCTAGCACAGGATGCGTCTCGGCATTTTTGCGCGTGACTCGTCGCCGCCCGACGTTTCTCTTTCGAATGAAAAGCAACCGCAAGCATTTTGCTTGCCTAAAAAGAAATAAGAGAAAAGCAAAATCTACACAACTCGGCCACTGACACGACGAGCTGCACCTATGAAGGTATCACCCGGCCGGAATGCACGGAATCGGCGCTGATTCCGTGCATTCCGGCCGGGTGATACCAGGAGTGATGCACCGCCGCCCCGATGCGCTCCATGTGCATCGGGGCGGCCCAAGAAGGAGAGGCAATTTCTTATCGTCCGGCGAACGCGTCGCGCAGGATATTCACCAGATCCTGCTTGCTCACGGCGCAGGGGTTGGTGGGCGTGCAGCGATCGTGCTGCGCTGCCTCGGCGATGGCAGACAGCTCGGCCTCGAACCTCGCGGCGTCGATGCGCCCGAGCTCGGACAGGCTGTTCTCGATGCCGAGATCGGCGCGAAGAGCGCAGATACGCGTCAGCAGCTCATCCGCGTCGGCCATGCCCAGCTCGACGGCCAGACGCTCGTAGGCCTCGCGGCAGTCGGAGCGGCCCAGGTGGAAGCGGATCACATACGGCAGCAGCACGGCGTTCAGGCGGCCGTGCGCCACGTGGAAACGGCCGCCCAACGCATGGGCGAGCGAATGGTTGATACCCAGACCCGCATTGGTGAACGCGATGCCCGCTATGCACGACGCCTCGATCATGCGCGTGCGGCTGCGCATGGCCATGCCGTCGCGGAAGGCGGCGGGCAGATCGGCGCACACGATCCGCAGGGCCTTGACCGCCATGGCGTCGGTAAACGACGTCGCCGTGCTCGACACGTAGGCCTCGAGCGCATGGGTGAGCACGTCCATGCCCGTGTCCGCCGTGACCGCGGGGGGCACGGTGCGCGTGAAGTCGGCTTCGAGCAGCGCGCCGTCGGGCGCCAGGAAATCGTCGATGAGCACGACCTTGTCGCTGCCGCGCGTGACGACCGCGAAGTTGGTCACCTCCGAACCGGTTCCGGCCGTCGTGGGGACGGCCAGGAAATAGGGGCGCTCCATGCCGCCCTCGCACGCGGACAGCAGCATCGCCTTTGCCGCGTCGATGCACGAGCCGCCGCCGAACGCCACGAGCAGGTCGGGGCGCACGCGGGCGAGCACGGCCGCGCCCTCGTCGACCAGCTCCTGGCTGGGATCGGGCCGCACGTTGGAATACGTCTCGTAGCGGGCGCCGGCAGGCAGGTGCTGCACCAGCTTGGCGAGCGCGCCCGACGACTCCAAAAAGCCGTCGGTGATGATGAGCAGGTTGCGATACGGCATCTCGGACAGGTGCTCAACGGCACGGAAACCGAAAAACAGCTCGGTCTTCATCTTGTATGCATTCATGGATGCTCCTAAACAGATATTAAGGCGAGGCCGGAACACGGGGCAGGCGGGCGCGGGCGGGCGCGGAGCCTTCGGGCGGGTCGAGCCCTGCCGGCGCTCCCCTACTTGATGGGGGCGAGGACCTCGGCGACGAAGCGGTCGGGATCGTAGGTGGTCCAGTAGTCGGTGACGAAGCGCTCGTACGAACAGCCCGCCAACCGGTAGCCGTGCTCGTCCGCGAACGCCGCCATCCGGTCGTAGGCCTCCCCCAGCTCCTCGAAGGGCCCCACATGGTAGGTGGCCAGGTACATGCCGTCGGGGCGTACGAAGCGGGCCTCGGGGTCGACCGTGCGGACCGCGTGCTGCAGTACCATCGCATCGCAGGGCTCGCCCTGCGAGCACCGCTGACGCCACGCGTCGAACGACTCGTGCCGCAAGATCACCGGCCCGGTGATGGGGTTGTCGTTGTCGGCCACGAACTTGGAGAACTCGAGGTTGATGGTGGCCTCGGCGAAATCCCCGTTGAACCGATACGGCATGGCCAAAAAGGTGTCGGCGGGCAAAAACACCGTGCGCACCTCGGTGGGGCGGGCGCCCAGCACGTAGTTGGCCTCGTGGATGAGCGCGACCCAGTCGTCGATGATGCGCATGCGCTCGCGGATGAGCTGCATCTCGCGCTCCCACGCATCGCGGCGCTCGGCAAAGGTCTGCTCGATCTCGCCGAAATCGGAGTTGAAGATGCGCGAGATGTCCTCGAGGGTGAACCCCATGTTCTTGAGGTAGTTGACCACGGGGATCTTGAGCATGGTGTTGCGCGTGTAGTAGCGGTAGCCGTTGTCACCGATCACGTCGGGCTCGATGATCTTGAGCTCGTCGTAATGGCGCAGGCTGCGCTGGGACACCCCGCCGATGCGGCTCACCTCGCCGATCAGGTACAGCTCCTCGCCCGCGTCATCGCGGCCGGTCCGTCTTCTGGTCATGCCGTCGCCTCCAATGCCGTAAGAAGGCCCACCGTGTAGCGGTAGGTGTCCTCGATAGCGTTCACGCGGCCGCGCTCCTGGCGGAGCAGCCCGTCGCGCAGCGCGAAGAGCGTGCGCAGGCGGTAGCCGGCGGCCTCGGCCAGATAGTAGTCGAGCGCGGAGACGCGCCCCGGCTCGCTGACGGCCCCGCGCGCATGCCCCGACGTCACGGACAGGTCGCGAGACGCCTCCTCCAGGCGAGCGCGCACAAGGTCCGCGATCTCGCCTAGCACGGCGGCGCGCACCGGCGAGGGCACCTCCAGACGCGCCGCCCAGGTGGCGGCGTAGCGCTCGGGGTCGGTCGCCCCCATCATGCGGGCGTACTTCTCCTCGACGAGGTTGCGGCCGACCGTCTCGGCGCCGCGCAGATCGTCGAGGATATACGGTAGCGCCGCGCGCGGGAAGGCGAGGTGCTGCGCCAGCCGATACACGAAAAACGACTGCAGGTCGTCTTGGCAGGACGCTCGGCCGAACATGCCCTCAACGCGGTCGAACTGCTCCCACTCGAGCGCCACGATCTCGCGCAGGACGGCCGTATCGGCTTCACCCGCGCCCGCGCGCCCGAGCAGCGCGCGCACGCCGGGGCGAGCGAACAGCGGATACACCTCCAAACGGCGCCCGGACGGCGCGCCCAGCTTGCAGCAGCCCATGTCCTCTCCTCGAATCGAAGATGCCTCACGCGTACGCGCCGGCACCCAAGGGGCAGGCGCGCAGATACTCGTCCTCGATGCGGCCATGGATGTCGAGCGCCGCATCCAGCAGGAAATCGCTTGCGCAACCCGTCCATCCCAGCGTGCGCACCGCGCCCAGCACACCTGCGCACAGGCACTCGACCTCGCCCGCGCGCACCGTGCGCACGGGCGCCGCCACGAGCGCCTCGATCCACGCCGCATAGGCGCGGCCCGCCGCCGTGCGCTCGACAAGCGATCTGAACGACCACTTGTAGAACGGCATATATACCCGGCTCAGCAGATGCAGGACCGCCATGAGGGCGCATGCGAACTCGGCGCGCGCCGCCCCGGCGGCTACGGCGTCGCCTCGCGACAGGCAGCGCGGCAGGTTGTACTGGCCCGCCTGGGCCATGGTCGCAAGGTTTGCCGCCACCTTTTGGCGCACCACCGGCTCGGGATAAAAGCCCTCGTAGACGTGGCGAGCCGCAGAGATGCCGCCGCCCTCGTCGACAAAGACCTCGCCGCCCGACACCACGGCCAGAAACTGCTCGGGAATCGCCAGCCATTCGCGGGACGTCGCCGGCGGGCGATCGAGCCCGGTGAAGGCGCGCAAAAACGAGCCCGTCTCGAACACGCCCACGCGCTTGCCGGAAAGCGGCGCGGCCTGCGGGCGGGTGAAGCCCAGAAACGTGCGAGGCAGCGCGTCGTAGCGCCTCTGCAGCTCGGGACCCCAGACATCGAAGACCGCTGCGGGCAGCCAGATGCAAAAGCCCGGCCCGAAGTCGTGGTCGCGCGACAGCTCGTCATCGAACCCCAGGCACTCCGACCCCGGCCCTACCAGGCCGACGGCCGCCTGGGCGCGCACGTCGGCAGGCAGGCCGGCGAACAGCGACGGCCCGTAGGCCTCGAAGTAGCGGCGCGAAAGCTCGAGCCCCTTCACGATGCACCCGCCTCCCATCCGGCAAGACGCGCGGCGCGGGACCCCGCCGCCCGCAGGCGCTCGACGTTCTCGGACGCACCGACCTTGTCGGCAAGGGAGCGCGCCGCCTCCCGGTAGCACACCGCCGCCTCGGCATAGCGGCCCTGCAGCATGCGGAGCTGCCCTGCGGCGGCGAAGGCGTTCGGGCGGTGGATATCGCGTCCGCCGCTCAGCGTGAGGAAGGCCTCGAGCGCCGGCGCGAGCGCGCGCTCCGCCGCATCGAGCCGCCCCTCGTCGATGAGCAGCTGCGCCAGGTTCACGCGGGCCACCGCGCGAGCGCCCGCAGAACCCGGTACCCGCCCGAGCAGGTCGACGGCGCGTTCCAGGTCGCGCCGGGCATCCGCCATGCGGCCGAGCCCGCGCCACGCGGAGCTACGGTTGTTGCAGATGGCGGAGCGCTCGTAGCAGCACTCCGGCTCATCGGCGAGCAGGGCCTCGGCGGCGTCGAACAGCTCGACCGCCTCGGCGAACGACCCCTGCGCCACGCACACGTCACCGTAGTTGAGCAGAAGACTCGCGCGCGAGCGGACGGGGACCTCACCGGGGCGCCGCTCGAGCAGGGAAAGCGCCTCGCGATACAGCTCGCGGGCGCGCCCGAGCTCGCCCCGGGTGCGGGCCACGCTGCCGAACTCGTTGGCGACCACGATCACGGCGTCGGCCGATCCGCAGGCGCGGGCGCGCAGGAGCGCCTCTTCGAAGAAGCGCACCACCTCGTCGCCGTGCAGCTCCCGATAGCAGTGGTCTGCGTCGCGCAGGAAGCCCTCGATGTCGAATGCGCGCGAGTCCATGGCGCGTTACGGAAGGATGGTCTCGACGTCGGTGTGCGGACGCGGGATGACGTGGACCGAGCGGAGCTCGCCCACGCGCTGCGCCGCCGCGGCGCCGGCGTCGGTCGCGGCCTTCACGGCCGCCACGTCGCCGCGCACGAACGTGGTCACGATGCCCGCGCCCACGTTGACCTTGCCGATCAGGCGCACGTCGGCGGCCTTCACCATAGCGTCGCTGGCCTCGACGGCGCCCACCGCGCCGTAGGTCTCGACCATACCCAGTGCCTCGTTCATGATTGTCCTCCTCATCTGCGGGGCCTAAAGCCCCTGGAACATGTAGTCGTCGGGGCGATGCGCCCCGCTTGCCGCGCGGCGCGCAGGGGTAATGTGCCCGCGCGCGCCGAGGTGCATGCGTTACTCGGGGATGCTGCGAAACGCCTTCACGAGCTCCTCGACCATCCTCTTCAGCTCGTCGGCGTCGACGGCATCGGAGGGCTTGTCGGCCTGAGCCGGAGCGGTCACCGGAGCGCAAGCCGCGCCGCAGCCGCAGCCCGGCGAATAGGAGATCGGCGCCGTGGCGGCCTGAGCCGGGGCGGATGCGCAGCACGCGGCATCCTTGTGACCGCGGGCGCGCGCCAGCTCGGGATGGTACTTCGCGAACAGCTCGTCGCGGGCCACCAGCTCGTCGGGCTCGATGATGCCGTTCACCACGCGCTTGACGTTGATGAGGTGGCGCGGCCCCACGTTCTCGGACACGGAGCTGCCGCCCCAGGTGCCGCAGCCCAGCGTCAGCGCGATGTCCAGACCGGTGGAAAGGCCCGTGCCGCCCTGGGTGCCGCCGGTGTTGATCAGGATGCGCGAGGCGGGTTTCACCGAGAACTTGCGCACGATGTCCTTGCTCTCGGTGTGGATGCTCATGGTGTGGCCGATGCCGTTTTGGAGCAGCGCGATCGACAGGTCGCACGCCTCCTCCCAGTTGGACACCGTGTAGAAGCCCAGCACGCAGGTGAGTTTCTCGTAGGACAGCGACCACTTGTCGCCCACGCCGTGCTGCTCGCCGATGAGCACGCGGGTGCCGGCGGGAACGGTGATGCCGGCGGCGTCGGCGATGACCTGGGCGCTGCGGCCCACGAACTTGGGGCTCATGGCGTGGCCGTTGCGGAACAGCAGCGCGCAGACCTTGTTGCACTCGTCCTCGGACATGAAGTAGCCGCCCTGGCGGGTAAACTCGGCGATGACGGCTTCGCGGTTGCAGGTCTCGCAGATCACGCTCTGCTCGGATGCGCAGATGGTGCCGTTGTCGAAGGTCTTGGACGCCATGATGCGGCGGACGGCGGCGTGCACGTCGGCCGTGGCCTCGATGTAGGCCGGCGAGTTGCCCGCGCCCACGCCGAGGGCCGGCTTGCCCGAGCTGTAGGCGGCCTTCACCATGCCGGGGCCGCCGGTGGCGATGATCATGGCCACCTCGGGTGCATGCATGAGCTCGTTGGTCGCCGCCATCGTGGACAGGGTGATGCCCTGGATGATGTTGGCCGGCGCACCGGCCTCGACGGCGGCGTCGCACATGAGCTGGATGGCCGTCTGCGTGCACTTGGCCGCCGCGGGATGCGGCGAGAACACGATGGCGTTGCGCGCCTTGAGGGCGATGAGCGACTTGTAGAGCACCGTCGAGGTGGGGTTCGTCGAGGGGACGATGCCCATGAGCAGGCCGACGGGCTCGGCGATGGTGATGGTCTGGAGCTTTTCGTCGACATCGATGATGCCGATGGTCTTCTGGTCGCGGATCTGCTCGTACAGCAGGCCAGAGGCCATATGGTTCTTGTAGACCTTGTCTTCCACGACGCCGAAACCGGTCTCCTCGACGGCCATGCGCGCAAGCTGCTCGCCGTTGGCCTCGGCGACCTCGACCATGTGACGCAAGATGCGGTCGATCTGCTCCTCGGTGAACTCGGCGATCTGGTTCGCGGCGACCTTGCCGCGGCGGGCGAGCTCGCGTGCGGCCTGGATGCTCTGAAGGTCGAAATCGAAATCCTGCATCGTGCCTCCTTCCATAGGTGTGATTCGTTGACGCGGGCGCGGGCACGACTGTCTGCGTCCGAAACTGATGGCAGCCGGTCCTGTCGGTTGCTGCCGCACGGGCCGGCGCATATGCGACTGGACGCGCGCTGGGGCCAGAGGGAGACGCCGGACGGTTCATCCGGCGCCTCCTCGGGGAGACACCGATCTTTTGTCTCCCGGGCCCTCAGCGCGCGGGTCCAGACGCGAGAGGGGGATCGATCCGAAGGCTCGCATCGGCAGGCCGCGAGCCCCGGTATGCGGCGGGCGGAGCTAGGCGCCCGATCCGCTACTTCGAGGAGGGCAGGATCGTCTCGACCGAGCCGTCGGGGCGCGGGATGACGTGGACCGAGAGCAGCTCGCCCACGCGCTGGGCCGCCGCGGCGCCGGCGTCGGTGGCGGCCTTCACG